>CAYFSO010000170.1:0-1639 GCA_964345775.1 uncultured Leptospiraceae bacterium | reverse complement strand
TTGTGGATTTTCCAAACCTTTCCCTTCACACCTGTCACCGTCTTCCCATGATGCGCAATATACGTATGAACAGGTTGATGATGTCCATGTACAACGCGGCGGCGCTGTCTACGGCGTTATCCAGTGTCTTGGGTATGGCGTTGGCCCTGCCCCAGTCGTAGCCGATATAACCGCAGAAGATGAGCACCACGATCCAGTCGATGATGCCGTGAGGGAAGATGGTACCAAGTAACATCATTGCCACGGTTACCAGGGCGGTTACGCGGATAGCTTCAAGCACAAGGGTGGGATCGTACCGGCTCACGATGATATTTATCACAAGGCCAAAGGGTATCACCACGAGGTTATACCCGGCAAAACTTACCAGGGGCTTCTCTGAGCTGTTAAAGAGGTACACACCCAGGAAGCACAGGGCGAAGTATACCAGCAGGAAAACCAGGAAATTAATACTGGCAAGCCACCGGGGATCAATGTTTTTCACCATGAACCAGTTAACGGCAAAGCCCCATGCCAGGGTAAGGCCAATGACCAGGTTATAGGTTGATGGTTCACGTTCTTTTGCCCTTGATCCAGTTCGGTTGAATACATCGTATTTCATTCAGGCAGTACCATCCCTTTACATTTTTAGTGTATACTATTTTATGTAATAATTGACCATGCGCCACCTGGCGTCTTCGTCCATCACCATTGTGATTGTCTCAATGGCATTTCCCCTGTCGGCAAAATCTGTTCTGAATCTCAATATAAAGTAATCACCCTCGGGTGCACCGGGAATGGACGTCACTCGATGAGTTATCTTCAATGTGCGTGATCTTACTTCTCCCAGTTTATCTCTTTCCTCCCTGACTGACTTCTCCCATTTATCACTGCTCACCTTTTTCTTAAAATACGTTGAAGCCTCTTTCCAGCTTTCCCTGTATTTTCCAGCATCTAAAAGGGCAAGCCATTGCATGGCTGCCTTCGCCGCATCTTCTTTCTCGAATTCAGCGTATCCAAATAATACGCAGGGAATAAGTATAGCAGTGACTGCAAGAGCCGATACTATTCTTGTTTTCATACATTCCTCATTATGTGTGGGGATGATATCCAGTACATCGATTGAGGTGATTATGTAAATTATATAATGTATGTCAATCCGTTTTTGTTCAGTATTTTGAGAATCACTTTTCAGGCAGAAAATTGAACATTTTTTTCACTTTTTCTTATTGTTTTGTCACACTGGACAGTACAATACACTACCAGTATGTGAAAGAGAACGGAGAATAAAGATGGGTTCACGATATTACGAACAACCGGAGAACACACAGGCTGATAACCAGCTGATCCAGCTGGCACTTAATGGTGACCGGCAATCTCTTGAAAAACTCATCCTGCGTCACCAAAACTGGATCTACAATATCGCCTTCAAGATGGTGATGGACCACCATGATGCCGCCGATGTGACACAGGAGATCCTCATCAAGGCCATCACGTCCCTCTCTTCCTATGACCCTGAAAGGGGAGCCTTCAGAACCTGGGTATACCGGATCACCGCCAACCATGTACTTGCCATGAAAAAGAAGAAATTCGAGTACCGGATACATGACATGGATCGATACGTGTCCCTCATTGAAAAGATGCCGGATGACCGTTCCGGGTC
>CAYFSO010000169.1:0-1698 GCA_964345775.1 uncultured Leptospiraceae bacterium | reverse complement strand
AGTCATAGTCAAATATATTGTGTACCTGCAACTGGATCATGGTATTCCTGTTAAGATTATACATCACCGCCCCGTTGAGAAGATGATACGAGTCTACTTTTACAGTGTTATCAGCGTCGGCGTAATACTTGCCCTGCATTTCACCCCATGCCGAAAGAGTGATACCCAGTGGTGTTTCAAGGTCAGCACCGTACTTTGCATTATACTCGGGGATGATGGCAATATCATTTCCTTCTATTGATTGATTATCTGGTCCGGGATCGGTATATTCAGCCGTCTGGCGCGCGTATGACCCCCAGATATTTAGCCACTTGACGGGAGTTACATTTGCCGCAACCTCCCATCCCTTTCTCGTAGTCTTTCCTATGGTTTCATATTCACCGGAAACCGTCTTTTTTAACTCCTTGCTGCGTATCATCTCCCAGTACGACACCCGTACCGCCACGAACGACACCGGCTGCAGCCGGGTTCCCACTTCCCAGCCGTCATTTTCTGAATAAGAGACGTCACCGTCAAATGAAACACCTTTAGATGTAACACCAAACTTTTTACTCTCGGACGGCATCTGGAAGGTCCTTCCCCAGTTGGCATACAGGCTGTACCCTTCAACAGGCGTGATCACCGTTCCCACTTTGGGCTGCCATATGGTACCGAAGTCCTCCATGTCATTGGTTTCCCCGGTATTCTTGCTCTTAAACTTGCCGTCAAACCTGTCCGCCCGTATACCCGCGATCAGCCGTACTATCTTCACCGTATGCACGTCCGCCTGCACGAAACCGCCGCCGTTATGCTGTGTATAGTCCCAACCGGAGTGCAGTGAATCCCGGATTCTGTTGGTAGTATTGTACCGCACGAAAATATTGTCCTGGAACTCGTAGTCCCCACCCACTGATAATTTCAGGTTATTGAAGACAAAGCTGTTGAACTGCCTGTCGTATACCAGGTTTGCGATGCCACCATAATGAGATTCTTTCCTTATCCTTTCAGATAGACCCCATCCTTCATCAAAACGGGGCCATCGTGTCCGCTCAAATCTTCTTGCGTAAGATACCAGTGAAAAGAACAGGTTGTCACTGAACATGTACTGGAAATGATAGCTTGCATCCTGGTTGGTTTGCCGTGAACCGTCGTTACTGTTGTAGTCATTGGACTTTGTGGGGTTTTCTTCGGCATCTTCTTCGTCAAGGTATCCGGGACCATCCCCCTGCATGCCGAAGGCCCGCAGGATCACCCCTGTCTGTAGCCTGCTGTCCGGTGACGTGTAAAACCATTTCCCCGAACCGGCTCCCTTCCTGTATGATGAATGATCCCGGTACCCGTCGGACTGCCTGAATCCAACGAAGTAGGTCTGCGAAAAACCGTCCTTCTCTCGTGCCACCAGTGTATCCGCTTCCACCGTGTTGAAACTTCCATAAAGCAATTTGGCCTTCGTTATATCACCACCCCTGTGGGTAACCACATTCAACGTCCCTGCAACATTATTAAGACCATACCGCACATCGGTGGTTCCCTTTACCAGTTCCATCCGCTCAATTTCCATGGGGAACACCGGATGAATGTCCATGGGGCCACCCGCCCTGTTGTGGGGCACACCATCAATTAACAGTTTCAATGGTGCATCGTGGTCAAAGTCAAAACCACGAATGGTCGCTGTTCCTGCTATTGCACCCTGGTTCCAATGTCCGTAATATACACCCG
>CAYFSO010000168.1:0-1843 GCA_964345775.1 uncultured Leptospiraceae bacterium | reverse complement strand
CCAGGTCAAATGCCATAAGAAGGCGGCTCCGGGCTTCCATGAGATAGCCGGTACCCTGGTATGATGAGAGGAAAAATTCTCGTATGCGTTCCATGACGAACCTGCCGATTTTGATGTATATCTCGATTATAGCGGGAGATATGTAAAAGTATCCTCAATCGGAAAAATCGTCAATCCGGATTTTTTATGCCGTCTGTTCACGTTTTGATCCGGCAAAAGATATTGTGCCATTGCCAACATCAAGTTTAACGGGCTTTCGCACGGCGGCACGGAGACACGCCGAGATAGCCAGTACATCCTGGTTTCGTTTCTGGATCAAATCAATTGTAGTCGTTGATCTTTCTATAGTGTAGTTTACAGGCTGAGAAAGAATTAAATATGACCCTGAAGACAAAAAATTGTAAAAATATATTGGGAATATACCGGTTGCACGTGGTAACATGAAAACACCATGGAATTTTCACAGTCATTACATACAATTGTTACCAGGCGGTACTCCTGCAGAACATACCTTGCAAAAGAGCTTTTCCATGAAGACAGGCTGGAGCTGGACTCATATATTCATAACCTGCCGCGGCCGCCTTTCAACAGTAAAGTTCGATTGGAGCTTGCTGCGGCCTCACCGGAAAACAGGGCAGCGTTGAAGAACCTGGGTACCTACGGGGTTATCAGGAACCCTGCGGCTTTTATAACAGGAGCGGTAGAGAAGGGTGAAAAAAACCTTGAGGATTTTGGTTTTCTCGTAGAACAGGTGATACTCTTCGCCACCGACATGGATCTTGGAACCTGCTGGCTGGGGGGAACCTTCAGCCGTTCCTCGTTCGCAGAAACAATTGGGCCTGGAGATAACGAGATATTGCCGGCCGTAGTCTCGGTTGGATACCCGGCAAAGAAAAAGAGCATGATGGATTCCATGATACGTTTCTCTGCCGGCTCAAAACGCCGGAAATCCCGGGATGAACTCTTCTTTGATGGCAGTTTCGAGGCCAGGCTTGACCAGGCGGGTGCCGGCATGTACATGGATGCCCTTGAAATGGTGCGAAGGGCCCCGTCGGCGTCAAACAGGCAGCCCTGGCGGGTGATGCGGGATGGAGAGGGGCTGTTCCATTTCTACCTTGAACGGTCGCCGGGATATTATGGAAGGAACAGGAAGCTTTTCGGCATGCACGACCTGCAGCGGGTGGACATGGGCATTGCCATGTGCCATTTTCAGCTTGCTGCCCGGGAAGCAGGGCTTTATGGCGAATGGGTGATATATGACGCGCATGATGACACGGAAGGCAAAAGAGAGTATATTGTTAGCTGGAGAGAGGTTTAGCAGTACTTAAAATTTATGAAAAGAGAGATTTTAGTGATATTACATAAGTAGTGATTATAAATGTATTTGTAATTATTTTTAGTTGTATAATATGGTAATTGTGACGTACTGGCACCATGTGGATGGAGAAAAGATATATATACGCGGTGAAAGGTGGTTACTATGGTGAAAAGAACATACACGGCCAAAGAACAGCTGGTAATACGGAACAGCTTTACATACCTTATTGCATACCTGATAGTGGCGATTATCGCGGAAACGTTCCAGATCATCGCCAACGTTGAATGGTCCGAGGTGCTGCCACCCCTTGTAGTGAACATTACCTGTGCCGCCATTGCCTATACTATATATTCCCGTAAAAAGCATCATAAACCGGCCAATTTCTTGATCTGGATTCTTGGTTTTCTCACCGTCGCCATGCCCATGGTGGCCAAGTTCAAGTACGGGGTTGATGTGAGCTGGACATTTGCCCTGCAGTCGTATAATACCTCAATACTGATGATCGTGCTGGTTATCATGCTGCAG
>CAYFSO010000167.1:0-2007 GCA_964345775.1 uncultured Leptospiraceae bacterium | reverse complement strand
TCAGGTGAAGCAGCAGGGTTGACTTTCCGCTTCCGTTGGGGCCTGCCAGCACCAGGCGTGAAGACGGGGCAAGGGCAAGTTGCACGCTGTCAAGGGCAAGCCTTCCATCGGGATACCTGTATGAAAGGTTATTCACGTATATCATGTAATTCTCAGCGTTCATTTTCTCACACCTGGATAATCATCATTGCCATTCCGGCCATCATTAACAGGATTACGCAGAGAGACCATGTCACATCTCCCCTGCTTATCGTCGCCGCATGCAACACCCTTACAGGACCATGCACCCTTGTCATCATCCCGGCCTGGTAATGCTGCAGGGAGTACATTTCACCTGTAAAAAGATTCTGCACGTAATACCGCGGCACAAGGTATTTCTTTCTGCTGCCGGTATCTATTCTCGATTGAAGTTGAAACACGATGTGACGGTTCAGTTTCATGAACATCTGCACCGTGCGTGTAAACAGGAGCAGGAAAAGCCTGACCCTCTCTGACGGTA
The DNA here is from genome assembly GCA_964345775.1 of uncultured Leptospiraceae bacterium. Classification (GTDB taxonomy): domain Bacteria; phylum Spirochaetota; class UBA4802; order UBA4802; family UB4802; genus M55B154. The sequence goes on along the minus strand of CAYFSO010000167.1, from coordinate 1,508 downwards.
CGTGTTTTACCAGCCACAGCAAACCGCCGCGCCCCATCCATGTGACAGATGCCATGATCATGTTGTAGATGAACAGTATCCTTGCAAGGGTGATTCCCATGAATGTATAATTCAGCTGCATCCCGCTTATTACGGCCGTGATCACCTGGAACAACATTATCATCACCGCAAATGAAACAACGAGTATATTCCTTTTCAGCAATTCTTCCGGCGCAAGACCCGAGATATAAAACAACACCAATATCGCAATACCGTTAAGAATTGCCCATGCAACAGGGCTGTTCACCGGTAACAATACGTGCAGCAGGCATACAAACAGCGTTGTTATTTTCAATATCATGTGGCGGGAACGGCTTTAACGAAATTCAGTCCGGTTCTATCAATATATTGTTCAATCGTAAATGATGCTTCAATCAGCATTGGTTCCAGTTCATGTCTTTCAGGCATATGGTCACCTTTGACTGGCGCATCGAGTGAACCATGGAATTCGTTCAATGACCTGGTATCAGACATGTGAAATATATACAATGCTCCACCGGGCTTCACGATTTCCCTGAAACGGCGAAGTGCTGCCGCCTGGTCATCAATATGTGGAAAGACTGCAAAACAGAGTATGGCATCAACCTGTTTTTCAGGCAATTCAACTGTTTCAACCGAGCCCACCATGAACGTGATGTTGCCGTAATGTCCATGTTTCTGTATGGCCCGTTCTATCATACCCGGGGCCGCATCCACCGCTATTATCCTGCCAGCATTGCCGATATACGATTCAATTATGGGCAGCAGCACACCATTCCCGCTTCCCACATCAAGAACCAGGTTTCCCTCGTGGAGCTGTATCATTTCAAATACGTCACCAATGGCGCGTATACGTTCATCATCATTACCAACGATATTATCCCAGTCATGTCCCATGCCGCTGAAATACTCGATCTTCGAGGAACCGGCATGATGCAGGTTATTGCCAGGCTGATTTTTCATGTAGATCATCTCCTTCATGAGAATGTTCGAAGGGCCGTAGTGATCGGCGTTTCAATATATTTTTTACCCTGCCAACCATAATCGGAACAATGACAAGAATAAGAATAACTCCCGGAAGTCCTTTCACTATTTCATATATACCGAAAGCCTTATACGAGACCTGGAACATCGGCATAACAAGTGACAGCATAAATAGCAGCACTGTACGTTCTGCCAGGATGGCGACGGCAAGTACCAGCACGTTCCGTAAACGGGTTCTATGTGATAATACCGATATTACAAGGCAGAAAACACCCAGTTCGGCTACCATTATAAAGGCTATGGGCGGGTAAAAAGGCGGCATGCCGGTCAACACAGCTGATGCAAGTGGGGTAAACATGCCCACGAGTAAGGCGTTCACCGGGCTCAAAAAGAAAGCTCCCAGTGCCAGCGGCAAAAACATTGGAAGAAATACAGCTCCAAGTCCTACAAGGTGAAACAGCATTGGCACAAGTATCCCGAATGCGGAGAATATAACTGCCAGTACC
>CAYFSO010000166.1:0-2250 GCA_964345775.1 uncultured Leptospiraceae bacterium | reverse complement strand
AGATAATAGCAGCCGGTGCTTTTATCGGGGAGCATTCTTATTCACGGGATGATGCCCCCATAGCCATGGATCGTCCGGACAATGATGACCTGGAAAAGGCCGTGAAATTCGGTAGAAGAATCGCAGCCATTCTTGATGGTGAACCTGAGAATTCCATCCAAAAAGAGCCTGAAATACCCGGCAACAAACCATACAAAGAAAGGCTGCAGTTCCCACCTGTGAATATTCCAGTAGACAATGAATTGTGTACAGCCTGTGATATTTGCGTGGAGGCATGCCCGGTGAATGCCATCGATCCGGTTGATTACAGGCAGGATCCTCAGAAGTGTATCATATGCTGTGCCTGTATAAAACGGTGTCCCGAGAACGCACGGTCACTGCAATCGAAAGAGATACTTGCAGTCACGGAAAGACTGTCAGAGAAGTGTGCTGACAGGAAAGAGCCCGAAGTCTTTTTTTAAAGGAAAGCCTTCCCGTCCCCCCTGTAGGTGTTTACTTTTTTTACTATGCCGGTTTTGTCTATCAGGTAAAAGAAGTTGAACCTTTCACATATTTCTCCCGCCTTGGCATGCTGAAAAAAGACCGGGTCACCCAGGTTAAGATCAGGACAGTCTTTTGGCAGTACCAGCGGGGTCTGCACCTCGCCGCCCCCTTCCAGGGGCAGAAGGTTCAATCCCTCCGGGTAGACGGGAACCGGCTGCTTGTCATCTCCCGTTGGCCCGGATGCCTTGTAGCCGCCGCCAAGGCAGGTAACCATTGCTTCTGCCGGTTTGCGGACAATTTGGATGGCAAAAAAGGCTGACGGGATAAAATCCACCTCCCTGTAATGCCAGAACAGCCCGGGCGCGTAAAAGCCCGACCCCGCGGTAATCTCGGTCACCGAGGGGTCTTTACCCGTGGAAACCAGGCTGCCGCTGCCGCCGCCGTTAACGATCTCGACCTGAACACCTTCCCTGGCAAACATTTCAGCTATACCGATACGGCGGGGAGTGAACTCGTTGATAGAACGCTTTTTCAAAAACCTGATAACCGCGTTCATGAACCACCTGTGCGGGAGGTTATCATTGGGGCCGGCCACATGTCCTTCATATCCCATGATGGCATTTATCTTCACTTCCGGCATTTCCAGCGAGGCGCGTGCTATATCAATTGCGTCCTGCGCGGTACGTACCGGGCTGCGCCTGACCCCCAGGTACAGGGGAAGGTTCATGGGTTTATATGCCGTATCAACTTCAAGGCACGCATTGAGGGTAACCCTGTGACTTTTGGCAACCTCGGACAGTATTTTGAGATGTTCGATGGAATCGATCATCAGGGATACTTTTTTCTTTTTCCTGGCCAGTTCCACGAAGGTATTCATATCGGCGGGTTGTACCGTGGGGTATGCAACAATGAAATCATCGAACCCTTTTTCAGCCAGGTAAGCGGTTTCTTCCATGGTGAAGGTCATGATACCTTTAAACTGATCTCCTCCCTTGCGGAGAATGCGTTTCATCAGGTCAACGCATCGTAGTGACTTGGAATGGATACGGATGCTTTTGCCGGTATCTTTTTGGGTTGAAGCTATATACTGTATGTTGCGGTCGAAATTTTCCAGGTCAACGAAAGCGAGGGGCATTGGCTCCTTTATGAAGATTGACCGGTATCGATCATATTGATCCGGTAAAGGTCTCATGCCATTTCCTCGTCAGAACCCGGCATCTCTTTCATCAGCCCGTCAAAGTCTATACCCTGTTTCTTCATCCAGCGAACCCTTAGTACGTAGTACACGGTAACAAGCACACAGCATCCCGCGTATATTATTGCCACAACAGGTAACTCGGTGAGCACGATGAACATGAACCCAAGGCTGGATAAAACCGCAACGATGGCAACTATGATAAGGCTGATCTTTGATATCTTGAAATACGAACCCTCGTACCGTTCAGGGAATCTCTTTGGAAGATTTATGGCGGAAATGGCAAGCAGGGAGGTCATGAAAAGTATACCAACGGCGGTCATAACCCCGTAAAAATCAATGCTCTGTCCAAACAGCAGCAACAGCACTACGAAAAGGAAATAAGCACCAACCGCGTTAAGGGGAGAACCACTCCTGTGCACCTTACCCAGGAATGGAGGGATTAGCCTGTCCCTGGCCTGCGAGAATAACTCCCTGGGCAGGGCAATGGCCCCCGCGTTGAATGACGTAAGGCCGGCGCTGATAGCACCCGCGCTGAGTACAACCACGAACCAGGCGGGCAGAAAAAGCGA
>CAYFSO010000165.1:0-2269 GCA_964345775.1 uncultured Leptospiraceae bacterium | reverse complement strand
AGCAGCAATGACGATAACGATGAACACCTCATTTTCATTGTTTCTTTTCTTCATGCCATTTCCAACCGGATAACTATAATGCTGCTTTTCTACTGCTAATAGTATTGCATGTACACTGGCATATACTCAAGACATTTTTCCATTGACCGTTCGGGGAAACTGCTGTTACAATCATTCATTCCGTGTTTATATATTTATACAAAAGTCTTCCAGGAGAAGATGTATTATGGGTCTATTCAACAAACAGGTAACACGTAGAAAAATGTTGAAAGTGATGGGAGGAGCAATTGCTGCCGGTTCATCACTACCGCTTTTTAAGCGTACACTCAACGCAAGGTCTTCAAGGCCAAACATCGTTTTTATCTTATCCGATGACCATCGCTATGACGCCATAAGCTGCATGGATCATCCATACATCACCACCCCAAACCTTGACAGGCTTTCCCGGGAAGGCGTTCATTTTCTTAACGCCTTTGTTACCACATCATTATGCAGTCCCTCACGTGCCAGCTTCCTCACCGGGCAGTACGCCCATACCCACGGGGTACAGAACAACTTCACCCCGTGGAAGGACGAGAACATCACCTTCATGGAACACCTGAAAAAGGCCGAGTACGACACAGCCTTCATCGGCAAGTGGCACATGCCCGGAAAGCTGCCCGAATTGCGTGGTGTTGACAGGTTCATCACTTTCACCATAGGTGGCGGACAGGGAAGGTATTATAATTGCCCACTCATAGTGGATGGCAAAGAGGTTCCATCCCGAAAGGAATACATAACCGAGGAACTCACCGATTACGGCATTGAGTTCATGAGCAAAAAAAGGAACAAACCCTTCTGCCTGTACCTCTCTTACAAGGCGGTACACGCGCAGTTCAAGTCCGCGCCGGAACAGAAAGGTATATACGATGACGTGGACATTGAACTGCCCGAGAAGGCAAACAACTGGATCACCATGGCAGATGGGCACCTGCCCCACAGCATGATCGGCTCCCTGGAGGGATTTATCAGGGATTATTCCGAGACAGTGGTATCCATGGATGTACAGATCGGGCGGGTCCTTGACGAATTGGACCGGCTTGGTATCGCCGACGATACTGTTGTTGTGTATGCCGGCGACAACGGCTACATGTGGGGAGAGCACCGGCTTTTTGACAAGCGATGGCCCTACGAGGAATCCATCCGTATACCGTTCATGGTACGCTATCCCAGGCTGGTCAAAAGACCCGGCACCCGTGCTGACCAGATGATACTGAACATCGACCTGGCCCCTGCCCTGCTTGAACTTGCCGGTATAGCCGTTCCGGGTAACATGGAGGGGAAAAGCTTTGTGCCTTACCTGAAAGATCCCGGAAGAAGGGGACGGAAGGCCTTTCTGTACGAGTATTTTGTGGACTTCCCTTACAACGTGCCGCGGACCAACGCGGTCCGTACTGATGATTATATTTATATTGAATACAAGGGGAGAAAGAAGAACCAGCTTTTTAACCTGGTGAACGATCCGGGGCAAAAGAAAAACCTGGTAAATCGTACAACACACAATGAAAAATTGAAAGAGATGAAGTCAATGCTGAAAGACCTCAAGGAGGGGAAGCGCTATGACTGATACCACCATGGAAGGACAGGCCGAGAGTTATTTCAGAAGGGTCATTTATCCTGCCCTGGTACTACTGTTTATCCTTGTGGTTGCCAGCCTGGTATTCGATCATTCGTGGCGGATCGGCATTGACTGGCTGCATCACCTGCTTGCCACCATTTCCGGGATACTGCTTATTCTTTCAGTAGTACTGGGTCCTTTATACGTATACCCGACAGCTCGTGTGCGGGGAGCAACACCAAAAGAGGCGGTACTGGCATCTTTCATCACCCCTGTAGCCTGGTACATAAAGGAATTATACAGGATGACAGGGTATCTCCCCTTCTGGGAAGCAATGTACGCTGGCCTCTTCCAGTCATATCTTATGCTATTCCTTGGAGAACTGGGCTTCATGGGGATGGCGGAAATGGGGTACAGGATCTATATGAACAAAAAGCACGGACAAAAAGTAAAGGTACTCACCACAAAACCCATGATTGCCATCATCGCCGCACTGGCAGGGGTGTTCGTATTATTCCTGTGGAAAGGTGGCGTTCCCTGGTACATGCTGTACATAGAAGGCTACCGGGCACTTTTCATGTAAACAGTAGAATGTACCAACTGTTCACTCATCACTTTTCACTCTTCACTCTTCTCTTATTATTTTTTCGTCAAAATACCGTATTTTACCCC
>CAYFSO010000164.1:0-2330 GCA_964345775.1 uncultured Leptospiraceae bacterium | reverse complement strand
GGGAGATCTTTTTCATACTCATGTTCGGTCTTCTCTGCTGGCTTTCATATCGCTCCATACCACTAATCGACAAGTACGATGAGCAGACCACCACGCAGCGTGAGCTTATCGAGGAGCAGGCCCGCGCACAGCACGAGATGACACGACAGATCAAGCAGAAGATGGACGGGCTGGCCGAACAGGTGAAAGAGCAGGACCGGCTTACCGGCAGTTTCAATGACAAGATGCAGACACAGGCCAGCACCTTCGAGGAGATATCAGCCTCCCTTGAGGAGCTGCTGGGTTCTGCCGAGAACATTTCCAGCATATCAGCGGAGCAGGTTTCCGGTAACGAGACCATGGAAGAGATCATCGAGGAGTTTCGCAATATCAAGTCGGAAACCCGTGAAAACCTTGAAGCAGCCATTGACGACGTTGACAGCGTGGTAGCTGATACCAGTACCGCCAATGAGCGGATATCTGATATACAGAATACCATCGGTGATATTCGCGACCAGAGTACCCGGATCGCTGAGACCATATCCATGATCGTGGACATTGCCGACCAGATCAATCTGCTTTCCCTTAATGCCAGTATCGAGGCTGCACGTGCGGGTGATTACGGCAGGGGGTTTGCGGTGGTTGCCGACGAGATAGGGAAGCTCGCCACCCAGACCACCGAGAGTGTGAAGGAGATCGAGAACGTACTCTCCAAAAGTACCCATACCACAGAGGAGGGGGTCTCGGTGATCAGGTCAACGGCGGAGATGCTGAAAGGGCTGATAGACCGCATGGGTCAGAGTTCCGAGAAGATCAGGTTGTTGCAGGACAGCATATTGCTTGAAGAGAAATACATTAAGAGCATAATAGACCAGATGATGAACAACGTGGACATGGCACGGAACATTGGCACCGGTACCGAGGAACAGAAGGAAGCCATAGAGGCATCGACGAAAGCCATCGAGGAGATGAACTCCGTGGTGTCCCAGATGGTGGACGAGATACAGGACCTTTCAAGCACGTCCAGGACCATTGCCGAAAGCGCCGAAGAACTGCTTGAACGGGCGAAACACGCCATAGACGAGGAATAAGGTCCCGTATCCCTTCACCTTGAACTGGTAGAACTGTATCAGTATGAAACGGAGTTGTCACCGTAAGTGAAAGTGACCTTCTGTCCGTTGCCATCCTTTGACCTGGATACTGAAACGCCAAATACCCAGCCTGTATAGCCTTTCCTGTACATGACCGATACTGGCGATTTCATCTGCCGAACCCAATCATTGCTGCCGGAAAAAGCTTTTTCAAGCTCCGAGGTATAATGATCCATGATAGCTTTTTTGTCTCCCTTGTCACCAGGCACAAGGGTATACAGTTCGCTGCTTGCGCCCGTCTTGATGCCGGTAACTTCAGAACCTTCATACATGCTGATACCCAGGTCCTTCAAGGCTGCCTGGAATTCTGCCTCTGTTTTCGGCTCTGTTGTCTTCTCAGAAGACGACTCCTTTGAACCGCATGCCACAACGGCCAGTGCCATTGACATGATGATGAGGATCACCATTAATTTTTTCATAAAACTCCTCCTTTTTAGTAGTAATTAAATCAGTGCTGTCTCACGACATGGTAACCAGATCCTGAGGTTTTCACTGTTTTTTAATGTTGTATGGAGCTCATAATGCAGGGGAATATTCCTGGCTGTCCAGACAATTTTATATAAAAGGGGCCAGATGGTGGCCCCTTTTGTGAACCCCCTTTCCCTGGAGATCATGCTCACCGGGTTGGTGGCGGGTCATTTCTGTTTGATCCTTTTGTGAACTTTTTTCTGAAGTTCCGGGTCCTGCTTAATGGACTGGACAATACTGTTGTAGGTTCTTGGATCAAGGCCTTCATCTTCGATGGCACCCATCATATCTTTCTGTGCTTCACGTTGAAGTTGCTGCTGTTCACCCTTGTCCTGGGTGCCCTGCATCTTTTGGGAATACTCTGCCCGGATCTTTCCTAATTCACGGGTTGCAGCTACAAACTTTTCAATTGTTTGGTCGTCAAGCTCAACAGCCGGTGCCTGTTGTTGCTTCATTGGTGCATTTTGCGGCTGGTTCTGGGAAAACAACGAATTTCCCGTAAAAAGAACCATTGCGAAAATTGATGCGACAACTGCTACCATGTAATTCTTGTGTAACATATATCCTCCTTTTATTGATGTGACCCTCTATAGCATAAGCCATATATCGGGTACGGGTAAATGGGGGGGGAGGGTGTTACAGTTTTTTTGATGCAGAAGGCGTAACAAGGGAAATGCTGTTGACAGGAATATCTACATGTATAAAATGTACCAACCGGTCAGTATAGAAGGA
>CAYFSO010000163.1:0-2390 GCA_964345775.1 uncultured Leptospiraceae bacterium | reverse complement strand
CGATCGTTTTCCTGTTCATCATGGTAACCTCCATGTTTGATCTGACCGGAAAGTATCCAGGTGATGAAAATGTTTCATTAAGAGAAGATAAATTTACGGTAAAAAGGGAAAAGGCCTATTCTTCATGTAATTTTTTATACGAAAACCAGGGTTTCTGATTTTTGAGGGGACAGTAACTGACAGGACACCTGTTACTTTCTTCATCGGGAGGACGGGGAGTCTTGACCTCCCCCCTTCTTCTCATTTCAACCCACTCTACGGCTTCTTCCTCGGTAGCAGCAAACCCGGCACTGTACACGTTCTCCGTGTGGCAGTGCTTGTAGCCGTAGAGCAATTCAAACTTCGTTTTCATCACAGGCCTGTTAACGCTTTCCACAGAAAAAGACCATTCTTAAATAACCTCAAAAGCATCAACAACCTCTCAAAACCTCAACAAACCTCCTGCTTACTCTGCCTTGTAACCACCCAGGTTTGCCAGTGCCACGCTGCCAGGACTGATAGTCTCGGGATCTGTCATCACGTTGATGCAGACCGGCACGTCAGAGTTGAACGCTTCTTCCAGCGCTGGCCTGATGTCTTCGGGCTTTTCAACCAGCATACCCTTGCCACCAAGGTCTTCTACCAGCTTATGATAGTTAACACGGCCGATGTAGGTGCCGTTGTCTATGGCATGTCCAAGGCGAAGCTGCTGGCTGTGCCGTATCATGCCCCAGCCGAGGTCATTGCTGATACAGACCACGATATTGAGTTTCTTTCTGACAGCCGTTTCAAATTCCATGAAGTTGAAACCCACGGAACCGTCCCCGATCATGAGGCATACCCTCTTGTCAGGATTCATCAGCTTGGCAGCATTGGCATAAGGAATACCCACGCCAAGGCAGCCGTATATACCCGAGTCAAGGTAGTGGGCGGGTTTTCGTGCGGTGCGGGTCATCCCTATCCATATCTGGGTGTCACCACCATCGGCACAGACGATATCATCTTCGCGGTCCATGAAATCGTTTATCTCACTGGCAAGACGCATTGCATGAATGGGTTCTTTATCGCTTTCCCAGTTTTCTTTCGCCATCTCCTTGGCGTCTGCATCTGCCTTCTTCAGCTCTTCTACCCATGCATAATACTTATCCGCAAGTCCTTTCTTCGCGCCGTCATCAAGTATACGGTTACATTCTTTCAGGAAGGCCTTCACGTCACTGACCACCGGCAGATCCACCGACTTGTTCCTGCCAAGCTCCTCGGCCTCCACGTCGACCTGCACGAATTTTGCCTGTGGATTGAATATGTCCCCGAATATATAGTACAGGCTTATTCGTGAACCCAGCATGATGATGAGATCACTGCCCATATTTGCCGCAAGGGCGGCACCCGGCCGTATGGCAAGTGAGGACTCAAAGCACAGTGGATGGGTATCGGGAACTGTTCCCCTGCCAAGTGACATGGTAAACACCGGTGCACCGGTGGTATCTACGAACTTCTGAAGTTCTTCGGGCGCGTCAGAGTACCATGTTCCGCTACCGGCTATTACAATGGGTTTACTTGCTTTCTTCATCATGTCGATAAGGGCTGCTGCCCCGTCCAGGTCTACCGGGTGCGAATCGACTTTCGTATGAATACGCTTCACGTTCTCAACCGGGATCTCCGCGTTCAGCACGTCAACCGGAAACTCAAGGTACACCGGACCCGGCCTGCCTGAGATGGCGGTACGAAAGGCGATATCGATGAATTCGGCCACCCTCTCGGGTTTCTGGCATATAAGTGCCTTCTTCACCATGGGCTCTATCACCGGGGCCTGCCGCATGTCCTGCAGGTCAAGCTTCTCGCAGGACTCTATTCCAACACATCCCGAAATGAGCACCAGCGGGGAGTTTGCCTGCCGCGCGTTGGCGATGGAGGTCAGGGCGTTGGTAAATCCCGGACCTGCTGTCACAAGGGCTACGCCGGGTTCGCGTTTCGTTCGCCCCCAGGCTTCAGCCATGAATACTGCCGCCTGTTCATGCCGCGTATCAAACAGGGTAATGTTACTGTTTTCAAGGTACTGGTACAGCGGTGTGATATGCCCCCCGCTGAGAGTAAAGATATATTCCACGTTCTTCTTTTGCAAGGCTTCTGCTGCCACCTGCGCCCCTGTTATTGTGCTCATAATATCCTCCTCTAATGATATACAGATAAATTCATGACAACCTGCATTAAAGCTCCATCAACTGCCCGCCGCATATATTAATTGCCTGTCCCGTAAGGTATGAAGAATCATCGGATGCAAGGAAAGCCACCAGCTTGCCCACCTCTGCCGGATCCCCGATCCGTCCCAGCGGTATTGTTTTACACATTTCCTCTTCACGCTCTTCCACGGTACACTGGAATACTTCGGCTTCAAGGCCGAACCTCCACCG
>CAYFSO010000162.1:0-2502 GCA_964345775.1 uncultured Leptospiraceae bacterium | reverse complement strand
TAAGAAACAGTTCTGCGTCCAGCTGCTCATCACCGTCAAGCCGGTACAGGGGGGTGCTTGTATCAATATACATGAGTGGATCGTTTTCGCTAACGTAGTTAAGTGCACCGTCTGAGGACTGCAATACCCAGTTGGAGATCTGTCCATCCAGGCCTACAAGTATGCGGTTATTCTCCCTGTTGAAACTGTACCATTTCTCCAGTTCACCAAGAACAAGGTTAAAAAGCCTGATGGCATTGTCGATATCCAGCCTTCGTATCATCACGTGACCTACGAAATTTGGATCAAGTTTCTGCTGACCGGCATACACGGTATAACTGTTTTCATTCTCAAAATACCTGAAACGCTGGGCAGGAACGGTTATACCCACTTTTTCATTCAATATGCTGTGGTATTCTGAATACACCCGTTCCAGTTCTTTCACCTGGCGAATGCCTGCAAGTGGTGGCATTCGTTTCCATATCCACCCGCTGTCTTCAACGGGATTTTGCTGCATGGTTTCATCTATATGGCTTCCCTTCGCTAGCTGCATAACCGTGGATATTTCACCATATCCAAGGATATTCAACGATACACTGTCCCTGTAAAGGCGGGTAAAATCCTGCTTGAACCGCCTGTAAAGGACTATATCATTTTTAAGGTTATCCCTTATACTGTCGAAAAGTTCTATTATACTCCACACGTCAGTAACCTGCTGTTCTGTAAGCTCCAGTTTATGCACACCTTTTGATTCAACCAGCTTAAACAGTGGCAAGTATCGTTCCAAATATGGCACCTGCAGGCGAACAAGGTTCTCTATGGTGTTCTCATCTTCACCATAGAAGATAGTATACAGGTTTTCAACTGCCCTTCCGCTTGCAATATGCTGCCTCATGAACTGGTTGAATTCGACCCTGTCAAGTGACAGTATGTCCTTGCCCCCCCGTAACATTGTTTCTGCCTCTTCCAACCTGCCGAATAATCCTGTTATTATTTCAATTGAAGATGCTGAAAGACCCGGTTCTTTTAACCTGGAAAGGCCAGCCTTCTTTTTCCACAGATCGTTAAAACTGTCACGCAAGGCACGCATCTCCCTGCTGACCGATGCCCTGTTCATGAACGAAACCCGTTTCTTTTTATAACTGTAGACCGTATCGCAGAATTGAAGATGTGCGCGTATATCCTTGAATTGATCCGTCATAGTACCCCTGTTACCCGTTAAGCGTCTTCAGAGACGCATCAATGGCTTTTAAAACCTTTTCAGCTTCTTTTTCACGTATGATCAGGGGAGGCAGGAACTGTAAAACCCGCGGATCATTCCCCGAATAGACCAGGTATACCCCCCTGTCAAAAAGAAGCTTCAGCATAAGCATGGAACTTATCTCATCGGGGAACTCCAGTCCCATCATCAGCCCCATACCCCTTACACGGCACTCCACGTTTTCATATCGTTTGGCAATTCGAAGTATATTTTCCTGCAGGTACCTGCTCATATCGTTCACCTGCTGCAAAAACCCGCTGTCACTGCTTATCTCGACAACCTTCATGGCGGCAAAGCAGCCTATCTCGCTGCCACCGCAGGTTGATATATGGATGAATGGATCTTCCCTGAAAAAACCGGACATTCTCTTGTGGTACACGGTGGCCGATATGGGATAGATACCGCCGCTCATACCCTTCCCCAGCACCACCATGTCAGGTTTTACCCCGAATCTCTGGAACCCCCACATCTTTCCCGTCCTGCCGAATCCCGTCTGTACCTCGTCCTGTATCATGAGGGCACCGGTATCATCACATATCTTTCGGACCTTTTTAAAGTAATCCCTGTCCGGCACCACTACCCCCAGCGTGGCGGGAATGGTCTCCATTATGACCGCCGCGGTTTTTTTCGATACGGTCTTTTTGATAGCGTTTACGTCGTCAAATGGAACCTGTCTGAATCCCGGCAAACGGGCATGGAATTTTTCCCGGTATTTTTTATCACCGGTTGCCAGCGCAAGCCCCGTATGCCCGTGATATCCCCCACGGGCTGAAATGATCTCCTTTCGTCCGGTTACCCCCCTTGCCAGTTTTAACGCCAGGTCTATGGCTTCACCGCCGCCAACACCATACACAACCTGGTTCAGACCGGCCGGCATGGTTTCTGCGATCATCTCAGCCAGCATGGCCTTCGGTTCACTCACAAGGTGATGGTTTCCTATATCGTATATTTTCATGGCATTGGTCACCGCCTTGATCACTTCAGGGTGCCGGTGCCCCAGGTTGAACACACCGCCATTGCAGTGGCAGTTTATGTACCGTTTGCCGTTCACATCATATATATAAGGTCCACGCCGTTTACCGGGAACCAGCATTACATCATACTTTGAATACGTATCTACTTTCCCGGGTGAGACATGTTTTGCATACGTGGAAACCGTGTCCTTTCGCTCCATCCCTTCCTCCAGGGCCATTATTATTACAGGTATAAATATATATTTCTCGACATTTATGTTGTATTACTATACTATGATCCAACTTTGA
>CAYFSO010000161.1:0-2945 GCA_964345775.1 uncultured Leptospiraceae bacterium | reverse complement strand
ATGAAATAGCAGCGGATTATGAACTGATGTTGCGGTTCATTGAGAAGTATAAGTTGAAAACGGCATATATCCCGGAAGTACTTGTGAAAATGAGAACAGGCGGTACAAGCAACAGGAGTATAAGAAATATTCTAAAAGCAAATATTGAGTCCTGCAAAGCATGGAGAAAAAATGGTTTGTCAATATTTCCATATTTTATAATAATGAAGCCATTAAGAAAAGTACCACAGTTGTTTAGAAGGTTGAAAAATGTCTAAGAAAAAAGCACTAATAACCGGTATCACTGGCCAGGATGGCGCATATCTTGCCGAACTTCTGCTGGAGAAGGGATATGAAGTTCACGGTATCAAGCGGAGAGCATCCCTTTTCAATACGGGTCGTGTAGACCACCTCTACCAGGACCCCCATGAGAAGGAACGAAATTTTATACTTCATTACGGTGACTTGACTGATTCGTCCAACCTGGTTCGAGTATTACAGGAAGTGCAGCCAACTGAAATATATAATCTTGGAGCCCAGTCGCACGTACAGGTATCCTTTGAAGTACCAGAATATACTGCCGAATCAGATGCCATGGGAACCCTGCGATTACTTGAAGCAATCCGCATACTTGAAATGTCAAACACAGTACGATTCTACCAGGCGTCAACGTCTGAACTGTACGGCAAGGTGCAGGAAGTACCACAGAGCGAAACCACACCGTTTTATCCACGAAGCCCTTACGGGGTTGCAAAGCTGTATGCCTACTGGATAACAAAAAATTACCGAGAAGCATACAATATGTATGCCACAAACGGAATACTTTTTAATCATGAAAGCCCGCGCAGGGGTGAAACGTTTGTGACAAGAAAGATCACCCGTGCCGCGGCACGCATCGCATTGGGTTTGCAGGATATGCTTTACCTGGGTAATATGAATGCAAAACGAGACTGGGGCTATGCCGGTGATTTTGTAAAGGGAATGTGGCTCATGTTGCAGCAAAAAGAACCTGATGATTACGTGCTTGCAACCGGTAAAATGTATTCAGTGCGTGATTTCACGCGAATGGCATTTTTTCGTGCCGGTATTGAACTCAAGTTTGAGGGTGAGGGAATACACGAAAAAGGCATTGACACGGCAACCGGTAACACTATGGTCAGGGTGGATGAACGCTACTTCCGTCCCACTGAGGTAGAGCAGCTCCTTGGTGATCCCACAAAGGCAAAACAGAACCTGGGCTGGGAAGCAGAAACAACTCTTGAAGAGCTTGTGAACATGATGGTAGACGCGGACATGGAACAGGCAAGGCGCGATGTGCACCTGAAAAATGGCGGTTTTGTTGTGAAAGAGTACCATGAATAAAGATGAAAAAATATATGTTGCCGGGCATACCGGCATGGTGGGGTCGGCAATACTGCGACGATTGGAGAAAGGCGGCTATAGTAATATTATAACCCGTAGATCCTCAGAGCTTGACCTCACCCGCCAGGAAGATACAGAAGATTTTTTCATGGAAGAAAAACCCGGGTACGTGTTCCTTGCAGCCGCCCGTGTTGGTGGTATTCACGCCAACGCCACATACCCGGCACAGTTTATCTACGATAACATGGCAATCGCCATGAATGTTATTAATGCATCGTACCAGTCCGGGGTAAAAAAACTGCTGAACCTGGGCTCATCATGTATTTATCCTAAAATGGCATCCCAGCCCCTGAAAGAGGAATACCTGTTAACAGGCAGTCTAGAACCCACCAACGAGGCATATGCTATTGCCAAGATCGCGGCCATCAAGCTTTGCCGGTATTATAATGAACAATATGGTACTAACTTTATTTCGGTGATGCCTACGAATCTCTATGGTCCCGGTGATAATTATGACCTGGAAACATCCCATGTGCTTCCGGCCTTAATTCGAAAGATTCATGAAGGGAAAACACAGGGTAAGCCCGTGGTACTTTGGGGTGATGGTTCACCCATGCGGGAGTTCTTGTACTCAGAGGATCTTGCGGATGCGATAGTGTACCTTGTTGATAACTATAATGCAGACCAGGTAGGCGAATTTGTGAATATTGGCACAGGGAAGGATCTTTCAATAAGAGAACTGGCAAACATGGTTGCATCTGTAATTGGTTATGAGGGTGAAATAGAGTGGGACACAACAAAGCCTAATGGTACACCCAGAAAATTGCTTGATGTAAGTCGCCTCCATTCCCTTGGTTGGAAAGCCGAAACAGACTTGAAAGATGGTATTGAGCGTGCGTACCATGATTTTGTAGAACGTTACTACTGATATAAAGCGACCAAAGCATAATGAAAAAATACTGTATTACAGGATTCTCCGGTTTCGTCAGTAAATTTCTAATAGAATACTTATTAGAAAAGGGAGAACCCGTAGACATACTTGGACTCGATACACTGGACCCTGATTTTTCGTTTCAGAATAGAGAAGGATGCCATATCCATTTCGAAAAGCTTGATCTTTTGAACAGGGAGGAGCTTGAAAACCTGTTATATAATTTCCAGCCAGATTATATAATACACCTGGCCTCATTCAGCAGTGTAGGCTACTCGTGGAAAAATCCTGTTGCAAGCTTTAAAAATAACACGAACATTCTTCTAAACATACTGGAAACGGTACGTCTTCTTAACTTGAGATCCAGAATATTATCCATTGGTTCTTCGGAGGAATACGGCGATGTGGATGAATCCCGGGTCCCACTGCGGGAGGACGTACCGCTAAAACCAGTAAGCCCATACGCGGTTGCACGCGTGTCACAGGAAATGCTGTCAAAGATATATGCTGAAAGCTATGATCTTGATATTGTTATGACCCGTTCGTTCAATCATATAGGCCCTGGTCAGCGAGACATATTCGTTGTTCCTTCTTTCGCAAAACAAATGGCAGCAATAAAAAGCCTTGGAGAAAAAAAAGGAACATTGAAGACCGGTAATGTTACTATAATACG
>CAYFSO010000160.1:0-3104 GCA_964345775.1 uncultured Leptospiraceae bacterium | reverse complement strand
ATGTCGTCGATGAACCCCATGTTCAGCATCTCGTCCGCCTCGTCAAGTACCAGGTGGGTGATATCACCCAGCTTCAGGGTCTTCCTTTTGATATGGTCGATTATCCTTCCCGGTGTTCCTACCACCACGTGTATTCCCTTTTTCAGCCTGCGAAGCTGCTGGTCGATTGACTGGCCGCCGTAGATTGGTACGATGGTGAGATCACCTTCCCCCCTGAGGGAGTTGATCTCCTCGGCAACCTGTATGGCCAGTTCCCTGGTGGGTACCAGTACCAGTGCCTGCACCGTTGTGCGAGTGGTGTCTATCAACTCAATAAGCGGCAACCCGAAGGCGGCCGTCTTGCCCGTTCCCGTCTGTGCCTGCGCGATGATGTCGGTCTTCCCTTCAAGGATCACCGGTATGGTCATGGCCTGTATCTCGGTAGGTTCCTCGAATCCACGGTTGTTGATGGCCCTGAGTACCCTGCCGGATAGTCCAAGGCTTCTGAATGCTGATTGATCTGTCATGTGAATGCCCCTGTGTTATTGTGTACCCCATACTGTTGCCGGTCGGTGAAGACCGCTGTCGCGTTACCGGGGCATGTGATGCTGGCTGGTTCTGTGTTCGCGAAAGGCCAGGGTTGCAGACTATGCGCCGTGAGGTTTTTTTATCTACGCGTGAGAAACAATGTAGCGTGTAAACGCAAATATTCCAGATTAAAAAGCAAAAGCAGGGCAGTGGCACAAGATTATTTTCTGTTGACTGACGGGGGTTCACGGGTGATACTATTAGAGGGACTATTTTACCAAGGTGTGGCATTATGAGTATACGTTCTGTTATTGAAAAAGTATTTCCAGGTTTTCATGCCGGCAAAAAAACCGGCCTGGCGCTGGGCGGCGGCGCGGTTCTGGGAGCCGCCCACGTGGGGGTGCTTCGGGCCATGAAGGAATACGGCATCCAGGTGGATGCGGTTGCCGGAACCAGTATAGGTGCAATCGTGGCGGCATTGTATGCATTCGACAGAGACTGGAAGTACATTGGGGAGGTAGCCCGTAACATGCACTGGTTTGATATAACAAGTGTATCTCCCTCGCAGTATGGCCTGCTCAATAACCAGAAAACAGGGGAAAAGATATGTGATTTGCTGGGCGACGTGACTTTTAATGAAACACGAATCCCCCTTGCCATCGTTACCGCTGATATAAGCAGCGGTGAAAAGGTGGTTCTGCGTGATGGGAACGTAGGTGATGCCGTAATGGCAAGTTCATGTATTCCCGGGTTATTCAAGCCTGTAGAAATTGATGGCCGCATGCTGGTAGACGGCGGCATAATGGAAAACGTTCCCATTCAGCCATTACGTGACATGGGGATGGATTACGTCATCGGTGTCGACCTGAACACCAGGCATTCGTACAAAAAACCCCGGCACATCATCGACGTGATCATGAACGCCACCCTCATCATGATGAACACCACCACGAGGATACAGACATCGGAGGCGGACCTGATGCTTTCACCCGATCTTTCGGAGTACAACCTGGTGGATACAAGCCAGGTGGATGATCTCATCGAGGAAGGCTACCAGGAGGCAAAAGAAGGGTTTTGGAAGTTGTAACATGACCCTGCATTCTCAATGATTTCCCTTGACATTTACCGGCTTTTCTATCCCAATTTCAAATACGACACACAAAACTTCGCCCGCCATCGCTGCATATATGCATACAACGCAAGACAGAAGAAACCCTTCTGCCGGGAGGATCCCATGAACCGTACATGCTGTTATTTACTCATCGTTCTGTTGCTTTTCCTGTCAGCAAACTATACCGCCTGCCGTCAGCCGAATACTTCAAAGCATTTCAACCTGGTTTTGGAAAACGGGGTGGGTGCCACATCCGAACTTGACAGGCCCGACTCCCCCATGGAGTGGGGGAAGTACCACCCGAAGAACCTTCTTGACGGAGACAGCACCACCTGCTGGTGCGAGGGTGACAGGGAGGGGTATGGCACAGGTGAGACGGTGTACCTTTCCGTGCCATGGCATGTTGAGAGCATGTCCATTCGCAACGGTTATCATAAGTCGGAAAAGCTGTACACGCAGAACAGCAGGGTGAAAAAAGCTGATATTCAATTTTACGTTGCAGTGTACTTCGAGGGATACGCCACCCAGGCCGGCCTTGAATATACCCTTTTCCCAACCGGGGAAAAGGCGACAATTTCACTCAACGATAAGATGAATGAGATAATGGTTCCACTTGATATTGATCATTCCGGGATCGAGGACATGGCACAAAAGGTCCTGGAGGAAAACCGAAAGAAGCCGGTACGTGAACTCCGGGTGCAGGACGGGAAGGATCCCGTTGGCGGCATGCGCCTGGTTGCCGGGCTTACCATCAGGGAGGTGTACCAGGGCTCGAAGTATAAGGACACCTGTATATCGGAGATATCTTTTCCCTTTACGAAAAAACCCGTGATCAACGAAATGCAGAATATCGTTACCGTTGGTAACAGGAAACTTGTAAGCGACATGGATTCCGTGTTCCAGCTGGTTGATACCAGCCCCGGCAACTACTGGGCCATAATCATCCGCATGCCGGCAAAGGCAGAGGGCAGGGTGGAAACCGAGTACCGGCTCTACTACCTGCCGGCGCTGCAGCGCATCATGCCTGCCGCACTGAATATTGGCAGCCAGTCTCTCACCGGGTTTACGGACATATACGGTAAACCGGTCAAAAAGGGAGAAAAAGTCTACCTGCAGTTCATTAATAAAGCAGGTAAGGAGGACACTCTCCTTTTGAATCCGTATAACCTTACCTCTTTTCTTCGCGCCCTTCGCGTACTTCGCGGTGATCCTTGTAAATAACAACTCGGTGGTGAAGCAATTATATTTAAGAGGAGGAAGGCTATGCCTGATGATGTATTATTTGAACAGAGGGAGTCGGTGGGTGTGATTACCATTAACCGGCCAAAGGCTAACCAGTTATCCCACGAGGTGTTCGAGGGGATACGGGCACAGATCGATGCCTGCGAGGCGAACAGGGACATACGGGTTGTTGTCTTTACCGGTTCGGGCGAGAAGATCTTCAGCGCCGGTGCCGACCTGTCGGCGGGTTTTGGCAGTTACGGGC
>CAYFSO010000159.1:0-3128 GCA_964345775.1 uncultured Leptospiraceae bacterium | reverse complement strand
CTTCCCGCCCCTGAATGTGAGCCGATAGGTGTTGCCCCCCTCAATGGAAGTGAGGGTCAGCTCCAGGTTCCTGTCATCACCGGGTGTCCACTGGTATTGTTGTATGCTGCCATCGATACCAGGGGCTTCTCCGTGGAGACGTTCGATCATGATGTTGCCGGGAACGGTGGTCCTGTCAATGTCCCGGGTGAATGCGATATTAAAGATATACGTATTGAGTGCATCTGGATCTTCCTCGCCGGGTTCATTCAGCGTATCAGTGATGAATGTATAGCCATCGCATTCCACTGATGCCACCCCGGGTGAACTGGATGATACGGCATTCACGGTAAAAAGGTACAGCCTTTCATCAAGCATGCTGTTCTCCGACATGTCTTCCAGGGTGCCGGTTACAATGAGCTGGTATGTTTCGTCAAAGACGAGATCGTTAGACGGAAATACCACGCATTCGGTGGACCCCGTGTTCCACCTGAAGGTACTGTCTATGGCGGGATTGAACCGAAGGGATGCTGCGAAGCTTTGCCTGTTTACCGGTTCACTGAATGTAAAAGTAAAGGTATCGCCATGTTCCACGTCGTTAAACACGTGGTAATTATCGAAGTCTGCCCAGTTGGTGACAGATGATGATGTATATATGGAAATGATGTCAGGTCGTTCAAATTCATTGCCAGACCTGAAATACGAAACATGTTTTTTTACGAGTGTATTCCCGGCAATATCAGCACATCCCGTAGTAATGGTTATACTGTATTCTGTATTAAAGCTGAGGTTATTGAAAGGGATAAAGGTGACCGTGGTGTTTTCTGGATCCCAGTTGAAAGAACCCTCGGTGGACGGTGACAGGCGAATGCCCCGCTGCACGCTCATCCGGTCCATTGGTTCAGAAAAGGATATGCGAATTATCCCATCAAGCGGATAGTTTTGTTCAAGGCTTGCAGGAAGAACAGAGGTGACCTCGGGTGGATACCTGTCATCACCTGCGAAAAAGCTTGAGATGTGTTCTGTTTTGAGGGTAACTCCTTCCGTATCAATGGCGCTTCTGCTCAATACCATCCTGTAGTAGCCATGTTCAAGTCTTTCATGGGGGGTATACAAAAAGGCCCTGTCCCCGGAAATCCATGAAAAGTTGCCTTCAACCATCTCGCTGCCAGCGTAAAGGCTGAACGCCTTTTCCGTTTCTGTTCTTTCCATCTTCTTGTTGAATTTTAATTGTATAACGGTATCACCTTCCACGTATGACTGGTTGGCCGGGTAAAATGAAATTACCTCCGGCGGAGTTATGTCCACGCGGCAACCGTAACACAGTATACACAGTGAGAGTATACACAAAAGAGTACCGAAAGTACTTAGATCATTTCTCATCTTCTTTCTCCGTTTCATGGTGGGGATACGTGACCTTCATCCTGTCTTTTAATAATTCCAGGTGTGAAGAGGCGATACGTTCCCCCTCTGTAAGTCCTTCAGTTACCAGTACCCGTTCTTCATCTATGGGTTCACCCGTCACAACTTTCCTGGTGAATACCATATCCTGGCGACATACAAAGATGGTGGGTGTATCACTGTCGGGATTCTTAATACAATGTACCGGTATGGCGATGGCGTCAGTAAATGTTCGTGTATAGACCTTTGCCCTGGCGAACATGCCTGGTTTTAATTTCATGGCAGGGTTTGGACATTGTATTTTCACTTCAACAGTACGGGTGGATGTATCAAGAATAGGACTTACCAGGTGCACCTTGCCGCTGAACGTGGTGCCGGGGAGGGCGTCTACCGTGAAGGAGACCGGTTGTCCTTTCTGCAGCCTGGTAGATTCCTTTTCATTGATGTTCACCACCATGTAAAGCTGGTCAATGTTCATAACCACGAAGAGGTCGGTATCCTCTTTTACCTTTTCACCCACTTCAATGTTCCTGACGGCTACAATGCCAGATATTGGTGATCTGATGGTAGCCTCTTGTATATTTCGTTCAAGGATCTGGATGGAGGTCTCTATTTTACGCAGGTTGCTTTCGGCAGCCTGCACCTCGGAGCGTTCCATGCCGGTGTTCAGCCTGGTAAGCATCCGGACCCTTTTACCGGGGGTATCCGGTATTGTATAGCCCGCTCTTTTGATATCATTGTTGGTGTATCCAACCAGCAGCATTTCATAATCCTTTTTGGCGGTAAGAAACTTTGAGCGCGTGTTATTATGTGCGGTCCTTTGAGAATTCAGCTCGGTTTCAGATATTCCGCCAACCTTGAAAAGCTGTTCTTTCTTTCGTAGTACATCCTCGCTGTTCTTGAAAGAAACGTAATTATCCTGCAGTGCAATTTTTGATTTCGCTATTGACTTGAGATGCTGTTTTATGGAACGTTTGGCCTGTTCCAGTTTTTCCCCGGCAAGTCTTAGTGATGCCTCCGCAGCATCCTTTTCTGCCAGGGCCTCTTTCTTTTGCAGTTCAAGTGAATGGGTCTCGATCTTCGCAAGTGGTGTCCCGCCGCGTACGTGATCTCCCTGTTCAACGTACAGTCTTTCAATTCTGCCGAAGATCTTCGATGATATGGTGGCCTTGTCCCGGTAGGTGATGTTTCCCATCACCGGGATCTGTTTATCCATGTCTTTCAGGTCTATTGTGATGGTTGATATGGTGGGGACGATCCGGGCAGTATCGTTTGCTGAAGTCCCGGAGATATTGAACACCGGTATATTGACTATATTGAATAGAATTCCCGAAATAAGTGTAATCAATATACAGAGAATGATTTTCTTTTTATGTGTATACGATATCTTTTTTACAGTTTCCTGTATGTTCATGGTTAATTTCCTTCTTGATCTTCAAGTGTTCCCACAGGCACCCCGGCGGCATTTTCAAGTGCGGCGAGAGCGAGATGATGATCAGTTATCGCCGTCTGCAGTCGCAGTTCAGCCTGGTTCAGTTCAATATATGATCGCAGCACATCATGCCGGGTTATTTCGCCCAGCCGTACCTTTTCATTTTCTATTTGCACCTGCTTTTGCAGTAACCCGATATTCTGTTTTGCCAGTTCAATTCTTTCGATTGATTGCACCAGGTTGTCATAAGCCCTTGAGATCTCATTGGCTATACTACGCTGTAACTGTTCATGACTTTTCACTGCTTCAGCGTATG
>CAYFSO010000158.1:0-3199 GCA_964345775.1 uncultured Leptospiraceae bacterium | reverse complement strand
TTCAGGGGTAATTCTCACATACTCACGTTTGCCTGGAAGATCAATTTATAAAAATGAGAATTGACAGGTGATTTACAGGTGGTATTGTTATGTTCACTATTTTAACAACAAATAAAAACCCAAAAAATTCCAGCTGTAAAATAAATACAGTTATGTTGTGGATTCCAGGAGGATCATCATGAGAAAAATGATATATGTAGTATTCATGTGTATAATTGCGTTTCCATTGTATTCCGAAACAATTTCCCTTTCAAAAATAGATAAAAAGAGTAAGGACAATGTCAGGAAAATTGCTGCCGGGTTTTTCAATGAGGTAAGTCAAAAAAAGTTCAATTCGCTTGAAGAGTATTTCACACGTGGTGACGTCAATTTTAATGGTGCAGTCTGGATGCCAACAGGTGAATACGTAAAATTTATAAGCGACATGTTTAACAAGGGTTACTCGTTTTCCAATATAAAGGTATACAACTTTGATGAATGTAGATCTGAGAAGGATGTACTTCATCATGCAAAAAAGATGTACAGGGTATTTAATAATTATTCATTGATGGTATTGGCCGAAGCAAAAGAAGAGAATTCGGACAAGAAAACACATGTGGGACTGATATTTGTGCAGAATGATAATAAATGGAAAATATACAGCGTTTTTGGTCTGGATAGCAAAATGTATATCTTTAACGAATCAAAGACGTTGAAGGATTACCAGCTGGTAAAGCTGGATAAATTGTCACTTCAGATCCCGGTCCACGAAAAATTTAAAGAGGTCAAAACAGACCGGGAAAACATGTATAACTATTTCATGCCCGGTGAAACGCCAAGGGATGCGGCCATACAGGTGTTATACCTTCCTAAAAAGGATGACCTGTTATCGTCATCCTATGGCTGGGTAATGTATAACCTGCAGGAGCGGCCTGCTACATCTCTCGTGGTAAAATACTTTCAAAACGGTTACTGGTTCGAATGCAATGTTAAAGATGATAACGGGGTTCCCAACAAGATGATCGTTATTGCCCAGGAGAATGATACGTACATTACCTTTATAAACTTCTTTTCATTCCTTGAATGTTATAAAGACAATTATGCTATATTTTCCAATGGTTTGAACCAGATCAAGTATACAGAAAAATGACGACTCTTTGGCTTGTGGAGGTGCATGAAGAGGATAGAAGAATTGAAAGAAAGAAAAAGTGTATCTAAAAAACCGAAACTACCTGGATGGCTTATTGGGATTATTAAACGGGACAAGTATTACCCCGGTGTATGGATGATTCTTATGGCCACTATGCTGTTATATATCGGATATTATTTTTATCTTGATCATCTTGAAGAAGTAAAAAGGGGATATGATAGTCTTAGTAATGATAAATGGTTTAAAACCATGTTATGGGGGGTGATTATGATGATCCTTGGTGTGTATTCATTAATAGATGCGTACGTTAAAAAGAATAAGTATAAATAAAATAATGGACTGACTGGAATGAATATTTCAATTGAACAGTCATGGCAGATAGATGCAATCAGGAAGGGTATTGAAGAGGCTGATAAGGAAAATTTTGCCACTGATAAAGAGATGAAAGAGTTCTTCGCCAGGTGGCAGGTGAAAAGGTATAGCTGTCTTACGCGTAACACGTCCTGTTAATAATTATCTTCTTTAGATCATCAGAAAGCTCGTTGAAGTAGGCGCAGTACCCTGCCACCCGAACCAGCAGGTAGGGATGTTTCTGCGGGTCTTCGTATGCTTCAAGCAATATCTCCCTGTTGATGACGTTGGGCTGAAACTGCATGCCGCCTTTTTTGAAGAAGGTGCTGATAATAGACGCAAGGTTGTGCACCCCTTCCTGTCCCTGGAAGAGGGCCGAATCGATGGTAAAGGTGACGGTGGTGCCGTTGACGGCGTAATCGGTGAAGTTCACCCCGGCTATGGCATTCAGTGAGGACAGCAGGTCGCCCGACTCCATGCCGTAATGGGGGGTGACACTGTTG
This sequence comes from uncultured Leptospiraceae bacterium, assembly GCA_964345775.1. GTDB lineage: Bacteria > Spirochaetota > UBA4802 > UBA4802 > UB4802 > M55B154. The sequence continues at coordinate 1,216 of CAYFSO010000158.1, read as the reverse complement.
GCCAGGGGCACCCCGGCAAGTCTTCCCGAGGGGAGTGCGGGGGTCTTCTTCCCGTAGATGTCACTGACATTCAGGGCGTAATAACCGGCAGTATAGGTGCCGTTACGTGGGGGATTGGGCACAGACTCAAGGGCGTTGTTGTATATACTCATGACCCGCGTGACCCACTCTGTTGCTTCGGCTGAAGAATCGTCACCGAACTTGGGTGCCGAAAGTAGTGCCCGGTGTATTTCACTGTAGAGATCACCCTCGAAATTGTTGTCAATGGCATCGATTACCTCTTCCAGTGAGTACAGCTGTTTACGGAATACAACCTCCTCGATGGCATATAGTGAATCGGCCACGTCGGTCACCCCTATTGCCTGTATGCCGCTGCTGTTGAAGGTGGTGCCTCCCTCGTAGACGTCCTTTCCGCTTTCTATGCATCCCCTGAAAAGAGAGGAGGCAAGGGGGGTGGTGAAATTCTCACGAAGTTTTTCCTCGATATGCTGATGGTCGGCAAGTATGGAACCGGCAAGGAAGTTCAGCCGTTCCTGAAACCGTTCAATCAGTTCGTCTATGGTTGAGGGTGGGTCGTACTCGGTCATGTTGGTGTCTTTCAAAAGGCTTTCCCGGGACTTTTCATACCGTGACCTGGTAAGCCGCGAGAGGAAATTGTTTCCCTTGAAATTGTAGTCAACGAACTTTGTAAGAAGCTTCTCCCGGCGTTCTTTCTTCCCGAAGTTCCACAGGTCTCGGGAGTCACCCTTTAAAGCCTGAAGGAAGGCCAGAGCAAGGTTCATGTTGGCACAGTCGGTATTCCCGAAATGATCATCCGACGCGTTGGGTTCAACGCACCCCACGATGGAGTAATTTCGCGCGTTCTCCAGTGTGGTGGGGTAGTGCTTCTGCAGTGAATCGATGTATATGTCGTCATTGAAAAGCTCGGGCATTGGTGAACCGTTGATGTATACCTCGGCGATTCGGTTAAGGTATTCAGCAGGGCTGTCCGGGTGTATGCGGGCGGTCATGTTGATGGCAAGGGGCTGGAGCTCACAGGCGTCCAGCAGCATGTAGGTAAGGTCATTGGTTGCATCGTTTCCCTCGCGGTCGATACCGCCAATGGTAAGGGACTGGTCGGTGGACAGGGTCTCGAAGAGCTTGCTGATGTTGAGATACGAGTCACCGTCGTTTACCAGTATGGCCTCGTCCATCTTGAGCACGAAGAGTCCCAGCA
>CAYFSO010000157.1:0-3340 GCA_964345775.1 uncultured Leptospiraceae bacterium | reverse complement strand
GCATACTGTTCTATTGGATTGATGTGAACCAGGCCATTTTTATCGGTTTCGTGATCGCCCTCAGCAGTACGGCGATAGTAATGAAAATATACCAGGAAAAACTGGAGCTTGATACCCCCCATGGCAGGACAGTACTTGCCATATTGATATTCCAGGATATCATCGTGGTACCCATGATGCTGGTCACTCCCCTGCTTGCCGGTGTTGAAAGCTCGTCCGGGGAAACCCTTATCAGTTTTTCACTTAAGAGCACGGGGCTGATCATTTTTCTTTTCGCTGCCTACAGGTGGATCGTGCCATGGGTGTTCTACCAGCTGGCCAAGTCAAGAAGCCGTGAATTGTTTATTTTAAGTGCCGTGGTCACCTGTTTCGCCATCGCCGGCCTTACCTATTCAATAGGTCTTTCGCTTGAACTGGGAGCCTTCCTGGCGGGGCTCATTATTTCCGAAACGGAATACAGCTATGAAACCATCGGCAATATAATCCCGTTCCGGGACGTGTTCGCCAGTATCTTTTTCATATCCATTGGCATGATGCTTGACCTGTCATTCCTGGTAGAATCGTGGCAGCTCATACTGGGTGGCGGGATTGCCATAATACTCATTAAGTTTTTGATCGCCACACTGGTAGTCGTCTTTTTGGGCTTTTCTCTCACCACGGCTCTTATCGTCGGGTTTTCACTGTGCCAGATAGGTGAATTTTCATTCATACTCTCCAAGGTGGGCTTTGATAATACCATAATAAGCCCGGTTGAATACCAGACCATTCTTGCCATGGCCATTATTACCATGGTGATATCATCCTTCATTATAAACTACGCGAGACCCGTGGCTGATTTTTTTATGAAAAGTCCTTTACTGACATGGCTTGACAACAAGCTTTATGATGCCAGCAGTATGCCCACCGAGCCTTGGGGAGAAATACCCGAGGACCATCTCATCATCGTTGGCTACGGTATCAACGGGAGAAATGTTGCCAGGTCGGCCAAAATTGCAGGGATACCGTATATTATAATTGAAACAAACCCCGAAACCGTCAAAAAGGAATCGGCCAAAGGTGAAAGCATTATTTATGGTGACGCGTCAAACGACGAAGTACTGAAACACTCCAACATCATGGAGGCAAGGGTTCTTGTCACCACCATACCCGATGCCCCGTCGGCAAGGCATATCATCTTCTCCGCCAGGAAGCTGAACCAGGAGGTGTACATCATAGCGCGTACCAGGTTCGTTATCGAGGTTAACGATCTCTACATGCTGGGCGCAAGCGAGGTAATACCCGAGGAGTTTGAAACCTCGGTGGAGATATTCACGAGACTGCTGAAGAAGTTCAATATTCCCCTTAACGAAATAGAGGATTATGTTGAGCTTGTCAGGGCAGACGGCTACCAGATGTTCAGGTCAGCATCCATTGAATCCATAACGCCGGTAGACCAGCGGAAGCTTGTCAAGGGCATGAAGCTTGAGACCTACAAGGTGGAGGCAGGCTCAGAAGCTCACGGCAAAAAAATAATTGATCTACAGATCCGCAAAAAATACGGGGTTACCATACTTGTCATACACAGGGATGATCAACTCATGCAGAATCCCAATCCCGAGACCTCTTTCCTTCCGGGGGACGTCATAATGCTGGTTGGCATGCCCCAGCAGATCAGCAATGTATGCGAGCTTTTCAGTAACAGCGCATGTGAAGACAGCTGAGCATGCGTAGTAACAGCATATGAACAGGGGTTGGTGAAGAGAGAGATAAAAATTGAGCAATGAACAGTGGATAATGAAGATAGCCCTGTTAGCCATACTGGGTGTGTTCACGCTCATCCAGCCCCTTTCAGCAGCCATGTGGAGCTGGCAGCTTGACGATGCCGGCCGGCACGAGGCAGTGCTTGAGATTGACCCGTATTATTCAAACGTGGAATATATTTACGGCTTTACCAGCCAGCCCGTACCCCGGGAAAGATTCCAGAAGGAAGGCTACATCTACCTTGACATGCTGAAGGACCTTTACCGTCCCAGGTTTATTCTTTTCGAGGCAAGCGTGTACCCCTTTCCCATCGCGGGTGTGTACATTCGAAAAAACAACGAGGATCTCTACGAGGACTCGCAGGTGAACAAGAACATCAACGCGGTAAAGGCCATCACCGCCGGTTTCCCCGAACCATGGGCCACCTCGGTATTCCTGGGAAACGTGATCAACTTCGTGGATGCCGAAGACATGGTGATGGGCAAGGGATACAGCGGCTTTCTTCTCAGCTACGGCAACAGGCATATCGTTGACAACATCATGGTAGAAGACAACTGGATCGAGTCGGAGATCAAGCTCAAGGGGGACAGTATTCGCAGTGAACGAAACATCAGCTGGAGTTACGCCCTCGGGGTGAAGGTACATGATAATGACGAGATCAAGAATATCATGTACCTATCGATAAAGCGGGACAGGATCGACTTTATCAACTACCAAATGAATCCCGTTTTGAAATTCTTATTCCACAACAGCGAACAGGAATTCAGGGTGGACGGGAACCTCACCGAGGACAATGAATTCAAGATCACGAGGTATTTCTTTCTGCTTGGCAAGAAATTCCCAATCGGTTCGGGCAAGGTGACACTGGCTCTCTCGGTTGGGGCGCTGAAAACCCTGGGAAGCGGGTATTCGGGCTCACTGCAGGAACGGATCGATGAACGCTGGAACTTCCTTTTGCGTCCCAACTTACAGGTCAACTTCTAAGATCAGCCTTCTGTTTCTTCACGTTCCTTCAGCACCTCAACCATCTCAGAGAAAAGCTGAAAATACTCCTGCAGCTCGTCATCTTCACGGAGGGGACGGACCTCCGGGTATTCCCCGTCGATAATGTCCTGCGTGTACTGTGTGAGCCGATAGATGGGCCCTGAAATGCGGTGGGTCTTGCGTATCATCATCCGGTAAAGGATAAACCCCTGGAACATGGTAAAGGCAAGTATCACCACGATAAGCAGGCTGTTATACTCGGTAAGGCTTTGAAAGTCCTTTATATGACCGTCCATCTTCTCGATATTACCGGCCAGGTCTTTCTTGATAAGACCGGTGGCAACCTGCAGCTGCTGCTGCGAATGGTTTTGCGAGAACACGTCCACGGCGTGAATAATGTCCTGCTGAATGGCAACGATCTCTTCCTGGCTTTCGGCAATGGCCGTCAGCTGCCTGTTGTGGTAATAGGCATTCACTCCCACCAGTATGATGATAATGGTAAATGCCAGCATGAAAAAGGCCGTCATACCGAAAGCCGATTTCCGCTGAAAGTGCGGGTCAATTACCTGCTGTTTTCTTTTTTTCATGGCGCACCCGTAAAAAATAATATTATAAT
>CAYFSO010000156.1:0-3389 GCA_964345775.1 uncultured Leptospiraceae bacterium | reverse complement strand
ATCATTCGGACAGTTCGATTATCTAAAATCTTTTGCCCGGCATAGCTGCCATTATTCAAGTGCATGATCATGAACCTGGCCATGTCTTCAGCAGTGGTCATAAGGTTTGCTGCAGGATACGGGAAAATATAATCATAGGGCAATGTCTGGTATGATTGGTCAACATAAACGTATGGAGTTGCAAGCCTTTCTCGTAACGATCTGTTAATCACAAATGATGAACTGTTCATCCCAAGGGGTTTTAATATATTATCGTTAACATATGCAGAAAAGGATTGACCTGAAATTCTCTCAACGATGTAGCCTGCCAGTGCATACCCGTAATTGGAATAACAGGTCACCGTACCAGGAGGGTATACCCTTCCAGGAGTACGCTCTTTTATAAACTGTTCAAGTGTCAGTCTATTTTCTTTTTTAAGCGTGGACATCCTGACGTTTATATCATCAAATCCCGGTGTATGCGTAAGAAGATGCCGTAATGTTACCGGGGGATAAGAGTTACCTGGTATAACCTTAACATCAAGGTAAGAATTCACGTCCGTATCAAGGTTTAGTTTTCCCTGTTGATACAGCTGCATAACGGAAGTTGAAACAAAAAGCTTAGAATTGGATGCAACCCTGTATATGGTTTTAGCCGGATCCGGTTTGATTTTCTTTTCAATGTCGGCATACCCGTATCCATTGGAATATACGGTCTTACCGTCCTTGACCATAATAAAAACGGCCCCGGGTACATGGTATTCATCAAGTTTTGTGCTGAAATAATTATCAGTAAAATTTTTCACATTTGATGTATTGATTGTTTGAGCAAAAGACCACAGAGGATAGACCGCAACAAAAATAGCGAGTAGTATAAATCGAATTGTTATTTGTAACATTATTTGACCTGCCTTTTAGCTATCTGCCAGGTTTGATGCACTCAGATTTTACTCTCTTTGTACATCACAATCTCAGCATATATGGATATTAGATATCATTTACCATGGCAAGTCTATTAGTTTTTATGAATTTATATTGATACTTAATTCTTGACAAATCCTGAACATTTCATTCTTCTTAAAAATTCGCTAATAAAGATAATGGTAGAGATTTAATAATGGAAAACGAATCACACACACAATCCCTGAATTTCATTGAACAGATTATTGATGGTGACCTCGCTGATGGAGCATATACAGGTGTGCACACACGCTTTCCACCAGAGCCCAATGGTTACCTTCATATAGGTCATGCTAAGTCCATATGTCTCAACTTCGGGCTGGCAGAAAAATATAACGGCAAATGCAATCTTCGTTTCGATGATACCAACCCTGAAAAAGAAGACGTGGAATACGTTGAATCAATTAAACGTGATATAGAGTGGCTTGGTTTTGCCTGGCATGAAAAACCACGGTATGCGTCAGATTATTTTGACCAGTTATACGAATGGGCCGAGCTGCTGATCAAAAAGGGAAAAGCATATGTATGCGACATGAGCGCCGAAGAAGCGACAGCTTCAAGGGGCACCCCAACCCAGCCCGGGAAGGAAAGCCCAAACCGTGAACGACATGTTGAAGAAAACCTTGATCTTTTTGAAAGAATGAAGAACGGGGAATACGCTGAAGGAGAAAAGGTGCTTCGGGCGAAGATCGACATGTCCTCCCCCAACATGCACATGCGGGACCCCGTCCTTTATCGAATACGGCACCAGTCTCACCATAATACAGGGGACAAATGGTGCATATATCCCACCTACGATTTTGCCCATGGACAGTCGGACTACGTGGAGGGAATAACCCATTCCATATGCACCCTTGAATTTGAGGTACACCGTCCATTGTACAACTGGATACTTGAACAGATCGTTGAAGAAGGACAGTACCGGCCGCGCCAGATCGAGTTTGCCCGTCTTAATCTCAACTACACCGTGATGAGCAAGCGAATGCTGTTGCGGCTCGTACAGGAACAGTATGTGCGGGGCTGGGACGATCCCCGCATGCCAACCATATCCGGCCTTCGCCGGCGGGGCTATACCCCTGATTCTATTCGAACCTTCGCAAAAACCGTTGGAGTTGCCAGGCGTGACAACATCATCGACATGGCCCTGCTTGAACACTGTATACGTGATGACCTGAACAGGAAGGCACAGAGGGTAATGGGTGTCCTCCATCCGCTGAAAGTGGTAATAACCAACTACCCTGAAGGACAGTCAGAAGAGATCGACGCGGTGAACAACCCCGAGGACGAATCCACGGGAACCCGCAAAGTTCCATTTTCGAAAGTACTTTACATCGAACGAAATGATTTCATGGAGGATGCGCCACGAAAATTCTTCCGGCTCGCACCGGGCCGTGAAGTGCGGCTGCGTGGTACCTATTTTATAACCTGTAATGACGTGATCAAGGATGACTCAGGCAACGTGGTTGAACTTCACTGCTCCTACGATCCTGAAACAAGGAACGGTTATGCTCCCGATGGACGAAAAGTCAAGGGGACCATCCACTGGGTGTCTGCCGAACATGCGGTTACATCCGAGATCAGGCTCTACGACAGGCTATTCAACGTAGAAGATCCCTGCGATACCGGTGACAGCGGCGATTTCACCGATAACCTGAACAGCGAATCGTTGATCACCGTACATGGATATGTTGAACCATTTATAAAGCAGTCAAAGGCGGGAGATTCTTTCCAGTTTGAACGGCTTGGGTATTTCTGCATGGATCCAGACTCCACGGATGACCTTCCGGTATTCAACAGGACGGTTACCCTGAGAGATACATGGTCAAAGATCTCATCAAAGAAATAATAATACTGGAGGGCCCACATGGCAAAAGAGTACAAACACGCAGTATGGATATGTCTTGCACTGAGCATAATTGCCGCCGCTGGAATAGCAGCCGGCATTGTACTGGCCATGCCGCTGATTATCGCAATAGTACTGGTTCCGGTCATTGCATACGAGGCGTACAGGACGGAAGGCGTTTTCACAAAACTGGCAGCATGGGGGGCACTCGTTATAATCTGCCTTGAGATCTATGCCATTATCAGCGGCATTACCTTTAACATCCAGGGATTGATACCGGTGAATTTCAACATTCCGGGTACCCTGGGCGCCAACCTGCCTGCCGCGCTTATCGGTCCTGTCATACTTGTCATTCTTGCGGTATACCTTTTTAAGCAGACAGCCGGCATGTATACCCGGTGGCTGTCTGTTATTATACTTGTGACTTCAATAGCACTTTTCTATGCCGTTGATCCGCAACTGCCTGGAAACATTCTTAATTCACATGACCTGCAGAAAGAGATCAATGAAGGCGTACAAAGGAACATGCGAAAATAAATATTTGTTACCTTAAAAAAATGTGATAATTATAAAATATACGGCATCTAAATACTTGACAAAGATGCCG
>CAYFSO010000155.1:0-3876 GCA_964345775.1 uncultured Leptospiraceae bacterium | reverse complement strand
ATTACTATATATCATAATTTCGTCAATTCAAATTTTTTTAAAAAAGGATGAAACGTTGAAATGTTCCGTGTTTGGATGAATTTCCCAAAAATTAAATATCTTGACTTTCATTAAAAGAAAATATCAGATTATGACAATAAATATTTCTCCCGGAGGCAAATCCATGACCCCGCTTGCTGTGACTGCCATAACCAACTTTATTCTTGCTGCCGAAGTGCTGTTTTTTGCCGGAATGCTTCTTGGAAAGTCCTTCTCACCGGCTTCCCCGGCTTTTTCGTGGGGCCTTGCCATGGTGTTCCTGGGAATCAGTGCGCTGCTGGGAGGCATTGATCATGGTTTTTTTGAGATTCAGGGAGATTCCCTGGTAAGGGTGATACTCCAGCGTTCAACATGGTTGTTTATTGGTCTTCTCACGATGTGTACATTGATTACACTGGGCAGGCAGTTTATTCCTGAAAAATATCAGAATATCGTGTTTATCATCGCTGTTGTGCAGCTGGTGATTTTCATCTTTTTGATAGTCAGGTATAATAATTTTCTTTTTGTAATAGTGAATTATGCCCCGGTTATGCTTCTCTTCCTTGTATTCCAGGTTATTGGGCTTTCAGACGGATCAGGTTCGGCAACAATGATTGCAGGCCTGGTGATATCTTTCATTGCTGCCGCACTCCAGGTGATGAAGGTTGATAATTTTTCTCCCCTTGATCACAATGGGCTGTACCATGTTGTGATGATGGTTGCAGTTTATTTCCTGTATCACGGAGGACTGCAACTGAGATCATGAACCTGCCGGTTTTGGTGTCGTAAACTGGACATCACCACCTTCTTTTGTTATCTATAATATAAAAGGAGGCAATATGGTTTTTACCGACAGGAATCATGCAGGAAAGGTACTTGCCGGCATGCTATCCGATTATGCCGGTCAGGATACTGTTGTACTGGGATTACCCAATGGTGGAATACCGGTTGGTATTGAAATAGCAAAGGACCTGGAAAGTAAATTTGATCTGCTTTTCGTGAGCAAGGTAACCCCTTCCTTTAATACCGAAGTGGGATACGGGTCTGTATCAGAATCAGGCACCATTACCATTAACGAAGAATTTGTGAAGCAATTTGCCATTTCTCCCGAAGACGTAAAGCGGGACACCGACAGGACCCGCGAAAAGATACAACAGCGTAAGCACTCATACAGAATGGAAGACCAGAGACCTGAACTGGAAAACAGGACGGTTATACTGGTCGATGACGGTATAGCAAGCGGCTATACCATGGTGAATGCCGTACAAACAGTGAATGACCGGGGTGCTGCAAAAATAATCGTTGCGGTGCCCACAGCCCCCAAAAGAACATACGATTACATTCAGACCAAAGTAGATGGCATAATATGCCCCGATGTGCGTGATGTCTCGAAATTCGCAGTAGCTGATGCATACGAAAACTGGTACGATATCAGCTTCGACGAGGCCCTGCAAATGCTGGAAAAATTCAGTGAACCGTGAAACGTGACCAGTGAACAGTTCACGCCTCACTCCTCACTTTTTACTCGCTGTTAAATTATATAAACTTTAATATACCATTTTTATTGACATAACAGTGGTATGTGGAATGGTTGTCTAAATGCAAAAAATGACAAACAAAACAGAAAAAGTGTTAATTATGTATTACTATAATACTATCAGGAGTAACTGAATGTTGACAAAAATTGCCGACATCGAAAAGAAGCTGGAAAACAGGAAAGAGAAAACAACCCTGGTTGCCACGGCAGTTCAGGATGAGAATATCCTCAACGCGGTGCTGGAGGCACGCAACCGTGACGTGTTCGATATCATATTGATGGGGAATGAGCAGAAGATCCGTCAGATGACAGAGGCTGCCGGGGCTGACCTTTCAGGGATATCCATCATTAACGAGGAAGATGACTACAAGTCAGGCATCGACTCCGTAAAGCTGGTCCATGATGGACGGGCACAGGTGCTCATGAACGGGCAGGAGAATTATCACGGGTACGCGGTGCTCGGGCGTGCGGTTATTGACCGTGAGTATGGCGTACGCAGGGGGCAGCGAATATCCCATTTTGCCCTGTGTGAGCTTGAGTCATATCACAAGCTGATCGGTATTACCGACCTTGTAATGAACGTGAACCCCGACCTGAAAACAAAGGCTGCAATAATCAGCAACGCGGTGTTCTTCATGCGTGTACTTGGTGTTGAGAATCCCAGGGTTGCCGTACTTGCTGCAATAGAGGTGGTGAATGAATCCATGCCGGTTACCATGCATGCCGCAATGCTGTCAAAGATGGCACAGAGAGGGCAGATCAAGAACTGTACTGTTGAGGGACCGCTGGCCTTCGACAATGCCATATCAAAGGAGCATGCAGCGCACAAGGGAATACCGAACGAGGTATCCGGTGATCCTGATATACTGCTGGCACCCGATGTTGAAACGGCGGGTATGCTCTACCAGTCCTTTGTCTTTTTCAGCCACGCGAAGGTGGCATCCATAGCGCTGGGGGCAACCGTTCCCATTGTACTCACCTCTAAGCTTGACTCACACGAGACGAGGGTAAACAGCATGCTGCTGGCCGCAAGCCTGTACGCGTGATGAAGATAATCCACTACAAATATTGAACAGCAACAAAGGGGAAGAACATGTATCGCACACTCGATGATATATTTAAAACCATAAAGACAGAAGGACAGAAAAAAAAGCTGGTGGTTGCCGCTGCCCAGGATGAGCATGTCCTCGATGCGGTGTTCATGGCACGTGACAGGGGGGTAGTTGACCCTGTGCTGGTGGGGAACAGGGATGAGGTAGAAAAGATCGCTTCTCATGAAGGGTATGACCTTGAGGGAGTATCCATCGTGCATGAAGTGGATCCGGTCACCGCTGCCATTACCTCGGTGAAGATGATACACGACGGGGAAGGGGACATTCTTATGAAGGGAATGGTTGATTCATCTTCTTTCCTGAGACCCATTCTCAGCCGCAAGTTCAACCTGCGCCAGAGTGACACCCTTTCTCACGTAGGTATAATCGAACTGCCCCATTACCACAAGGTATTCGCACTGACCGACGGGGCTCTGAACATAGCACCCGACCTTGACATGAAGATCGCCATCGCAAAGAACGCCGTGTATTTCATGCGAAAACTCGGCATCGAGATGCCCAAGGTTGCCGCCCTGGGCGCGTTCGAGCTGGTGCACCAGAAGATGCAGGCCACCATTGACGCGGCCCTGCTGTCAAAGATGGCCCAGCGCGGCCAGATCCGCAACTGTATTATCGAGGGCCCCATGTCATTCGACAACGCGGTATACAAGCAGAGTGCAGAGTACAAGGGGCTTGATAACGAGGTTGGGGGTGACGCAGACATTTTGCTTTCACCAAATATCGAGGCGGCCAACGTGCTGTACAAGTCAATCGTGTATTTCGCGGGTGCGAATCCCGCGTGCGTCATTCTGGGGGCATCGGTACCCGCGGTCTTGACATCCAGGACCGATTCAGAGGACGTGAAGCTGAACAGTATCATGCTTGCCGCAAGCGTTGATCTGAGCCGATGAATACAGAGGAGGACTTAGATGAAAAAACAACTGATACTTGCAATTAATCCCGGATCAACTTCAACAAAGATAGCCGTCTATGACGGGCAGGAGAAAGTGCTTGAACAGTCCATTCAGCATACAGCAGAAGATCTGAATAAATTCGATGATATAATGGACCAGTACAGCTTCAGGGAAAAATATATACTGGACGAGCTGGATAAGGATGGTATCAACCTTCACGACCTTCGCATTATCGTGGGAAGGGGAGGTTTGCTCAGACCAATCCCGTCCGGCATATACCGTATTAATGAAAAGATGAAGGATGACCTGCATAAGG
>CAYFSO010000154.1:0-3901 GCA_964345775.1 uncultured Leptospiraceae bacterium | reverse complement strand
AAATCTATGGTCTCATCGCTGTCGAGATCTTTCGCTGTCACCTGGGATCCCAGGTCTACGCTTTCCTTTTCAAGGCTTGATACATCAATATCGCTCATGCTGCTGAGCTGATGGCTCAACTGGGCGATCCTGGCCCGCACGAAACCCTGCCGTTCGCGGGCAGCATGATACTCGGCATTCTCTTTCAGATCACCGTATTCACGCGCCTCCTGTATCCTTTTGGGAAGCTCAACTTTCATCTCGTAGTGGAGCTGTTCGATCTCGTCTTTAAGCTTTTTTTTCTGTTCTTCCAGGTTTGAACTCATTCAAAACCCTCCGTGAATGGATAATAGATTCCAGTCATTTCTGGTTCAGTTTTATCAACAGGGTTACGTTCTTTTCCCTGTCCTTTTTTACCGTGTAACCGCTGTTTCTCAGTGACTTTTCTATTTTGTACGTTATCATGTCCACAACTTTTTTGCCCATGTCCCTTTCACCCTGTATACAATTCCTTTTGTATCCATCCGTACATCCATGCAGAAACGTGCCCTGGATGCAGGGGCACGCAGTTTTCCGCCCGCGCAATAGCAGGCTTATATCAATTGTCGGAACACGGAAATGTGGTATTGAGACATTATTTATCACTGCTGGATTCAATTTCAAGCATTTTTGGCATGTATTTCTCCCGGTTCAGCAGTTTTCCCGAAACGACGCGTATTATAATAAAGGAAATGCCAAATCCGATGATCCCGAACAGCCCGGCCGCAGCTTCTACGTCCACCCCCAGGTGAGCATGCATGATGGTACCGGCTACAATGCCCGTAAACAAAAGTACCAGGGGAAGCACGTAGATGAGAAAGGACGAGGCGATCACCCCGCCGCCGGGAACGTAAAAATACACCCTGTCTCCACTGCCTGCCCCAAGAGAGTTCTCCATCCACAGCTTTTTTGTTCGCGGATTTGAGCCGGTTGGACACGAATCCCTGCTGGCGCATGACATGCAGAAACTCACCGGGTCGGTCTCTACAAGTGCCATGCTGTCTTTGGTTTCAGTAACCAGGCCGCATTCGCGTTCTATTTCCATGCCGCTCTCCAGTTCATCAAAAATTGGCGTAGGCCATGAAGTATATTCTGCCCGTCTCACCTGGTGTGCCGGAGACGTCCCAGGCGAAGGTGACATCCCAGTAGACCTTCCTGAAATAGAATATGGCCTTTATACCCGCGCCGGTATCATGGCTCCACCTGTTTTCCTCATCCTTAAAATAACCACTATTGACGAAAGGATCAAGGTAGAAAAATGCCGGGGATACCTCCAACTCCAGGTGCAGGCCGCCCACGTTCTTGAAGGACGAGGCCGAGAAGTCCGCACCGAATCCCAGCAGGTTCTGGTCATAGATATAGCGCCGGTAATACCGTTCCCGTGAGGATGTATAGTACGAGTATGCCGTTGGCATGAACCGCAACCGGGTGGTCAACGGAAGAACGAGCTGCCCGTCCGCCTCCGCCTGTACGAAGCCGCCCGGTTCAAGGGTACTGGCGGCAGCATCACCCTTCAGGCTCAGCTTTGAGACGTTCCTTCGCGGAAGCACCATCCCCTGCTCGGTGATGACCAGGCGCAGGCCGGCACTTCCCTGGCGGTTATCCGTTTCTTCTTCGGAATAATCCCGTATCCTGGTAAACGAGCCCGACGCTTCAATGCCGGGTATTACCAGTATGCCCGATGACATTCGCAGGTACATCCTGGTTCCCGCATACAGGCGGCCTCCGTCAGCAGCGAACCAGGTATCGAAGGTTTCCCATTTCTGCATGGTCCGTCCCCCTTCTATGCCGGCATAGTACTGGAAGGGGCTCCTGCCGCTGCCGAACCGGTACCATTCCATTGATCCTTCCGCCCGGGTAAACCGGTCATCCATGTAGGACGCACGGGCCGAGAGTTCAACGTAATTGTTCCCAAGGGGTATGGTATACATGGCATACGGACTGATACCGTAGAGGGGCCGCACACCTATACCCCAGCGCCACCATCGGTCCCCCTCGTCCACCTGCATCAGCAGTACCACGTCACCGCTGTCATTGTAGTTCTTTACATCCAGCGTTATCCCTTCAAGTTCGTACAGCTCTTTCAGGCGCTCAAGCCGTGACCGTACCTGGTTTCGGTTGTACACCTGCCCCTGCCAGAGCTCTCCCACCCGGCGAAGCTCGTTGGCGGTTTCTCCCTTTATACCTGTCACCCGCACTTCGCGTATGCGCGACTCGTAAATGAAGATCCTCAGGGTACCGTCTTCGGCCAGTTCCATCTTCTCAACGTAGCTTGTGGTATAGCCTGCCTGGTGGTATTTTCGCGTCACCAGAACCGACAGGTGGTCTATGTCCCTGCGGGTAACCTCCCCCGTGTACCCGGATGCCAGCTCATCCAGCTGAAGATCAACCGTGTTGCCGATGAACTCGATGCTGCTCACGGTAAGGGCCACCGCCTGCGAGACGCACAGGAGGAGCGCAAGGGAAAGGATTAATATGTATATTAAGTTCTTTTTCATGTTTGCTTCAAGTTCAGCTAATTCAAAAAAAATCAGCCACCCGCTTCGCTAGATACACACAGATTTTCACAGATGAATGAAGATAAGTGAAAAATGAGAGGTGATGAGTGATCAGTACATCAACCATTAATCATATGTGCCAATCCGTGGCTGAATATATATTAATACAGCTTCTTTCGTACCACGTCCTCTGGTAAATCAAGAGTAAATATCCCTTTTTCCAGGGTCTTGTTCAGCTGTACCCGGGAATACACCGTGATATTCCGCACGATACCTTCCCTGGTGCGGGCAACCACCTCTACCCGGCGGGGGAAAAGTATATTATCCATCTTTTCGTATTTCTCGTATGTTTCCCGTACCAGTTCACGCCCGCTTCGATCACGTATTATCTTGCGGATGGGAACCAGGGTGTCATGGTGAAGCCACAGCTCCAGGGTGGTTCCCTGCTTGTTGTCTTTCATGATATAGCAGCGGGCCTTCCGCATGAGACCGTATAAATGTATACCATCATACAGGATGGTAAATCTTTCTGCCCGCTTGTCCAATAGCTCCTGCAGGGGGTTTATTGAAGGGACATTTCCCTTCTTACCCGGTGCGCCGGGTGCGTCAAGGTAGTACAGCTGCCGTATATCGGGGTAATACCACTTGAGGCTGCCGTTTTTTACCAGCACCACCTGCGCTTCGGGCCTGGTATAGTCTACCCGAAGCATGTTGTTGCCCCTGGCACGGTAGCGCCCCTCGTAGAAAACGGCTTCCTGCCCGCTTTGAATGATATGCTGGGTGATCTGCGCGTCTATGGTCTTCAAGGCCTTGTAGCGCTTAATGGCCTTTTCAAGCATGGCAGTGTCGTTTTCTTTCTCACCGGGGAAGGCCGTCACGGGTAGCAGGACTATCAGGATTAGTTGTATAATTGTTTTCAGTGTATTCATGGATCTTATTTTTGCCACGGAGACACCGGGGCACAGAGATTTTTCAATAGTATCATGTTGATAGCGTCAACGATGGCGTATTTCACCTGTTTGGGCAAGTATAAAATGTAGTTGCCAGGTGGGATTATTCATTAGAAACAGGAACACAGATTGCTGGAAACAGGACAATGCTACATGAAATACGACCCCGAAAAACACCACCGCCGTTCCATACGTTTACGCGGATATGATTATTCCCAACCCGGCGCGTTTTTTATAACCATTTGTACCCAAAATCGCGAATGTTTGTTTGGCAACATTGTTGATGGCCACATGGCATTGAATGAATACGGCCAAACAAATCAACCAATTACGCAAAACACCCGGAATACCCGTGTGGCAACGAAATTATTACGAACACGTCATCCGTGATGAACACGCATTACACCGCATTCGGCGATATATCGCGCACAATCC
>CAYFSO010000153.1:0-4049 GCA_964345775.1 uncultured Leptospiraceae bacterium | reverse complement strand
CGGGGTTTTGCTACTATATTACAGGCGACTTGATTTTTTCAGGAAGCCCTATATAGTTTAAAATTTCATCCAGACTTCTTTCGGCATCTTCGACCCATTTTACCCTGTAACTCATTTCATTGCCCATAACAATACCTTATCTCAACGGTGTAACCACGGAGGTCACAAAGAGAGGACCTGAGGACACGGAGAGTATCTTTCTTGTTACCGTATGGTACTCGTGGCCAGGTGACTGGTGTTAGTAACGATTGTATAAAGATATGGTTTTGATCTTGTTTACAGCTGGTTCAAGTCGCAGGGACAGTAACAAAGTCGATGTGGTCAAGCTATAAGTATCTTTCCCCGGAGAACAAGGGGCTTAAGCCCTTTGTTCTGTATGACACGTGCCGTACGGAGAGGAACTCCCACATCAATACAGAAAACCCCCATTATATCCTTGACAATGACACCATTAGGTATCATTTGGTGATATCAAAAATTGATATCGAAATAAAATATTGAATATCGACGAAAAGTTGATACTGTAGTACATTCAAGCTGTAACTTTCTGCTGATCTCGAAATTAAATAGTACATCATAAACCATAAAAACAACGAGGAGACGTAACAATGGGCAGTGTTAAAGATCTATCAATAATTGAAAAACCCGGTGAGAAAACCCCGGGGAGAGGCCGGTTTGTTTTTTCAGACCGCTATTCGGTTTTTGACTGGGGAGAAATGCCTGATCACCTGGATAAAAAGGGAGAAGCCTTATGCATGATGGGCGCGTACTTTTTTGAACTTCTTTCAGGTAAGGGAATAAAGAACCACTATATAGACCTGGTAGAAAACAATGTAATGGAAGTGCATCTTCTTAACGTGATCAAACCCGCGTTTAAAGATAACAGCTATGACTATTCCCCGTATAAAGACGCGCAGTACAATTTTCTCATACCACTTGAGGTTATTTACAGGAACACCCTTCCAAAAGGATCAAGTGTGTTTCGACGGCTCAATTCGGGAAGCCTGAAGATTGAGGATATAGGGCTTATCAGCATGCCCGAACCCGGACAGGTGCTTGACAAGCCGGTAGTTGAGTTTTCAACCAAGCTGGAAACCACCGACAGGTACATCACGAAGGACGAGGCACGGGATATCTCCGGGTTAAGCCAGGCTGAGCTGGACAGGATCATGGAAATCACGTTAACGGTCAGTTCAATAATAACAGAAGAAGTGGGGAAGGCGGGCCTTGTGAACGAAGACGGCAAACTTGAGTTCGGCATGGACCAGGACAGGAATATCATACTGGTGGATGTGCTGGGAACCCCGGATGAATGCAGGTTTACGTATGACGGAATGACAGTAAGCAAGGAATTGACCAGGGAATTTTACCGTTCCTGTGAATGGTACGATGAAACCGAAAAAGCGAAAAAGGAAAACAGGCAGATCTGGAGAGAACTGGTAACCCAACAACCTCCGTCTTTGCCTGCGGATCTTAAAGAGCTTATCTCGCAGATGTACCAGGCCTGCTGCAACGAGATAACCGGTAAGAAATGCTTTAATGTCCCCCCATTAAAAGACGTTCTCATGCGAATCAATTCAATGTGAACCTGTCTTAAGTTCAATCATATCAAAGCACAGGGAGGGCTAATGAATACTAAAACAGGAAATATCACAATGGAAAAACAATATCATCAAGCTATAAAGAATATACCCGAACTTGCTGAGGTGCTGGACAGGTGCCCCGGCTTTCACTTTGCTGACAGCATTGAGGAATTATTCGAGTATGCCTGCGGCAGTCCGGAGAACGATTATTTTGAAGTGAAATACGACATACCCGGCAGGGGTGAGTTCACCGAGGTTACCGTGGCCCGGGTACGAAACGGTATTGCGGTCAACTATACCGAACCGTACATGCGAAGACGGGACCCGGACTGCCTGGTTGTTGGAGACGATGAACCAACGGATAAAGAAAGATACCGGGAAAGGTTTGGTAAGGATTTTTCTGAAATAAGAGATGAAACTTTTTCCTGGCTGGCCGGGCAGGAGCTTGCCCTGTTCGCGTTTCGTACAGGTGCTGATGAGTTCGAGGAGGATGCCATCGCGGTGGCACCAGCCAACGCGGCGTTTTTTGCCCTGGGACTTGCCATGCTGCAGGGTATTACCCCGATTTCGGAGCTATCAGATGATTTTTCGCCAAGTACTGTCATCTACGTGGCTCCCCCCTTCAGGCATACCCACCTGGATGGGAAACAGGTTGTTGTTCATAACCGGCTCTCCTCTATCTACGAGATATTTTCATATAACCTGTATCCCGGCCCCAGTGCCAAGAAGGGTGTGTATGGGGTTCTCATAAACCAGGGCGAGAACGAAGGATGGGTAGTACCCCACTGTTCGGCTGTTGAGGTTGTTACCCCCTATGACAACATCGTCACGTTTATGCACGAGGGTGCCAGCGGCGGCGGTAAGAGCGAAATGCTGGAACAGCCCCACCGTATGTCCGACGGGAGAATGAAGATCGGCGAGAATACAATAAGCGGGGAGAAACTGTATATTGAAATACCCCGTACCTGTGAGCTGCACCCGGTATGCGATGACATGGCCCTGACCCATCCTTCCATTCAAAAGGGGGGCGGGAAATTGTGGCTCATGGATGCTGAGAACGGGTGGTTTTTGCGGGTTGACCATATAAAGGAATATGGTACCGACCCGGTTGTGGAGAAGCTGACAGTGGATCCCCCTGAACCGCTCTTTTTCCTGAATATTGACGCGGTGCCCAACAGCCGTGCCCTCATCTGGGAACATATTGAGGATGCGCCTGGTAAACCATGCCCCAATCCGCGGGTTATTGTACCCAGGAGAAGTTACCCCAATATCGTAAAACGGCCCGTGGCGGTGAATTACAGGAGTTTTGGCGTGAGAACCCCCATTTGTTCAAGTGAGGAACAAAGCTACGGCATTATCGGGTTGTTCCATATTCTGCCCCCGGCACTTGCCTGGCTGTGGAGGCTGGTGGCGCCACGGGGATTCAGTAATCCAAGCATCGTTGATGACGGTGGTATGAGCAGTGAAGGGGTAGGCAGTTACTGGGCTTTCTCAACGGGACTGAAAGTGAACCAGGGAAAC
This sequence comes from uncultured Leptospiraceae bacterium, assembly GCA_964345775.1. Lineage (GTDB taxonomy): Bacteria > Spirochaetota > UBA4802 > UBA4802 > UB4802 > M55B154. The sequence goes on along the minus strand of CAYFSO010000153.1, from coordinate 945 downwards.
CTGCTGCTTGAGCAGATACAAAACACACTGGCAACCCAGTTTATACTGGTGCCCAACCAGAACGTGGGAGCATGGAAAACCGGCTTTATGCCCCAGTGGCTTGTAAGGGATTACCTCGCACGAAGAGGGTCGGCCAGGTTCCATGAAGAACAGATCACCCCTGCACGCTGCTCACTGCTGGGGTTTGCCTTGAAATCCATGCGGATAGAGGGGACACGAATACCCCGCTGGTTACTTGAAGTTGACAGGCAGCCGGAAGTTGGTAAAGAGGGGTATGACCAGGGTGCAGAAATACTGAAGGATTTCTTTAAAGAAAACCTGAAACAATTTCTCTCGAAAGATCTGAACCCTCTTGGCAGGCAAATAATTGAATGCTGCCTTGATGACGGGGACATCAATGATTATGAAAACTTCTTCCCCGAGTATCATCAGTTCATTATTGCAGATTAGGTGATGATCAACGGGATGGATGTGCAGCTTGATCATACGAAAAGAGACGAGGTTGTGTATGGCTGATGTCATGATACACGATTTTCTGCTTGGATTTATCAGGATATACATGCTCCATTATGCGAACATGGAACCCATATTTGGAAAGGAGTTTCATGATAAACTCCTGGCAAAGGGTTTTGATATATCCTATGGAACCCTGTATCCCATGTTCCATAAGTTTGAAGAGAAAGGGTACCTGAAACACGAAGACAGGAACGTGAATGGAAAAATACGAAAATATTATTCAATCACCCGGGAAGGCAGAAAAGCCCTTAAAGAAGCAAAAGTAAAAGCCAGGGAGCTCTTCGAAGAGTTATATGATAAGTGAGTTCAGGCTGCACGTGCCACTCCGACATCAGTTTATCCCTGGTTATCAGGAGCAGGGCAACCATGAAAACTATACATATTAATCTTGAAATTCTCAAACAATTTTGTTATCCTGCACAGACTTTA
>CAYFSO010000152.1:0-4086 GCA_964345775.1 uncultured Leptospiraceae bacterium | reverse complement strand
CCATGGATTCAAGTCCAGCAGGGTAACATTTCAGGATATGCTGTCCCAGACTATTTCCGGCGCTGCCAAGCCCGAGGAAAACAGGGGTGGTGTCAATCCCAAGCAGGTGGGGCTGGGCATGACAGTAGCCTCCATTGACAAGATATTCACCCAGGGCAGCCTGCAGACCACCGGCAACCAGACCGACCTTGCCATATCCGGCGACGGCCTCTTCGTAGTTGCCGAGGGTGACAAGAACATGTACACCAGAGCGGGCACATTCGCCCTGGATAAAGACGGTACGCTGGTAAACCCGGCAAACGGGCTCAGGGTACAGGGATGGATGGCAACAACTGATGCCAGCGGCGAAAAGGTGATCAACTCATCCGGTACCGTCGAAGATATCGTGGTGCCCGTATACGGAAAGATACCTGCGCGTGAAACCGGCAATGTCCGTTACAAGTGCAATCTTGATTCCAAGCTGCCGGTTCTTCCTCCCGATGCAACGGCACAGATGCGTGCGTCTGCGGGTGTGACAACCAATATTGACGTGTACGACAACCTGGGTGACCCCCACAGGCTTACACTCACCATGTGGAAGACCGACACCAACCAGTGGACGGCTTCCGCGGCCATAACCGATACCGAGGGGCCGATAACCCTTGACATACCGGCCGGTGCCAACCAGGAAAACCAGGAAAACACCAGCAGCAGGATCAACCTTCGGTTCACCCCGGAAGGACGCCTTGTATCAGTGGCCGACGAGTCAAGCCCGGACGAATTGAACCAGGGCGATCTCACGGCCAACCTGAGTTACAGGGTAGACGGTGATCCAACAGTGCGCAACATACGGCTTGATCTTGGCAGTTCGGGCATGGTTGAAGGCATTACACAGTTTTCCTCCCCCTCAACTACCAAGGCCGTAGAGCAGGACGGGTACAGCATGGGGTACATGGAATCCTTTACCATTGATAATTCGGGTATAATAACCGCAGTCTATACCAACGGCACCAAGCAAGCGGTTGGACAAGTTGCCACGGCCGTGTTTACCAACCAGCAGGGTCTTGAAAATGTTGGCGAAAACCTGTTCGAGGTATCAAACAACTCCGGGCTTCCCAACATAGGACCTGCCGCCGAAGCAGGACGGGGGAAGGTGGTAGCCGGTACCCTGGAGATGTCCAACGTGGACCTCTCTGACCAGTTTACCGATATGATCGTCACGCAGCGAGGGTTCCAGGCAAATTCACGAACGATAACAACATCTGACCAGATGCTGCAGGAACTTATCAACCTTAAACGATAAGGCTGACTGCAGCTGTGTAAAAGATCAATGAAAATATAAAACCCTTCACGCGTATCTGCAGAAGGGTTTTTATTTTCATTATTTCATAACAACGTGATACAATTAAAATGAACACATAAGAATATTTTATACATCACAAATCTACCCGTAACCGGATATACTGAATCATGGAACAGTTGATCAAAAGCTTTAATATTTACATGATACCACCACTGATGTCACTGGTAGTCGGCATCACCCTTGCACTGGTTTCTATCATCAGGGGTAAACTACAAACAGAAAATATTCTATTTGCACTTGTATGTGTATGGTGGACATTGCTTGCACCTGTCTTTCTGGCACATCACCTGATTGATAACAAGAATGCCATACTCACTATCGAGAGATCAATACATACCATATACGTCTTTATACCATTCATCAACCTGGTATTTTACCACAGGGTACTGGGGCTGAAAAGGAGAAAGGCTGAATACGCATTGTTCGGTCTCAGCATCTTTTTTGCATTAACTGCTTCATCTCAGTATTACATAACCGGTTTGCACACCTATGACTGGGGATACATTGCCAATGGGGGCATAATCTTCAACCTTTTTGCCATTTCCGCCTTCTCCGTGCTCATCTACGGCATAATAGTGTGCGTACAGAGAATACGGGTTGAAACCAACCAGATAACCAAGATGAAAATCAAGTATATTCTCTATGCCCTCAACCTCACGGGTATATTGACCGTGTTCAACGTACCCGCCATGACCGGGTATGATTTTTATCCACTTGGCAACTTCATGTTTTTATCCCTGTCCATCATGGGATACGGTATTCTCAGGTACAGGCTCCTTGACATTCGAAGTATTCTGCATATTACACTTGTATGGGCGGTAATTTCGTCCCTTATAATAATTCCCAATATCTTTATTTTCAGGTTACTGTATCCCTATTTCGCGGAAATGGATCCGGTTGCTCTTTTTGCCGTACTGCTTGTATGGTTTTACCTGAACTACCTGTATTCGATAAAGATACAGCCATTCATAAACCAGCTTTTCAACAGGCGCAAGTTCGACCTCATACAGGCGGAGTCGAATTTCATTGAAGAGGTCTCCCTGTTGAAAGATCTTGATCTCTTTATCAAGGAACTCTCTTCAACCCTGAAGAAAATTCTTGCGGCAGGACGGGTTGACGTATACCTGCATGCACAGGATAACACCCTGGTTTATCACGACAATGCCGGCAACTCGGTTACGATTGATAACACCATGGCTGCCATTCTTACAGAAAGGAACGAGATACTGGAGAAACAACTTGTAGAGACAAGCCCCGAATTTGAACACACGAGAGACTGGATACTGGCTTTCCTCGAACAGAATGACGCCAGCTTTATTGTACCCCTTATACAGAACGGTGAACTCATAGGCTTCATACTCATGTCAGAAAGGACCAACCTGCGGCCACTTTCAGGGGACGAGGTACGTTTTCTCAACAGCATCAGGAACGCGGCATCAATCTCGCTGGCCAACTCGTTGATGTACCAGGACATCACCAACCTGAAAAACAACCTTGAAGAACTGGTTGAAGAACGCACCCGGGAATTACAGGAGAAAAACGAACAGATGGTATTCGAGCTGCAGGTTGCAAAGAACGTGCAGAAGAATATACTTCCATCGGAACTGCCCTACAATAACCATATACAAACCAGCGTACATTTTTTACCACTAATGGAAGTCAGTGGCGATTTCTACAACTTCTCATTTCTTGATAATGAACATATGGCAATGTATATAGTAGACGTATCAGGGCACGGTGTACCTTCGGCACTGTTAACATCCATGATCAGCACCGAGGTTGAAAGCCAGCTTAAAAATCAACAGTCAACCGCAACTCTCTGCACCAACCTGAACAGGATACTCACCCCCCTTCTGCTTGAAACAGGTTTCTATTTTACCATGTTTCTCTGCATTATAGACCTGGTCAATTTTGAGATGGAATATACAAATTGCGGCCATACCGACACGTATATACTTACCGGTAGTGGTACCATTTTCCCACTGCCAAGTGACGGCTTCCTTATCGGCGCCAACCCTGATTTTATCTTTGAGAGCAGCCAGTTTGAATTGCACAGCGGTGACCGGGTTGTCCTGTATACAGACGGTATCACCGAATCGCGTGACGAATCGGGAAATTTTTACGGAGACGAGCGGTTCCAGAACATACTCATGGCCTCCCGCGAATTTCCCCTCCAGGAACAGGTAGCCACCATTTCCCAGGATATACAAAAATTCATTGATAATGCCAATACGCGGCGAAAAGACGATGTTACCCTTATCATCTCAGAACTGGGAGAACCGGTGTCAACTTCCCGATACCTGAAAAAGGCTGTAAAGCATTACAAAAGCGGAGACCATGAAAAATCACTTGAAATACTGCAGTCCTTCAACGCGCGTTCCCTCTCCGGGGCACATCTTTTTCTTTTAAGCAAATTGCAATCCAGGAAGGGAGAACATGAATCCGCGTTATCTTCCATAAACGTAGCCCTTGAAAAAAATCCTTCTAAAACGGAATTCCTCTACCAGAAGGGCAAAATTCTCTACTGGCTTAACAGGCCCGCTGAAGCCAGTGATATTTTCAAGCAGGTTGAGGACGCAGAGCCCGGATTCAAGAAGGCGGCGCAGTACATACAGCAGATAAAATCCAAAGGTTAATGAAAAAAAATCGCATTTACATACGAAAAGGACAGGCATGAACCCGTCCTTTTTTTTTTATTGTTCGATGATCACTATGTTACACAACCAGGTACTGTGATACAAGTT
>CAYFSO010000151.1:0-4438 GCA_964345775.1 uncultured Leptospiraceae bacterium | reverse complement strand
ACGAAGTTGATCCGGTCACAAAAGAGATATGCCAGGAACTATCAGGAATGAGGTATGAGGATCTTTACAAGATGGGGAAAAGAAATAAATAAAACACATATATAGACCAGGGAATATATTAATGTTTTATTCCGGCTACTATTTTTCTGAATACACCGTTGCCATGCTGTTTACACTGGTTATGGCACTCACGGTTGTATTCATGCTATGGCGTAGAAGGTTTTCACGGGGAGCCATATACCTGCTCCTGCTTGAGATCGCGGTTGCCGAATGGGCCGTAACCGGCGCGTTGAAGGCCGCTGCTGTTACGGAATCTGCAAAGTATTTCTGGGTAGCATGTACCTACCTGGGCGTCACCACCACTCCATCCCTGTTTTTCCTTTTTGCCCTGTCTTTCAGCAACCTGGACCATTTTATCACCCGACGCAATGTTATACTCCTATTCATAATACCGGCAGTTTCAATACTGCTTGCCTTTACCAACCAGCACCACCAGTTGCTATGGACAGGCATGAATATCGATCCTGCTAATTTCACCTTTATTTTCCAGTATGGTCCATGGTTCCGGGTTCTGATCGTGTTTGTGTATACCCTGTTAACGGGAGGGATACTCCTGTTGTTTTACTCTTTAACCCAGTATTCAAGCCTCTATCAATACCAGGTTATACTCATCAGCCTGGCAGCCCTGGCACCTTTTGCCGGGAACATTATATACGTGTTTGAATTATCACCCATCAAGGGGGTGGACTGGACCCCCGTTGCCACGGCTCTTACGGGTTTTCTTCTCGCCGTTGGCCTGTACAGGTTCAGAATGTTCGACCTGGTACCCGTCGCGCGTACAAGGCTGATCGAGACCATGTCCGATGGCATAATAGTTGTTGATCCCTTCAACAGGCTTGTCGACATAAACCCCGCCATGAAGGCGATCATCGGCAACGGGCATAATTTCACACCGGGTACAGCTCTTCAAGAGGTACTGCGTGAATGGCCGGAGCTGCTGCACAACATGGAACAATTCAGTGAACGGCAGTACAACGAGGTGCCGAGGACAGGCCAGAACGGGCAGAGATTCTTTGACGTGAAGACCACCCCCCTGTATGACAGGAAAAACAGGTATTCCGGATCAATGATGGTACTGTGGGACGTTACGAAAAGAAAGAGACTTGAAGAAGAACACAGGGAATTGATCGGGGAACTTGCAGCAGCCCTGCAGCATGTAAAAACACTGCATGGACTGCTCCCCATCTGCGCCAACTGCAAAAAGATCAGGGATGATGGCGGTTACTGGCACGCCGTGGAAACCTACGTTCGTGATCATTCAAACGCCGACTTCAGCCACTGCTTCTGCCCCGATTGCCTTAAAAAGCTTTACCCTGAATTCATGGATAAGGCGGCAAAGGACGAGGAGTGATCAGAACTCCTCGAAACCCTCTTTTGCCAGCCGGTTCTTTACTTCATTGTCCTGCCTTTCCTTTGCCATGGAAAATGAAGTTTTCTCCACGTCCTTCCCGTTACCATTATCTTTATCCCGCGAAGATTTATCTACCTCAACGTGATAGCCGTTTCCGTTACCGTTCCCTTCGTTTTTCTTTTCGAAGTTGTCATGACGAAGGTGAACAATCCCCTGCATATCCTTCTTTTTCTTTTGCCGTTCACTCTGGCTGATGGTGAATATACTCATCCGTTCAAGTAACTGCTGTGCCTGGTTTGACATTTCTTCGCTGGCAGATGCTGTTTCCTCTACCATGGCGGCATTCTGCTGGGTCATGGTATCCATGTCTACAACGGCAGTATTGATCTGCTCAATGCCCCGTCTCTGCTCATCACTTGCAGCAGCAATATCAGATATGATGCGGCTCACCTGCTTTACCGAACCAATGATCTCTTTCAGGGATTCTCCACTTTTATTCACCAGTTCGGTACCATTACTGATCTTCTCCTGGGAATCATTGATAAGGTTAGATATCTCTTTTGCCGATTGACCTGCACGCTGGGCAAGGTTACGGACCTCACCGGCAACAACGGCAAAGCCCCTGCCCTGGTCACCGGCACGGGCAGCCTCAACCGCCGCGTTCAGGGCAAGCAGGTTAGTCTGGAAGGCGATCTCGTTTATAACGGTTATGATCTCTCCGATCCTGTTACCTGTCTGACCTATCTCGTCTATGGAAGAGATGGCATCGTCAACCACCTTGCCGCCATCTTCAGCCATTTTCGAAGAGTTATTTGCTATTGTATCAGCCTCGTTTGAATTCTCAGCATTCTGCTTGATATTGGCAGTTGCCTCTTCGAGTGTTGATGCAATCTCCTCAAGTGAGGATGCCTGCTCGGAAGTACGCTGGGAAAGGTTCTCGTTACCGCTGGCGATCTGCTGCACCGCCTGGCCAAGATTTTCCGAGGATACCATGATCTCTGAGATAAGATCCTCGAACTGGTCAACCGTTGAGTTCAGGGCTGTCACGATATCACCGATCTCGTCCTTAGGTACATTGCTGGTATACCTTGCGGTGAGATCACCTCCTGCAAATGAAGTCATTACGTCCTTGCATTCCTCAAGAGGATGCAGCTTTCGGGCTACAAGGATGTAAATTGCTATCCCGGCAATCACTATACCGGCTGCTCCAATAATAATCATCATCAATGCCATGATCCTGGCTTCCGAGTTAATGTCCTGGTTATCAATACTGGATACGGCAATCACGTTGTACTTATCATTCTTGCTGTAGGTAAGAAGTTTCTTCGATCCTTTCCAGTCATACTCTATGAAGTCATGGCTTTCACCGGAAAGTACTTTTTTACCCCAGTCAAACTTACTTATATCAGTTTTGAAAATAATATTTTTATCAGGATGTGCGACGGCAACCCCCCTGTTATTAACAATGTAAGGATACCCGGTTTTACCGATCTTTACACCCTGCACGATATCCTGGGAAAATTCACCCACGTTGACGGTCATGCACATGAGGGCTGAAATTGTATTTCCGTTTTTAACAGGTGCAAGTATCAATGCCACCGGCAGACCGGTGATCTGGGATTTAACTATCGGGCTGACGGCTGTTTCACCCTTTAAAACAGTGTCAATAGTTTCCCGCAGGGTTTCGTTGCCCCAACGTTTCCCCTCTGCATTTGATAATATTGATGACACAATTCTCGGGTTGGATTCGGCCGTGGATATGAACAGGTCCTGGTATATTTTCTGTGACCTCGCGTAATCCTTCATAAAGGATTCGCTTTCGCCGAACTGCTCCCTGGCTACTGCAGTTTTTACCATTGAGAGGTCAGCAAGGAACAGGGCCGTGTTCTTCTGTTTATCATAGAAGTTATTGATCTGCCTGTTTATCTCCAACTGAAAATTATCCATCTGGTTAACGAATGCCTTCCGAACCGCGTTATAGGCAATATTATATGAACTACTGATCAGCACCACTGAAAGAACAACGATAATGCCGATCACGATCATTGAAATTACCATTTTCAGGCTTTTGAACGTAAATCCCGTTTTCATAACATCCCCCGTCATAATTACATTTTTGTTGTATTATCTGGCACATGTCTCAACATACTTCATAATTATTTAATTTTCATAAAAAAGTTAAATATCATTTAACTTTTAATGCAAATCATACATATTTTCAGGCCTTTTAGGTACTGTATTATTTTTATGATGAATAATATTTGCATTATTTATACAGCCATGTATAATTCGGCAGGAATAAATAAAAAAACGGTACAGATCATGAAAAACAAACCTTTCAGCATCAGGGCATTTATAAGCCTCTTCATGTTCCCTGGCTTCATCGTATTATTTATCAGCGGTATCATTCTCTACATGGCACCCCATGGTCGTATTGCCCACTGGATACACTGGGATGTTGCCGGCATAGATAAGGCAGGACTGGAAACCATTCACACGATGTTCGCCCTTCTTTTCGTCATAGCCGGTATTTTTCATATCTATTATAACTGGAGAGTCTTCTGGAATTATATCATCTCGGGGACACAGAAAGCACTTAACCGCAGGGCCGAGATGCTTCTTTCAATTGCCATCACTGTCATCATTCTCATCGGGTCCATTGCTGCCATACCGCCATTCAGCACCATCATGGAATACGGCGACATCCTGAAAAATTCATGGCACAGTGAGGCTGAAGAACCTCCAATACCCCACGCGGAACTGATGAATATACAGGAAATTTCTGAGAAAACAGGGGTTCCCGTAGATACTGCCATGGCAAGGCTGCGGGAAGCCGGCATACGTGCAAACCGGCCGCATCAGCGTATAGGCGGTATAGCAAAAAAGAATGATATGAGTGCCAGGAAGGTATTCCTGGTAATTACGGGGAAAGAGCAATGATCATTCAGCTGTGTAATCCATGCTATTAAAATAAACACCAGGGGGTTCGTTTTGGAAAACAATGGAATAACACGCAGGCACATGTTA
>CAYFSO010000150.1:0-4550 GCA_964345775.1 uncultured Leptospiraceae bacterium | reverse complement strand
TCGCTGCCCCTGCCCCTGAAGAGCGGATCTGAAAGGATACTTAAAAAAATGAACCGCCAGTATACCATGAAACATTACATGGGAATCGTTGAAACTGTTGAAAGGGAACTTGACAGCTATTCACTATCAACCGATCTTATAGTAGGGTATCCCGGTGAGACCGCCATGGACTATGACAAAACCCTTGACGCGGTAAAAACCATACGCTACGATGATGCGTTTACGTACGCGTATTCTCCAAGGGAAGGAACGGCAGCCTTCAATGAGAGTGAAATGCTGTCAAAAGAAGAGAAAATGGCACGTCTCAGCGGCCTGATACAGGTACAGCGGGCCATATCACGTGAGAAGCTGGAATCAAGGATCAACAGCAGCGAAGACCTGATCGTAGAGAAGATCAGTAAGAAGTCTTCCGACGAGGTGATGGGGAAAACCTTCCTCAACCATCCGGTGGTACTGCCGGGAAACATGAAGGATATTGGAAAGAAACTCCGGGTAGCAATTACCGGCATTAAAGGTTCAACCCTGTATGGGAAAAGGATTGCATAATGTAACCGTACTCTTACTCATTACCATCATGGTAACCTGCGTTCCTGCGCCTCCCGTAAATGCCGCTACCGAGAAAAGCCTCTTTTCAGACATTACCAGCGCGTTTCGCCAAAAAGACCTCGATAAAGCCCGTAAGCTGGTACAAAAGTTTTACAAGCGCTACCCCAAAAGCGACTACGTTGCCGATATACGGCTGTTGGTGGCTGATCACGAGAATGATCCTGACGAGGCAGTTGACCAGTACAAGAAGATCATACGCTACTACCGTTACTTCAAATTGCGGGATTACGCGCAATACAAAATATGTTCCATACTCTACCTCCTGTCACGCTGGGGAGAATTGACCATGGAAGCTGCCTACGCGTTGAAAACATTTCCTGAAAGCAGGTATACCGGCGAGTTCCAGTTATTTCTTATTAAATCTTATATCGTCATGAACCAGTACGATGAAGGAGACGCGGCCTGCAGTAAAACCCTTGGATCAAACCACGATTACGAAAACCTTGCACGCACGCTGCTGTTGAGATCATCCATAACCCGTCAAACCTGGGGCTACTCACGGCAATACATCAAGTCACTATCTGAACTGGTACACGGCTACGATGATACAGATATTTACCCTACCATACTCATTCTCCTTGGCAACTTCTATGAGAACAAAAAAATGATCGACCATGCCTACTCAACCTATCGTCATGTGAACCGTACGTATCCCAGGTCACCCGAAGCCGGTTATTCACGCTCCAGGCTTGCACGCATGGAAAAGATGGATCCCAAAAAAGTCAATTTTATCCCAGACAAATCCCTGGTAGAAGGCAGTGATGTAATTGACATCCATCCCGAAAGGGATATGACTGACGACAGGGACACCGGAGCAAACGAGTATTACACGGTGGCGCTGGGGCCGTTTTATAACCTGAAACAGGCCGAGCAGGTACAGGCCCTTCTGAAAAAGAACCTCTCAATGGTGCAGATCGCCAGGAAGAAAAACATGTACATGATATACGCGGGAAAGTTTTCATCGTTAGATCCCGCAATTACCATGAAAATACGACTGGCAGAGGAACTCGGCATGAACGGCACGGTGGCCCAGATGATATACAGGAACAACAGATTCTACATCTACGGGGACTGAACCAATGGAATCAAAGCTGACTCCAATGATGAAGCAATACCTGGAGATCAAGAAAAAGCATCCGGGTGATATACTATTTTTCCGCATGGGTGACTTTTACGAGATGTTCTTCGAAGACGCCCAGGTTGCTTCGAAGGTGCTTGATATTGCCCTTACCTCCCGCCAGAACGACGTTCCCATGTGCGGTATCCCTTATCACGCGGCCGAAAGTTACGTGTCACGGCTGATAAAGGCAGGCCATCGGGTAGCCATATGCGAGCAGATGGAACAGGTTCCCTCCTCGGGTACGGTAGTAAAAAGGGACGTGATACGCATCATCACACCGGGAACCGTTGTTGAATCAAACCTTCTGCAGTCAGATGACTTCAACTTCCTGGGATCTGTTGTGGTTGACAATAACAGCATTGGCATGGGGTTCGCGGATCTCTCAACGGGAGACCTTTTCATCGCGTCCACCCCACGATCACTTGACATGTTCCGGGGCAACATATCACGGTTCAATCCAAGGGAGATCCTTTACCGTGAACATAACGAGGTAGAAGACAGGGAGTACCGTGAATTTTTGCAGCAGAAGGGCATATCACTTGCGCGAACTCATCAATGGTATTACGATACCGACTACCTTGCAGATACCATCAAGGAGATCTACGGCATTTCTTCTCTTAAAGGACTGGGTCTTGAAGACCCCGTGGAGATACTTGCTGCCGGCGCACTGCTGCATTACCTGCAGGATACCCAGCGAAGCACCCTTTCACACCTGAAACACCCCAGGCGGCTGGTTACCAGCGATTTCATGATACTTGACGACCAGACCATCACCAACCTGGAGATAATCGAGAACCAGCAGGAACGTTCACGGTCAAGAACGCTTTTTTCCGTCCTGAATTATACAAGAACAGCCATGGGACGAAGAACCCTTGAGCACATGCTGCTGCATCCACTGCTTGACAGGGTAAAAATACAAAAACGGCTTGACGCGGTACAGTATTTCTACGAATACCATGACCTGACAGGCTCCATGCAGGAACTCTTATCAGGTGTATACGACATTGAACGGCTGGTATCCCGCTTCACCTTGAAACGCTTTTTCCCCAGGGACTTTTTGTCCCTTGGCCAGTCTATAATCTCCATTAACAGCATCTCAGAACTGCTGAAACGGCAGCCGGTCTCCATAATGCCTGAGCTTCACCAGGTTGACGATGACCTGTTACAGCTTTCCGATGATATAATGAACATGATAGTGGACGAACCGCCACTTTCTCCCGACCAGGGACGGGTGATCCGTGAGGGGATCTCGGATGAACTGGACAGGCTGCACGGGCTGAAGGCTGATGCCAAGCAGTGGATACTTGAATACCAGGAAGAGGAAAAGCAGAGACTGGGCATCCCTACCCTGAAGATCCGGTACAACAAGGTGCTGGGTTATTATATGGAGGTGAGCAAGGGCCAGGCCGGCAGGGTACCCGGTGACTATTTCAGAAAACAGACCCTTGTCGGTTCTGAACGATACACCACGGAAAAACTGCAGAAATTCGAATCGGACATTGTTACCGCCAGCGACCGCATCGTTGAAATCGAGAAAGAACTTATAACGTCCCTCCATGAACGGGTAAATTTTACCAGGGATAAGATGCAGCAACTGGCCGCACATATTGGCAGGCTTGACTGCTACACTTCCTTCGCGCGTGCTGCCATTGAGCAGCGTTTCATTCGCCCTGACATACATGCCGAAAGCACTACCCGGATCATCAACGGCCGTCACCCGGTTGTAGAGAAATACTATACCAGGGAAGTATTCATACCCAATGACATTGAGCTGAATGATACTGAAAGTACCGTCAAGATCATAACCGGCCCCAACATGTCGGGGAAATCCACCTATATACGAATGGCAGCCATCATACAGCTGATGGCACAGGTGGGCTCCTTCGTGCCTGCCGACGAGGCACAGATCAGCCAGGTAGACCGGATATTCACCCGCATTGGTGCATCCGACAACATCGCCAGGGGAGAGTCAACCTTCCTGGTTGAGATGAACGAAACAGCCCTCATCCTGAACAATGCCACCGACCGAAGCCTCATCATCATGGACGAGATCGGACGGGGCACCAGCACCTATGACGGCATGTCCATCGCCTGGGCTGTTGTTGAATACATACAGCGGTACCTGAAGGCGAAAACACTTTTCGCCACCCATTACCATGAGCTTACCAGGCTGGGCAGCAAAAACGGCATCGTCAATTACAACGTGATGGTAAAGGATTCCATAAACGGGATAGAATTCCTGCACAAGGTTGTTCCAGGTGCGGCGGACAGGTCTTATGGCATACACGTGGCAGAACTTGCCGGTGTGCCATCAAGGGTCACCTCGCGGGCAAACAAGATACTGGAGAAGATGGAAAAAAGCAAAAAATCTGAATCACTTGAAAAAGAAGACCCGGCATCTCAGCAGCTTGAAATATTCAACGCCGCGAATCACCGGGTGGTACAGGCTATCAGCCAGATCGACATCGACAGGCTGGCGCCCATCGATGCCATAAACGAACTTCACCGGCTGAAAAAATTGATCGACGTATAACATGTATCCATATCTATTTTTTCAATCCCTTGAAAGCGTCAATCATGTCCAGAGGGATGGGGAACACGGTGGTAGAATTGTTCTCCGCGGCTATCTCTGTCAGGGTCTGCAGGTAACGCAGCTGTACTGAAATTGGATGTATCTCCATAAGCTTTGCCGCATCAACCATCTTCGCCGCTGCCTGGAACTCACCCTCGGCACTGATAACCTTGGCCCGCCTGTCACGCTCGGCTTCTGCCTGCCGTGCCATTGCCCGCTGCATTTCCTGCGGCAGGTCAACGTGCTTAACCT
>CAYFSO010000149.1:0-5023 GCA_964345775.1 uncultured Leptospiraceae bacterium | reverse complement strand
TGTTATAAAGAAACTGTTTTACATTCCCAATAATCCGGAAAGAGTGAAAAAATTTAATTAATTCTTGACATACAACATTACATCTGTATTATGTTGATTGACTGTCCAATTTAAAAGCTGAATGGTAATTCAAGTATTTTTTTTCACAAATAACTGGTTGAGTGTTCAATCAAAAAGCTGGATACTTAATAAAATGCTTAAACAGATAATGGCTTATGATGCAGGTTCTTTTACAATGACACGGCCCGGGAAAGGCCAATGCTTTTAAAAGGTTGTCTGCACACCCACACCACTTGTTCTGACGGAAAGATGACCCCACAGGCAGTAGCCGATGCATACCAGGCCCTCGGTTATGATTTTATCGCGTTTACCGATCATGATTATCTTCTCAATCCAAAGTACGATGAGATATATGCCAGCGTCAAAAGCGATATTATTATTTTCCAGGGGATAGAGCTTACCATCTTTGCCAAGGGGTATGTGCACGTGAACAGGATACAGGGAACTAATGAAGTTTTGCACGTGTTTAACCACCTGGGGGAGTATGATCTCACGGTAGAACAGGTTATCGACAGGATCGCCATGGTCACCGAGCAGTATCCTGTAGATGCTGTTGAGATCACTACCAAGGGATTCAGGCATAAAGAGTTCGAGATCCCGGAGATAGGTTACCCGAAAATCGCATCAGATGATTCACACAGCAGGGTAGGCATCGGCAGGGCCTGGATCGAGATGGATGCTGACCGGGACCGTGATCACATAATTCAAAAGGTGAAGCAGGGAGAATTCTGGAACTGCTACCTGTAATTGAATTGCCATAAGAGGTCTATAAAAAAAGGAGGTTTCATCGTATGGGAAAAAGAGTTGCCATATGCGCACTGGAACAGGTCAAGAATGAACCAGATATCTGGTACCAGCGTTTTCAGGGTATGCTGCTTGATTGTCTTGAACCAATTCTTGAAAAGACAGGCGTCAATTTTGACATGGATAAGGGAATTCGAAACGTTATCACGTGTTCAGATGACGTGTTTGACGCGCGAACAATATCTGACAGTGGTGTTACCGATGTGGTGGGAGCGCATTTCAGGGGTGAAGAAAAGATGGCCCAGGATAGTATCAACGGCCTTGGGTATGCCATGGCATGCATACTCTCAGGGCATGATGACGTTGTATTGTATATGGGGCATTGCAAGGAATCGCAGACCGAAAGCAGGTACATGAACACCAACCTGGCCTTTGATCCTTTCTACATGCGGCCACTGGGAATTGACTTTCTCAGTGCAAATGCCTTCCAGGCACGGGCCTACATGGAAAAAGCCGGGATGGACGATGACCAGCTTGCCGGTATCGTTGTACGGTCACGGCAGAACGCCGCGAAGAACCCCTTCGCGCGGGAGAACGAGATGGTCACCGAGGACCAGGTGAAGAAATCCCCGTTCATGGCGGATCCAATACGGGAGCTGCACTATTACCCGGTTACTGACTGGGCCTTCGGCATGCTTCTTTGCAGTGAAGAACGGGCAAAGGAGTTCTGTGATAACCCGGTATGGATAACCGGTTACGGCAGCTGCATGGACAGTTATTTCCCCGGTGATAAAGATATTATTTCGAATTTCTCATTAAAGGAGGCCTCTTCGCGTGCGTATAAAATGGCCGGCATAAAGGATCCAAAGAAAGAAATTGGTCTATTCGAATTAAGCGACCAGTCCGCCTATCAGCTCCCCATGTGGGCAGAAGGTGTTGGACTTGCCAAAGAGTACCAGGGAGGCAAGTGGATTGAAAAAGGCGGGCCGGACAAGGATAACGTAAACCTGTCAGGCGGTATGCTGAACGGGAATCCCCAGATGCTGGGAGGTGCCGCCAGGGTGGCAGAGGCATGGTACCAGCTGAGAGGTGAAGCGGGCGACCGCCAGGCCGGTAAGCCAAAAAAAGCACTGGCACACGGTCTCACCGGTTCAATGGGACAGCATCACGGTATCGTGGTACTGGAGAAGTGAGGAGGAAGTGATGGCTAAGAAAAAGAAGAACAGGAATGTAGCAATAGTGGGCGTAGGTCAGACACAGTATTCCAGTCACAGGGAGGATGTCAACCAGCCCGAGATGATACATGAGGCGGTGAGCCTTGCACTTGAAGACGCAGGTATCACCATAGATGATGTTGACGCGATTGTTCATGGGAACATGGAACTTTTTGAGATGGTGCATCAGCCGGATCTCTGGCACGTGCTTGGAACCGGTGGTTATGGAAAAGATTCTTTCCGGATTACTACCGGGGGAACGACAGGTGCCACCATTGCCGGCGCGGCGGATAATCTTGTTGCCTCGGAAATGTATGACGTGGTAATGGCCGTAGGCTTTGAGAAACTGCAGGAGGGTCACACAACCGGCGGTATCACCAACATGGCGGATCCACTATGGTCACGTCAGCTCCAGACCGGTGCCCTGACCGGGTCAACCGGTTACAAGATGGAAAAAGAATATGGTGAGGAACGGGCAAACCGTGCTGCCATGATCTATCGTATTATCATGGATAAGCACGCGTGTTTGAATTCCAATTCGCACAGATCATTCGGTCTTGATTTTGACCAGATGGATGACTTGATGGAAAATTCTCCGCGCCTTGTTGGTAATCTTCGTCTCATACATATGTGTTCGCAGTCTGACGGCTGCTGCGTGGTTATATTTGCCAGTGAGAAAAAAGCAAAGAAGATGGCAAAACCCCCGGTGTGGGTGCGTGATCACATTACGGTGCACAGGGAAGAAACCTTCAATATCTTCGGTTTTGACAAAAATTACCCTGTGCCCATGACACACCGGTTTGCAGCGGAACAGCTGTTCGCCCGTAACGGCATCGACAGCCCGGTTGATTACTTCGATGTATTCGAGATGTATGATCCTTCCGGATGGTGGGGGGCAGACTGGATGAAAGAATTCTTTCTTTTCGATAATGATGAACACCTGAAACTTATTGAAGATAAAGAGATCATGATAGACGGGAAAATGCCAATCAATCCTTCAGGTGGCGTGACAGCTGCCAATCCAATCGGGGCTACGGCTCTTGTACGCGTGGCCGAGGCGGCACTGCAGGTGCGGGGTGACGCGGGAGGGCACCAGGTGCCCCGTGACGTGAACCATGCCCTGGCATCCGGATTTGGTGGTACCATGTGGACGGTACTGATGATGCTGGAACGAGAATTGAACTGGCAGGGGGTATAATATGAGTGATCAGTTTGGAGTTAACGTAGAAGAAATATTTGACACCATGGAAGAGCGATTCCGGCCCGAAGGGGCCGAGGGTGTTGATGCCGCCTTCGGCTATGATATCGAGGGAGTGGGCAAATGGAAGTTGATAGTCAAGGACGGCGAGATGAATCTGGAGGAAGGCGGTGATCTCAGCGACTGCGTGGCAGTGACCATAACGGACGCTGATACCTTCGTTGGGGTAAACATTGGCCAGGTTGATGCCATGAAGGCATTTAACTCCGGGAAGTTCAAGGTTGACGGTGATCTTGGCGCGCTGGGACAGACGGCAAAGATGTTCAGGAAATTCGTGCCGTCGTCCAGGAAGGAGATGACCATTGGTGATTTTATACAGGATATGTTCTCTACACTGGAAGAACGCTTTCAGCCGAAGAATGCCGAGGGGCTGGATGTGACCATCACCTATGATATACAGGGAGATGGAGGCGGCTGCTGGACGGCCACCATCAAGGATGGGACATGTGTTCTGAAAGAGGAGCGTGTGGAAAAACCCACTGTGCGTCTCGAAGTTGGTGCTTCTGACTGGGTTGACGTAATGCTGGGTAAGGTAGATGCCATGACACTGCTCAGCGCCGGAAAGGCTGCCATCGAGGGTGACTCAAGTCTTGCGCTGAAGCTGGGCGAGATATTTGCCAAGTACGTGGCACCGGGTGAAATAGCGGAGCCTGAGCAGGAACTGGTGCGGCTGAAAAAAATTATTTCGGTAAATCACCGTTTCGCCACTGGGCCTGTTATGGGAAAATTTCTGCAGGGACTGAAGAACAAGAAAATAATTGCCAACAGGTGTCCCGAATGCGGGAGACTGCAGCTTCCAGCCCGTGAAGTGTGCGCAATATGCCGGGTGCGAGTGCCCGGAGTTGTTGAAGTGGGACCAAAAGGACACGTAACAATTAATGATATTGCCTACTATGCCAGTCCCGACCCGCTGACCGGAGAAACCAGGGAAACACCGTATGGTTCGGTCAACATACTTCTTGATGGGTGCAAAGGAAATGAAACCTTCTGGCACCTGCTTAGAAGAGACCAGATATTCGAAGTTGAAGAATCCTGGAATGAAAAGAAGGGAACACGGGTGCGTCCCGTATGGGCCGAGAACAGGGTGGGAAGCATCAAGGATATCCTGTATTTCGAGATTGACAAGTAAGGAGACCGGCAATGAAAGAAGGTTTTGAAGACAGCTATATCGTTGAAGGAAAAATGGCTCTTCCATACAGCTACTTCGCGGGCAGGGTTGGCAGCACCTTTCTTACTACCCTGAGAGACAAGAAGAAAATAATGGGAGTGAAATGTAATACATGTAACAAGGTGTTGGTTCCCCCCAGGCAGACCTGTGAGCGTTGCATGGAAGACATCAGGGATAACTGGGTGGAATTGAAAAATACGGGTACCGTAACCAACTTCACCGTTGTGCGGTATGAAGACAAGCACATGCCCAAAAAGCCGCCATATGTACTTGCGCTTATTCAGCTGGATGGTGCTGATACCCCAATGACCCACATTCTGGAGGGTATTACACCTGAAGAGGTGAAGACCGGAATGCGTGTTGAAGCGGTCTTCGCAGAAGAGGATACAAGCACCATCATGAATATTGATCATTTTAAGCCGGTTACTGAAAAGATTGAAGTAAGAGGACGAGCTGATGCTGGTGGAACCGGGGCAAAAACATATACTGGTGAACAACCAGAAACAAAAAAAGGAGGAAAGCCAGCCATGTCTAAAAAGGTCATTATTACAGCGGCATTATCAGGTGCTGCAACCATGA
>CAYFSO010000148.1:3844-5043 GCA_964345775.1 uncultured Leptospiraceae bacterium | reverse complement strand
ACACCTGTTCCAGCCCTGTGCCGGCAAAAAGCTAATGCTCATACCTTCACTGCAGCGGCATCAGCCATATGCCGCGTTTGGGCGAATGCAGCACGCCGGCCACCCTGCCCGTGATATCTTCGGCGTCCACCTTCATGAACCATTCATCGCCTGTCCTGTTGTCAGCTGCAAGGAGCACATGGTCTTTCTCAAGGTAGATCATGCGTACGCTTCCCCGCTTTTTTTTGCCATTGCCGGGTATCATGACCGGGTATACGATATTATCGTTCCGTTCAATGTAATACTCCTCCCTGTTTTCCAGCTTCAGCCTGTCAGCCACTGCATCTGTGAGTATAGTTTTTTCAAGGGGGGTGTTATTTATCTTTATGATGCTGCCTGAAATGATGATGTTCTCGGGACCGCCTGCCACAACCCGCCGTATCTTTTTTCTCTTCCCGCTGAAAACCGTTACCATGTCGCCGGCGGTAGAAGATATGCCGGGGGATTTGATAACAAGCACCCTGTCCCCCTTCATTATTGACGGCATCATATCCGGAACCTGCACCGTGTTCACCGAGATCATGGAAACAAGCAGCCCGTATATGAAAAGCTGAACCGCCAGCACCCCCACGCCGTAGAGGATGTACAAGGGTATTCGCATGTACTGTTTGAATTGAATATCTTCACTCCTGCCCGCTGAGAACCCGGCATGAAAAGCACATGTCAGCACAATAAGGATATCAGCAAGCAGGCAGCCTGCCATGGTATAGAAAAGCGGGAATTGCCTGTTATAGTACAGCAGGACGGGAAAGACACCCGCAACGGCTATCCTCAGCATGAGAAAGGTAAACCCCTTTACCGCCTGGGCCGTGTATAACTGCCCAAGGCCGGTGAAAAGGAGTGAACCCGCAAAGGCCAGGGGAACATTTCTTCCCGAGCTCTGCCGGGAGGAGATCATTTTATTCTTCATGTATATGGTCACCAGTTAAAAGAGAACTGGTTAATAATGTGGGACAACTCCTTTGAAATGTCAATAAGAGAACCGGATAACCGCTTTTTTTGTTTTTGTAATATTACAAAAATGCATGCCTCTCTGTAAACAGTTCTTTGACAGGAACAGTAAAGTAGATGGTGCTCAACAGGGTTTCACGCAACGGCGCAAAGAACGCGAAGGGTTGAGTTCTTTCGTATCGTTCTTTCCAGGTTTTTATCGATTCGAT
>CAYFSO010000148.1:0-3744 GCA_964345775.1 uncultured Leptospiraceae bacterium | reverse complement strand
GACCCACTCTTCGCGTTCTTTGCGCCGTCGCGTGAACCCCCGCGTTGAGTTAAAGGAATGATTCGATGAAGCCGCGGACGCGGTCTTTTCCATGGTACACACCGAAGTGGCCCTCGCAGAGGATGTCAGCCTCTAAGGACAGCATGAACTCGAGGGACTTCTCGTAATCGCCGCGGCTTGAACGCAGCACGTCGTTGAGGGGGCCGTGCACGTCCTGGCCGAAAAGGACAAGCTGCCCGTCAGACTCCAGGGTGAGAGCCGCTGAACCGGGGGAATGGCCGGGAATATGGTACATGGTCATGGCAAGGTCACCCAGGGTGAAGGTCCGTTCTTTTTCTTCAACCTTGATGTCAACCTGGAATGGTTTTATGAATGCCCCGTACCATGACGCGGCGGTCACCTCTGAATCACCTGTCTCAAGGTACTCGGCATCAAGCACGTGGGCAACCAGTGTAGCGCCTGTTGCCTCCTTCAACGCGGGGACGCCACCGGTATGGTCATAGTGGCAGTGGGTGATGAACAGGTACTCTACGCGTTCCGGTTCAACGCCGCATTCCCGTATATTCATAAGGATATCATCATGCCCGTCACCCGTTCCGCCGTCAACCAGGGCGGCCCGGTTGCCGCTTTTTACCAGGTACACCGCAGCGTCGGCGGGGTCAGACAGGCCGGATCCTCCCACCTGGTACACGTTCGGGGTGATCTGCATATTATTTCTTTGCCTCCCTGCTGGCCAGTTCCTTTTCAAGGGCTTCCCTCACGGCATTCACGTCCGCCCCTATCTCTACGGGCCTGTTGGCATACCTGCAGTCTATCTCCGGGAGGGAACATTCGTGGTAGCCAACCTTGAACTCGCTGAACTTCAGGCCGTGGGCGGTGGAGATAACGATGGTCCTGTCTGTCTTCGATATCTCCTGTCTCTCAACCAGCTTCATGAGGACGGCAAGTGCCACGCCGGTATGGGGACAGTTGTACATGCCGGTACGATCGGCAAGGGCGGCTGCGTTGGCAAGCTCGTCCTCGCTTGCCTGCTCAACGATGCCGTCGAAGCTCTTGAGGGTCTTTATGGCCTTCTTTACCGACACCGGGTCACCGATCTGGATGGCCGATGCCAGGGTCTTTCCCGGTGACATGGGCTCGAAGTTGTCGAAGCCGTCGAGGTATGCCTGGTACAGGGGGTTGGCCTTCTGCGCCTGTGCCAGTACCAGCCGCGGCTTACGGTCGATGAGGCCCAGGTCGTACATCATCTGGAAGCCGTTGCCCAGCGCCGAGATGTTGCCCAGGTTGCCGCCCGGGATGATCACCACGTCGGGCACCTCCCAGTCAAACTGCTGCAAGAGTTCCACAGAGATGGTCTTCTGTCCCTCGATGCGAAGGGAGTTCATGGAATTTGCAAGGTAAATGGTATTGTCCTTCGTGATCTCCTGCACCACCTTCATGCAGCCGTCGAAGTTGGTATCCAGCGACATGACGATGGACCCGTTTGACATGGGCTGCACCAGCTGTGCGGTTGATATCTTGTTGCTGGGCAGAAACACGATTGACGGGATGTCTGCGTAGGCGCAGTAGGCTGCCAGGGCCGCCGAGGTATCACCGGTGGACGCGCAGGCAACCGCCTTGATGTTCTTCCCCTGCTGACGCATCTGGTTCACCTGGGATACCAGCACCGTCATACCAAGGTCCTTGAAGGAGCCTGTGTGCGTGTTGCCGCACATCTTCACCCACAGGTCGTCCATGCCAAGCATCCTGCCGAAACGGGTTGCCCAGAACAGGTTGGTGTTCCCCTCGTACATGGAGACCACGTTCTCGTTGTCCACCTCGGGGTTTATCCACTCCTTCTTGCCCCAGACGCCGCTGCCGTGGGGCCACCTGGTTGTGCCCACCCGGCTGTCAAAGAGTTCCCGCCATTCTTTGGCGGATCTTTCCCGCAGCCTGTCCATGTCGTGCACCACTTCAAGCAGTTCCCCGCATTTCTGGCAGCGGTACACTACCTGGTCCAGTGGATACTCCTCGTCACATCCCGCAATACATCTGAATACTGCCCTGTAATTCCCGCTCATCTATGACTCCTTACTCGAAATCCTCAACCGGGATCACCAGCACGTCACCGCTGATAAACTCGAACCGGTTGATCTCGTTTATGGACCGCATCATGTCTTTCTCTTTTGCCCCGTGCGTGGTAATAACAATGGGGACGTAGTCGCCTTCCACCTCCTGCTGCATTACCGATGCGATGGAGATGTTATACTCTCCCAGCACCCCTGCCACCCTGGCAAGGATGCCGGCCTGGTCTTCCGAGTACATGCGCAGGTAATACCGGCATTTGCGTTCACCCGGCGCCAGGTAGTTTATTTCACCTTGAAGAGAAATGGCGTTCTCGTATATGTTATCTTTCTGGGCCATCTGCACAATATCGCTCATTACCGCCGACGCGGTGGGAAGTCCTCCTGCCCCCTTGCCGTACAGGGTAACGGGGCCTGTCATGTCATTGTCGTACATGACGGCATTGAACTCGTCTCGAACCGATGCCAGTGGATGCTTCAAGGGCAGCATGGCTGGCTGCACCCGTATGTCGTACTGGTCACCCACCTTGCGGCTGATACCCAGCAGCTTTATGACATACCCCATCTCGTACGCGTACACGATATCCAGCAGTGTTATCCTGGTAATGCCCTGCACCTGGATATTGCTGAAATGCACCTTCCTGTTATAGGCG
Source organism: uncultured Leptospiraceae bacterium (assembly GCA_964345775.1). Lineage (GTDB taxonomy): Bacteria > Spirochaetota > UBA4802 > UBA4802 > UB4802 > M55B154. The sequence goes on along the minus strand of CAYFSO010000148.1, from coordinate 1,028 downwards.
ATCATTGACAGCAGGGCTATCTTGTGCCCGGCATCGTGTCCTTCAATGTCAAACGAAGGGTCTGCCTCCGCGAAGCCCTGTTCCTGCGCTTCACGCAGGGCGTCATCGAAGGGGATGGCCTTTTCGTGCATCTGGGTGAGTATGTAGTTGGTGGTGCCGTTAAGTATTCCCATCACGGTGTCAACCCGGTTACCCACCAGGCCGCTTTTCAGCGATACCACGCAGGGAATACCCCCGCCAATGGAGGCCTCGAAACCCAGCTTGGCAGAACCGCTGTTGGCCAGGTCGAAGATCTGGTCCCCGTCCTCGGCCAGCAGCTTCTTGTTGGCGGTGACCACGTTCTTGCCCGCCTTCATGCACTCGATGATCATGGTCTTCGCCGGCTCAATACCGCCGATAAGCTCGATGATGGTATCGATGTTGTCGTCCTCAAGCAGTTCACGCCAGTTGTCGGTCACCGGGATATCGGTTGTCTCCCTCGTCACCATGTCGGTCTGCAGGTCACATATCTTCTCAATACGCACGTCCATTCCCGTGCGCAGCTTTATCACGTGCGCGTTCTCCCGGAGAAGCTGGTAGAACCCTCTTCCCACGGTACCAAAACCGATCAGGCCGCATCTGACAATATCTCTCATGGGGAAACCTCGGCTACTGTACAAAATTCCCTTTTATAAAGGCATTATCATATCTGCCACGCCAGAGGAAAAGTTGTCAACATATTTACGGGTTGGGGTTCTGCCACGGAGACACGGAAACACGGAGTGATTTTTTACATGCTGAGAAATAATTATTATCCAGCCATAAAGACAAATATATCCTCTTTCTTTACAAACTGTAATTCATTGAATAGATATAATAATTGACGAAACAAGAATAAAGAACTCAACTCGTCGCGTCCTTTGCGCCGTTGCGTGAACCCCCGTTGAGTCACATGCCTTCAAAAGGCCTTTATTCCGGCACAAGCTCCTTTATCTCACGCAACGGCGCAACGAACGCGAAGAGTGGGTCAATACAGGGTGGTTTCGTTT
>CAYFSO010000147.1:0-5052 GCA_964345775.1 uncultured Leptospiraceae bacterium | reverse complement strand
TTGTTGAGTTTGTTCAGGATATAGATTTTTACATGCTGAGAAATAATTATATCCAGCCATAAAGCCAAATATATCCTCTTTCTTTAAAAACTGCAATTGATTAAATAGATATAATAATTAACGAAATGAGAACAAAGAACTCAACTCGTCGCGTCCTTTGCGCCGTTGCGTGAACCCCCGTTGAGTCAAATGCCTTCAAAAGGCCTTTATTCAAGCATCATTTTTTGTGTAGTGTTATAAAACTCATCTGGATCATTTATGTCTTGTATGTACTTTAATATTTTATCAATCGACTCGGATATGTCGATGAGGTTCTGCAAATTCTTATCATACATATATTGTCTCTTCCAGAATTTCCTCTTTAATCCTGGATTTTAAATATTTTTCACGCGCGATATCAACATCCCTTTCCAGGTTTTCTTTTAAATAATCACGAAGTTCATTTTTAATCTCATGTATATTTATTGTATTCTCATCAAGTTCAACGATAATATCAATATCGCTATTATCATTATAATTCCCACGTGCAAATGATCCGAACACACCTATCCGTTTTACATGGAACCTGTCATGTAAATAGTTCTTGTTGTTTTTCAAAAAAGTAAAAATGTCTTCCCGGTTTGTCATTTTAAAACCATCTTTAATTGTACCTTTCAAATATGTAGTACTTATTTTTAAACATGTCAACGATTAATGCAACAATTATCTCACGCAACGACGCAACGAACGCGAAGAGTGGGTCAATACAGGATGGTTTCGTTTATTATGCAGGCGATGGGTAGTTGTTGAGTTTGTTCAGGATATAGATTTTTACATGCTGAGAAATAATTATATCCAGCCATAAAGCCAAATATATCCTCTTTCTTTAAAAACTGCAATTGATTAAATAGATATAATAATTAACGAAATGAGAACAAAGAACTCAACTCGTCGCGTCCTTTGCGCCGTTGCGTGAACCCCCGTTGAGTCACATGCCTTCAAAAGCCCTGTACTCCGGCACAAGTTCCTTCAGCAGTGCCTTGAGCTGGTCCGGGGTCAGGGCCTGTACCTCTTCAGCCGTAATGCTGAGAACACGCCCTGCCGCCGACTCTTCCCGGGGATCATGATGGCGGTTGAGCCTGAAGATACGCTCATTGCCCGTGGACTCCATGGACTCGTTCTCGTACCACAGCTCCTCGTAGAGCCTTTCGCCGGGCCGTATGCCGGAATACTCGATGCGTATGTCACGCTCGGGTTCAAAGCCGTACAGCCGCACCAGGTTGCGTGCCACCTCGTCAATCTTGTACTGCTCGCCCATGTCCAGCACAAAGACATCGGCACCTGCAGCGTAGGCGGAGGCGTTGAGAATAAGCAGCACCGCCTCGGGGATACTCATGAAATAACGGGTCATCTCCGGGTGGGTGACGGTGACCGGCCCCCCGCGCTCGATCTGTTCCTGGAACAGCGGTATCACCGACCCCCGGCTGCCGATCACGTTGCCGAACCGTACCACCGCCGTCCGCATGCCCCCCTTCCCGTTCCAGCTGCCGGCAAGCATCTCTGCAACACGCTTGGTTGCCCCCATCACGCTGACGGGGCGCACCGCCTTGTCGGTGGAGACCAGCACCAGCTCCTCCACGCCGGCCTCTTCGGCGCACAAGAGTACCGAGCGGGTACCCAGCACGTTGTTCCGGAATGCCTCGGTGGGGTTCTCTTCCATAAGGTCCACGTACTTGTGGGCGGCCGCGTGGAATACTATGGCAGGACGGGTCTCTTCCATGACGGCTTTCATCCGCACCCGGTCCATCACGTCCCCGATGTGGTAGCTGATCTTCGTGCCGGTGGGCATGTACTTCATGTAGTCACCCAGGTTCTTCTTCAGGTTGTACATGGAGAACTCACCCCGTCCTACTGCCGTGAGGGACGCCGGTTCAAACTTCAGCACCTGGCGGCAGAGTTCACGTCCTATACTGCCGCCCGCGCCGGTTACCAGGATATGCCTGCCGTGATAATGGTGGGCAATGGCGTCAAGGTCAACCGGCACCTGGTCGCGCCCCAAAAGCTCGTCTATGCCGATGCTGCGAAGCTCGGGGGTGAGGGCCACCTCGAAGGTTTTCATTATGGGGGGCAGGATGGTCACCGGCAGCATTGGGTTGTGCCGCCGGGCGTCGGTGATGAGCCGACGCTGTACCGGCTGCGGGGCAGAGGGCATGGCGATGATCACCTCGTTGATGCTGTACTGCTCAACCAGCATGGTCATCTCGGCGGTGGTGCCAAGCACCGGCTTGCCGCCAAGCAGGGTGTTCACCTTGCGGCGGTCATCATCCACCAGGCCCATGATGGTCTTCCCCATTCCCTGGCGTTCGAACTCCGAGATGATGATGCGACCCGCCTCGCCGGCACCGGCGATGAGCACACGCTTGCCCGGTTTCCTGTGGCTGCCGTCAGACACCGACGCCGCCCGTCCCTCCCTGCGGTACACCACGTCCCTGAGTATAACCCGGTAGAGTACCAACAGGGCCGTTGCCAGGATAAACGCAACCAGCACCGCCTGGCGGGGGACGGGAATGCCCGCGAAGAACATCACCAGGCTGGCCGCGGTAAGGCCGATAACGCATCCCTGCAGAAGCCTGTAGAAGTCACGCACCGTGGAATACCGCCAGATGATACGGTACCCCTGGGTAAGGTAGACCCCCGCCGCGAAGGAGAGGGCCACCAGCAGCAGAAAGACCAGCTCCGCCCCCGGGCGCACCGGCAGCAGTGCCCGCCGAAACAGGGCAAGCGACGTAACGCCGCTGACCAGCACCAGCAGGATGTCAGCGGCGAGATATTTCAGTTTATTGGGTTTAATGGAATAGAGCATGGGGTAGTTTGCAGTTGTACTGCAGATTTTTCAACAGTTATTTTTTATAAATTACAATGAGCAGAAGATTTCATTCGGCTCAACGGGGGTTCACGCAACGGCGCAACGAACGCGAAGAGTGGGTCAATACAGGGTGGTTTCGTTTATTATGCAGGCAAGCGGTAGCTGCTGAGTATGTTCTATATATAGTTTTTCAGGCTAAGAGATTATTGAATTCAAACCTGTAGTCAAATATATATCCTTATTCTGTACAACCAAACATAGATTGAATAGATATATTTCCTGACGACACAATAATAAAGAACTCAATTCTTCGCGTTCGTTGCGCCGTTGCGTGAGGAATCATTCCTTACCGCCTGGCGGCGTTCACGATATCCAGCACGGTCTCGATGACGTAGTTAACCTCGTCATCCGTCATGCCGGGGAAGATGGGCAGTGATACCTCCCGCTCGAACACCCACTCGCTGACCGGGAAATCTGCAGGGTTGTACCCGTACTTATCGTTATAGTAGGTAAACCGGTATATTGGCTTGAAGTGGACACTGGTATTCACGCCACGTTCATGCATCATCCGTATAAACTCGTTCCGTGTGATCTTCAGCGACTCCAGGTTCAGCTTCAGGGGATACAGGTGCCACGACGAGCGCCGGTCATCCTTCACCACGTAAGGGATGAGGGTCTCGTTACCGGCAAAGGCATCGGCGTACTTTTGGGCTATCTTTTCGCGTTCGGCGTGCATCCAGTCAACCCGGTCAAGCTGGGCCAGCCCCAGGGAGGCGTTCAGGTCGGTGGTGTTGTACTTGTAGCCCAGCGTGATCACATCGTACTCCCAGGCGGCACCATCCTCGTGTCGCTTCCAGGCGTCACGGTTCATGCCGTGCAGCCGCATGGTCTCCAGCTTCTTCGTCCACTGGTGGTTCCCGGTAATGATCATGCCCCCTTCACCGGTGGCCAGGGTCTTGGTTGCGTAAAAGCTGAAGCAGGTTGCGTCGCTCAGGGTACCGATCTTCTTCCCGCTGTACCAGGCGGGCAGTGAATGGGCCGCGTCTTCAAATACGTAGATGCCGCGTTCTTTTGCAATATCATGCAGCGAGTTGAGGTCACAGGGCTGCCCCGAGAAGTGGACGGGAATGACAGCCTTTGTCCTGTCGGTGACGAGCTTCTCCACGTTCAGCACGTTCATGCAGTGGGTCTCTTTCTCGATCTCGGCAGGCACGGGTTTTGCCCCGCAGTACTCAACCACCTCGGCGGTTGCCACGAAGGTGGTGGTGGGGATTATCACCTCGTCCCCCGGCCCCACCCCTGCAAGCTGCAGGCACAGGTGCAGTGCCGACGTGCACGAGTTTACCGCCACCGCGTGGGGCATGCCGATGTATTCGGCGAACTTCTCCTCGAACTCGATGGTCTTGCGCCCCATGGTGGTCCACCCGCTTTTCAGCGACTCAAGGACGGCCTCGATCTCTTCGTCTACTATGTATGGCCTGTGAAATGGTATGTTCATAAATTACGCGCTCTCTTTCAGGGGGTCGTCAACGTCTGTACCTTCTTTATATATGGTCATGGGGTCTATGTCAATGCATGTATATGGATCAAACCTTCCGCTTACATCCCAGGCCAGGGTATTATTAAGGACGGTACACCTTTCCATAAAAAACTTACTGTCTTCAAGGGGCTTGAAAACACCTTTACCCACCAGGGGCTTCACATTGTATTTCTTGATCTTTCCATCAACAAAATACACGTACACCTGGTAATCATCGGCAGGGAACACCTGTATCACCTGCAGTACCTGCATCATTCCTCCATTTTAGTGTAACGGATCAATTCTCTTTATCTCGCCATGGTTCCTGGCAGATTCCCAGTTGGCCATCAATTCGTCTACAAGTGGCATATTAATATCACACCGCTGTATCAAATTCAATTGATCCCGGCTTGTCCATCCTTTTTGAAGCATCGATTATTTCCATACCAACAATATTGCCGTCTTTATCATAATCAAGTATCACTCCCGGCTTTTCTTCGTCACTTTCTTCAATTTTTGCCTCGCTAAAGATTATGCGCACTATATCCACTTAACGATGGTATCGTATTTTCATGATTCACATGCCTCAAAATTCTATATTCAATAATAACGTATAACACTCTTTCCGGATTATTGGGAATGTAAAACAGTTTCTTTATAACAAAAACCTATGAGATTGCAATTTACA
>CAYFSO010000146.1:0-5068 GCA_964345775.1 uncultured Leptospiraceae bacterium | reverse complement strand
TATTTCGAGGTCAATGTCGGAAAGATTCTGCTTACCAAGATGCTGGCTCCCCTGTTCGCTGGAGTCTATTTTTCTCCTGTTTCTCCAGTTCAGTATGAGACCATCCCAGATCAACCTCTTCCGGGTGATAACTGGGTACGGGTAAAAAACATCATTGCGGGTATCTGTGGAGCAGATATGGCGCTTTTCTTTGTCCAGGCGAGTCCCGGGATATCCATTGCCGCCCTTCCCGGTGTGCCCCGGGCATTTATGGGCCATGAGCTGGTAGGAAGTGTCACCGAAACAGGTTCGGGGGTTTCCGACCTGGGAGTGGGAGACAGGGTGGTACTGCAGAAGTACCTGCCATGCTGTTCTATAAAGGAAATTGATCCTCCCTGCCGGCACTGCAGGGAAGGCAACTATACCCTTTGTGAAAATTTCTCAGAAGGACCGGCTGTACCCGAGAACCTGGGGGCCGGCTTCGGTGATCATTTTATTGCCCACCGTTCACAATTGATCAGGGTTCCTGACTGGATATCAGATGAGAACGCGGTAATGCTTGAGCCGGCTTCGGTATCCCTGCGGGGAGTAATGAAACGACCCCCGTTGAAAGGGGAAAAGGTCATGGTGCTGGGGGCCGGGGTTATAGGGCTTAACGTTATTCAGTTTGCCAGGGCCCTGCAGCCAGGTTGCACAATTCATGTTCTGGAAAAGATCCCGTTCAAGCAAGACCTGGCTTTAAAACTGGGAGCGGATGTTATCCTGGAGGGAGACACTTACGAAGCGGTTGCACATCACACGAAATCTCACCTGTACAAAGGTCCTCTTGGCAACAGGACCATCCTTGGTGGATTTGACTGCATTTATGACTGTGTTGGATACTCACGAACTATTCATGACTGCCTGAGATGGCTCAGGGCTGGCGGCGATTACATGCTCATTGGCAACCAGTTGTCACCGGTCACCTTTGACCAGACGCCGTTATGGCAGCAGGAACTTCGTGTTATGGGTATAAACGCACATGGCAGTGAGACCTGGGAGGGTAAAAAGATGAGCTCCTTTGAACTCACAATGCAACTGCTCAAGCAGGGCAGGATACATCTTGATGGCTTTGTTACCCACCGCTTTCCCCTCAGTGAATACAGGCGCGCGTTTAAGACCCTTAAAAAGCGTAATGAAAATATTATAAAGGCGGTTCTTGAAACGGGTTCGTAATTCTTATTACCGCTGTAAACATATTTTATTATGGAGGTATTCCATGCCCCTCAACGAACAGGAATTCAAGGAGCTCCAGCAATACGCGAAACAGCTGCGCAGTGACATACTGGACATTACCTTCTGGTCAGGTGGTTCCCATGTGGGTGGTGCACTGAGTATTGTGGAGATCCTGGTGCTGCTCTATTACAAGTACCTGAATATCGAACCGTCCGATCCCCATATGGAGGATCGTGACCGATTTATACTCAGCAAGGGACATGCGGGGGTGGGTCTTGCGGCCCTCCTGGCACGAAAAGGATATTATGATTATAAACTGTTAAAGAATTTCAACAAGTTCAAATCGCCATTCGGCATGCACCTGGATAAGACAAAGGTGACGGGCCTGGATGCATCCACCGGGTCACTGGGACATGGCCTGTCCATGTCCGTTGGGCTTGCCCTGAGTGCCCGTCTTAAGAACAAGTCATGGTATACCTATTGCCTGCTGGGGGACGGTGAATGTAATGAAGGGTCAGTATGGGAAGCCGCAATGGCCGCTAACAATTATCGGCTCTCAAACCTGGTTACCATGGTGGATCGTAACCGGTTCTCGGTTGATGGGAATACTGAAGATGTGATGATCCTGGAGCCATTCGCGGATAAATGGAAATCATTTGGTTTTACTGTTAAAGAGGTGGATGGTCACAGCTTTGAGCAACTGGCAGCCGTATTTGACCAGGCACTGGAACTGGAGGCCGGATCAGCGCCAATGGTCATTATTGCGAACACGGTTAAAGGGAAAGGTGTTGATTTTATGGAGAACGATGTGCGGTGGCACTATGGCGGCCTTGATTCTGATACACTGGCAACGGCAAAAGAAAAACTGGAACACATGGAAATCGGCTGAGGTAATATTGTTATGAATACTATTTACGCATGAATGGAGGTCTACCATGCCTGAAGGATTAACATGGAATGTATATGATGCCAACACCATGACCCAGGCTGATATTTATGGAGATATACTATGCAGTCTTGGTGAAAAGTATGAAAATATCGTGGGACTTACTGCGGACCTTGCAAAATCAACCAAGATCGGTAAATTCCAGGAAAAATATCCTCACCGTTTTTTTAACGCGGGTATAGCCGAACAGAATCTTTTTGGAATGGCCGCGGGATTGGCACTGGGTGGCTTCATCCCGTTTGTATCTACCATGGCGGTATTTACAACAATGCGGGCAGGCGAACAGGTTCGTACAGATATCTGTTACCAGAACCTGAACGTGAAGATAATTGCAACCCACGCGGGAACATCCTTTGGCCAGGCGGGTTCAACGCATCATTGTACTGAAGATCTTGGTATCATGCGTACAATGGCCAACATGACCATAATAGCCCCGGCTGACGGTATCGAATGTGCCAACGCCGTGGCAGCATGCGTGGAGCATCCCGGTCCGGTATATATACGCATAGGGCGCGGTTTTGAACCCGCATGTTACGAAAATGAAGACTATGGCTTTCAGATCGGCAAGTCCATAGAAATGGAATCCGGATCAGATATTACCATTATCTGCTGTGGTATCGCCGTGGCACAGGCCAGGGAAGCTGCCCGGATATTAAGAGAAAATGACGGTATAAGTGTTCGCGTGGTGAACATGCATACTATTAAGCCAATTGACAGGGAAGCGGTCATTCAGGCCATTACCGATACGCGAAGGATCATCACCGTGGAAGATCACAATATTTACGGGGGGCTGGGAAGCGCTGTATCTGAAGTTATCGCTGAAAGCGGCAGGGCATGTGCCTTCACCAGGGTTGGTATCCCCGACTGCTTCTCCCTGGTTGGTTATCCTGAAGATCTGTATAATCATTACAAGCTCGACGCGGATGGCATCATGGAAAAGGTGCGTGAAGTGATGGGACGGGATTTTGAAGAAGATGAGGACTGGGAAGATGGCTTCTAATATTGACAGGGACAGGATGGCGGCAAATATATTTCTCCGGGCGCTTTTCCCGTTGCTGAAGGTGGTATTGCGGGATAATAGTAAGGTTAAAAAGAAATTTGAGAACGTGAACGCGAAGGTGCAGTTCGTGGCACATGAAAGCGACGGGGATGTCGGTGCATACCTTTCGTTTAATGACGGGGAACTGGACGTTGTCCAGGGTGTGTGCGAAGACCCGGATATCTCTTTCGAGTTTTCAAGCGTTAAACGGATGGTCACCATGCTGGGGGGAAAGCCCACGCTCTTTAAGATCAAAGGGCTGCACCGGGTAGGACTCTTGGCGAAAGTACTCTCGTTGCTCATGGGTCTTACCCTGCTTATGCCAACGGCAAAGCCAAAAGATCCGGATAAAAAAAAGCTCAAGGTGAAACTCTCCATTTACATGATGGCCTCGGCCTTGAGCGCGTATAACAAGCTGGGTGCAGAAGACATGAACGAATGGACCGGTAAACAGCCAGAGAGGGTGTACCAGTTTTCTGTCAACGGGGAGGAGGACATCGCGGCATTCCTTCGCGTGAAGGCGGGTAAAACACAGGCGGGTCCCGGTTTTTACAGGAAACGAAGACCATTTATGCACATGCAGTTCAGAAGCATAGACGAGGCAATACCCATACTGACGGACGAGATTAACATGGTAACAGCTGTTGAAAAAGGGTATCTCGCGCTGGAAGGATCACCTGAATATTCCCGCGACATTGGCAGCTTCCTCATTCGCATACAGGATCTTGTCATGTAACGGAACAAACAAGGGGGAGACATGTCCACAGGAAAAGATGTTCTTGGTATTACCGGCTCATTCGGATATATAGGTACACGCCTGCTTGAACGCTTGAAAGATGATACCCGTTTCTCCCGTATCATCTGTACTGACATCATGCCGCCCCCTGATGAATTACCTGGCCGGTTTGAATACTGTCACTGTGACATTCGGGACGGCCACAATTTGCGTGATATATTCCAAAAGAATGAGGTCAACACTGTTATTCACCTGGCTTTTATCGCGTATCCAACACGTGATCCAGGATTTGAATACGATGTTGACGTGAAGGGAATGGGAAATATTCTGCGTGCCTGCAGTGAACTTCCCATAAAAAAACTGGTGGTGGCAAGCTCTGATTGCGCGTACGGTTTCTTTGAAGGAACCTGTGATTACCTGGACGAAAATACTCCCACCCGGCCCACACCGGGATTCCCATATTCAGAGAACAAGGCCGCCATTGAAAAGTTGATCGCTGATTTTGCAAATACACAACCAGGTTGTTCCGTTGTAGTAATTCGGCCCTGTATCGTCATTGGCCCCAACTGTAACAGTGCCACTGGTGAATCAATGAAAGAAAAGGCTATAATCGGCGTGCGGGGCTATGACCCGATTATGCAGTTCATCCACGAAGATGACGCGGCGAATGCATTCTACCTTGCTGCCCTGTCAAACAGTTCAGGCGCATATAACCTTGCAGCTGACGAGGGGTTGCGCTACTCTGAACTTGCGGAGCTCCTGGGTAAACCCTTCGTGCAGTTGCCTGCATGGCTTATCTATAATCTCGTTGAAGCTCTCTACCGGCTCAGGGTTCTGAAATTTGGCAAGGCCCAGCTCGACTATATAAGGTACCCCCTTTCCATGAATGCTGACAAAATTAGAAGAGACCTGTCATTCAATCCAGAGTACACTTCCAGGCAGGCGGTGTTGTCTTACAAGGAGAACTGGTGATATAAATAAACCGTTTATGATGTTTGCAGATAGATCAATATAAACTGTAGATCTTATCATTAGTACCATCATTGCCTTGAAAATACAGTGCCCCATCGTATACGATTGGATTAGAGAACTCTTCAATATAATCACTGTTACCAAAATCTACATTGGTAACAGAGGAGCCATTGAAGGCATA
>CAYFSO010000145.1:0-5069 GCA_964345775.1 uncultured Leptospiraceae bacterium | reverse complement strand
GGGTGATGGAGTTCCAGGTTAAAAGTTTTGACAGGGATCTGGCTGAAATGCTTGAGCAGTATTATCATGACGGACTGCGCGCGTCCATAGCAAAAAGCGCGGACCTGTTTATGCGTACGGTGCCCATTAACCAGTCAGTGGAATTGCAGCACGAGGTTGCTTCTTTCGAGGATGCCAGCGAGATTCTTCGTAATGCCAGTACCATTGTTGTAGCTGACTGCATCTGCCGAAAGGAGAAAGAGATTGTAGGGAAGGGATGCGGGAAACCCATGGAAACCTGTTTCATGTTCGGTTCAATGGCGGAGTACTACATCGATAATAAGCTGGGCAGGCAGATCGACGCTGAAGAAGGTATTAAGATATTAAAAAACGCCCAGGACGCCGGGCTGGTAACACAGCCTGCCACTGCACAGAATCCATCGGGAATGTGCAGCTGCTGTGGGGACTGCTGCGGTGTACTGCAGTCAATCAAGATGCATCCCCGGCCCGCGCAGATCGTCTTTTCAAATCACTTCGCGGTGGTGAACGAAGACCTGTGTACCGGCTGCGGCTCATGTCTTGACCGCTGCCAGATGGAGGCTCTTGACCTGGGGTTTGATGATGTGCTGGAGATCAACCTGGACCGCTGCATCGGGTGCGGCCTCTGTGTTACCGAGTGTCCTACCGGGGCTCTGGCCCTTCAACTGAAGGACGAGGCAAAAAGACGGGTGCCCCCCGTTTCGGGCGGTGAACAGATGATGGAGATGGCAAAGAAGCGGGGAGTCCTTTAAATAAAGTTCTTGCTACATGGATGCCGTCGGGTAACTGTTGCACCTTCTTTAATACGAACGATTAAAAGAAGATACTGCCATGGCATCATTAATTCCTGATACAAAACCTTTTCATCCCAGGCGATGGCCCTTTTACTACGGGTACTGGATCGCCCTGTGCATGATAGTGGGTACCATGTTCAGCGCGCCGGGACAGACCATCGGCGTGTCGGTGTTTACCGATTTTCTCATCGATAACCTGGGCGTGGACAGGCTTTCCATATCAACTGCCTACATGATAGGAACCATCATCAGTTCATTACTCATTGGCTACGCGGGCATACTGCTTGATCGTATTGGTATTCGTCCTGTTGCCGCCTTTGCCTCGCTGGGACTGGGACTTGTGCTTGTATACATGAGCCACGTGGATCATGTTGCCGGCTGCCTTGCCGGGGTGCTGGGGCCGGGCTGGTATCCTGCCATGTCCATGATAACAGTTACCGGTGGATTCGTGTTGATGCGCTTTTTCGGCCAGGGGGTGCTTACCCTGGCAAGCCGTACCATGCTGATGGAATGGTTCGTTGAGCGTCGTGGCAGGGTGAACGGTGTGGCCGGGGTGTTCATCAGCCTCATGTTTTCGGGTGCTCCGCTGGTCTTCGAGGAGTTGATACAGGCACATACATGGAGGGGAGCGTGGCAGGTGCTTGGCCTGGTGATTGGTATCGGCGTTACTGTTTTTATATTGCTTTTTTTCAGGGACAAGCCAGAGCATTGCGGCCTTCAGCCAGACGGGTTCAACGTGAAGCCGCCCGGTGGAGACTCAAAAAAGGCGGAGCGTAACTTTACTCTTGCTGAAGCCAGGAAAACGTATGTTTTCTGGATATATAACATGGGGCTTGCCATGTTCTCGCTGGTGATGACGGCGGTAATGTTCCATATCGTATCCATTTTCCAGGTTGAAGGACTTCCGCGGCAGGAGGCCATCTCCATATTTTTGCCTGCATCGGTTATAGCAGTGGTGCTTCACCTGGTGGTGGGTACACTGAGCGATTATACATCGCTGAAGTACTACCTCTTCCTTATCCTGGGTGGTCTTATGCTCTCTCTGGCCGGTGTACTTACCCTTGATTTATGGTGGGGGAAATATCTCATCATAACAGGGAACGGAATTGCAAGCGGCATGTTCGGCACCCTTTCCACGGTCACATGGCCCCGTTTTTTCGGACGGGAACACCTGGGGGCAATCGGCGGGCTTAACATGCAGTTCCTGGTGTTTTTCAGCGCCATCGGGCCCTTTCTTTTCGGGCTTTCACAGGATCAGGTGGAAACCTACACAGCCGCGGTTGCAGGATGCCTGGTGGTGCTGGCTATACTGGTTGTGGCTGCCATTCGTCCTGACCGGTTGCCGGAATAGAATGAGACTTACAGGCAGTTGTCGCAGTTATTGCAATGCGTTTCTGTGACACCAAAGTAACGGTGTATGTAGTCACGGCGGCAACCGGGTGTCCTGGCGTATTCCACCATGCTGATAAGCCGCTGACGGTCACGTTCCAGTTTTTCCTGGATCTTATCCTCTGATACCAGGTCCTCTTTCAGGTCATCAACCAGCTTCAGCGTGCCGCGCTCAATGTCGCCTTCGGTTATGCCGAAACGGTCAAATATGTTCAGCACCGTCTGTAATCGATGGTCCCCCCTGTTCTTGAATACCAGTTTCTCCTGCAGTTCCTCGTAGGTTGCCGACTGCACCGCGTCTCCCATGGATTCAAGCAGCCGGTATGTATTCTGTATGAACCCGGCGTCGGGATTTTTCCATCGTAAAAATTCCATCTGCACTGCCAGGTCGTCCTGCCCGTAGAGAAGCAGGCACCGGGAATCATTGCCGTCGCGCCCGGCCCTGCCGATCTCCTGGTAGTATGACTCAACCGAGCCCGGGACTTCTGCGTGTACGATAAGACGGATGTCCTCCTTGTCGATACCCATGCCGAAAGCGTTGGTGGCCAGGATGAGGGCGTTTTTCGACGACAGGAATCGCTGCTGTACTTTACGCTTTTGACTGGCGGCAAGCTTGCCATGATACACCAGGTAGGATTCACCCTGCATGTCAAGGAATGATGCAAACTGCTCTATCCCCTGGATGAGGTTGAAGTAGATGATACGACTCCCCCGTGTTTCCCGTATTTTCTCAAGGAGCAGGCTGTACTTTTCTTCCTCGTCAAGCACCTCGGTAACATGAAGGGAAAGGTTCTGCCTGCATGTTCCCTCGTTGAAGGTGATCATTTCATTTCCAGGTATGGCAAGTGCCTTGATAATGTCACGCTGCACGTCAGGGGTGGCAGTTGCGGTAAGCGCCATGGTAACGGGGTTTCCCAGTATTTTACGAAACTCCCCCATGCGTGCGTAGTCGGGACGGAAATCCTCACCCCACTGACTCACGCAGTGCGCCTCGTCAACCGCCAGGAGCGATACCGTCCTGCTCCCTATACTTTTAAGAAATTCTTCTTTTCGAAAGCGTTCTGGTGATACGTATAGCAGGCGGTAACTGCCGTTTGCAAGGTTGTGATAACGCCTTTCCCGTTCATCCTTTGACAACGTGGAGTTGATATAGGCGGCGTCAATTCCGCGTTTTACCAGTCCGTCAACCTGGTCCTGCATGAGGGCGATCAGCGGTGAAATGACCACGGTGAGGCCATCCATGAGTAGTGCCGGGAGCTGGTAGCAGACCGACTTGCCCATCCCGGTGGGCATGATCACAAGCGAATGGTCGCCATCCAGTGTATGCGAAATGATATCTTCCTGCGAGTTGCGGAAGGAGTCCATGCTGAAATGTTCTTTAAGGTGCCGTGTAAGGTTGGTCATGTGTGCCGGTCTCCGTTTTGTGTGTGTGATCAGTATACCACGTTATAATGAGAAATCAGCCGCCCGGAATAATTGTTGTTGATTTAATTTGTATACTATATTACAGTTGTACAAAGTGTACATATATGGTAGTCTATTGTCGTTATGTATTATTAAGAATGAGCGGAGGATGACAGATGTTGAAACCTTTAATGGAATCAAAAAGGGACTGGAAAAAGGAATTCGAAGAATACCTTGAAGAGAACCGGACCCTTGCCTACATGATGCTGCAGAAAGCTGAGAAATTTGCCGATCACTATGCCCTTACCCAGAAGGTGAAGGGACAGTGGGAATCGATTACCTGGAAAGATTTTGGTGAGCAGATTAAGGCGATCGCAAAGGCATTGCTGGAAATGGATATACTGGAAGCAGGTGAGATGGCTGGTATTTTTTCCGCCAACCGTGCGGAATGGGCCATTGCTGATCTTGGAATATTGACAACTCGCGCGGTGTCGGTGCCGATTTACGCAACCAACTCTGCCGAAGAGGCCGAGTACATTGTGAACGATGCCGGGATCAAGATCATCTTTGCCGGCGACCAGGACCAGTACGACAGGTCAAAGAAGATCATCAAGGGGAACAAGTACCTGAAAAAGATCGTGGCCTTTGACAGGGACATTAAGATCGAAGGCGATGACAGCATGTACTTTGACCAGATGCTTGAGATGGGCCGAAAATCTTCAAAGGGTGATAAACTGGAATCGAGATTGAAGGACGTGAATCCTGATGATACGCTTACCCTTATTTATACCTCGGGAACCACCGGCGCCCCCAAGGGTGCCATTCACACCCACAGGAGTTTCATGACGGGGATCTATCCATCCTACAGCAGGTTTCCCGAAGCGGGGCCTGACACGGTATCCCTTGCTATTCTGCCGCTGAGTCACGTGTTCGAGCGTATGTGGTCATACGGCTGTATGAGCGCCGGAGTGCGTATTGCCTACTGCCCGGATCCCAAGCAGTTCGTGGAAGTGATGAATGATATCAAGCCGCATTTTCTTACAAGCGTGCCGCGTATATGGGAGAAGGTGTACGGTACCATACATGACGGCCTGAAAACAGCATCACCAACCAAGCGTAAGATGTTCGAATGGGCCACCCGTGTTGGCCTTGAAGTATACAGGAATAAACTGTCGGGTAAGAAGTCCGGGGCAGGCCTGAAGTTTCAGCACAAGGTTGCCGATACCCTGGTGATGAAGAAGGTGCGGCAGCGGCTTGGAACGCAGCGTTGTAACGTGTACCATATTGGCGGCGCGGCGTTCGCGTCAGAGATCAACGAGTTCTTCCAGGCATTCGGCATCAATATCATACAGGGATATGGTCTCACGGAATTCTTCCCCGTATGCGTTGGATACCGTGATACAGGCAAACCGGGTGCGTGTGGCCCGATGATACAGATGTGCCAGGTGCGTATCTCCGACGAGG
>CAYFSO010000144.1:0-5165 GCA_964345775.1 uncultured Leptospiraceae bacterium | reverse complement strand
CCCGATTCCCAGAAGGCGAACCAGCTTTTGGCACCGGCGATGAATGTGCCCGCGTACACATTAATTGATGTGAGATAAAACATGAATATCAGGATAAAAGGAAAAGTTTTTCTTATCATACTGGTCTCCTCTTATTGATAATTAAAAAGGAATTATTACATCATTACATACAATCCTGTATACGCAAGGAAATATTGAAGCGGAGCTTGCATGTGGCAATCTCTTTTCTTTAAAACAGGTAATACGCCGAGACAACTACGCCATGGGTGAGGTCACGGGTGTCACCGGCCGGATCGCCGGGTACATTGGCCGTGTATTCGTAGACCTGCAACCGGTAGCCCAGCTCTATAATAAGGTTTTGTGTTACCAGGTAACTGATTGCGGTTTCCCCGTTAAAACCGAAAGAATTTTCTGTTTCAAGTTCCATAGAGCCACCTGCATCATACTCTACCTCAACAGAAGGTATCACATAAAGGATGCCAAGCTGGAGGCCTGCAACCAGCGAATTTGACAAAGGGTATGAAAATCCTATTCCAAGTGTAGGTATGCTGACGTGTGCTGTATACTTTTCAGAAAAACCAGCAGATTTATTTTCAAGATCCAGTTCAGAATACTGATGCTTATAGCCGGCAATGGCTTTCATGTAGGAATTCAGCCTGTAATTGGCTGCAAGGTCAAAATCCATTCGCCTGAGTGATGCGTCAAATTCAACTTCACCTCCACTGGTCTCTTTCCCGGTCATGTCCTGCTGGAAATAACTGAAGGCCATAATAGCCAGTCCGAAAGACCATTTCCCATCGTCGGCCTGGTATCCAATAAGGGGGCCTGCAAGGAAACCCTTTCCGGGATCCTTCTCAATTGATTCAATGGTTGTGCTGGTTTTCATTCTCTTCTCGTACTGGTTGATCACCCCCGACTCCCAGAAGGCGAACCAGCTTTTGGCACCGGCGATGAAGGTGCCCGCGTACACATCAATCGATGAGATAAAAAACATGAATATCAGCATAAAAGGGAAAATTATTCTTGTCATACAGGTCTCCTCTTCGTGATAAGATATTACTGGTATGCCTGTATAATTACATGGTGTAAATAATCTGCAAGCAAAAAAGCGGATGAAAGTGAACAAAATATGAGAAATGAACCATTCTCATTCGTATATTACAGGATGAAAGAAGATAAGCAGGATAGAGAGCAATATGCCAGAGAAGAAAATTACCTTATTAACCGTAGAGGATGAAAAAATCTTCAGGGAAACCGTTGCAGCCTATTTTGAACACTTCGGATACAATGTGATACAGGCTGCTGCCGGCAGGGAAGGACTTGCGCTCTGCCGGGAGCATGCACCTGATGCAGTGCTTCTTGACCTGCGGATGCCGGATATGCACGGCCTTGAACTCCTGGAACATATCATGAAGACATATTCCAACATGCCGGTCATTATTGTATCGGGGACAGGTGATGTGAAAGAAGCGGTTGAATCACTGAGAATAGGTGCCTGGGACTTTGTTACCAAGCCCATAATGGACATGATGGTGCTGAAACATTCTGTTGAGAAATGTTTAGAACGGGCAGAACTCATAGAGGAACATAATAATTACCAGGAACACCTGGAAGAAGAAATACATAAAAGAACCGCAGAGCTGGAGAAACGATCGGCTGAATTGATGGAAGTAAATACCCTGTTGAAAAACGAGGTCAGGGAACGAATATTCGCAGAGGATGCCCTTCACCGAAGCCTGGAGCAGCTTGAGAAGTCCATCGAGGGAACCATAAGTACCATATCCTTCATGGCAGAAATGCGTGATCCGTATACCGGTGGGCATCAGCAGCGGGTAGCACACCTTTCACGTGCAATCGCGGAGGAAATGGAGTACCCGTATGAACAGGTACAGGGAATATACATTGCAGCCATGGTACACGATATAGGAAAGGTTGCAGTACCAATTGAGATACTTTTCAAGCCAGGCAGATTGACGGAACTGGATATGCAGTATATACGCATGCACCCGGTTGCCGGTTACGATATTTTAAAGATGATCGAGTTCCGGTGGCCCATCGCGGAAATAGTGTTACAGCATCATGAACGGCTTGACGGTTCAGGGTACCCTGAAGGCCTGGAAGGAAAATACATACTCTCGGAATCACGTATCCTTGGAGTGGCCGACGTGGTTGAATCCATTGCTACCAACAGGCCTTACAGGGGAGCCCTGGGTATAGACCTGGCCATAGACGAGATCACCTCCAACAGCGGGACCCTGTACGACGAGAGGGTGGTTGAAGCATGTGTTCACGTGCTGCAGCAAAAAGAGTTCCAGTTTGACATGAGCAGCCGTGCAATATTCATTGATAAACAGAAAATGCCCCCTTCTCTCTGAACATTGATGCCATGTTTTTTTGTTGACATTAGTATACAAGCTGCCTTAGCACTTAACCCTGCCAGAGTATCATATGAAACGGTTTTATACCGGGAAAGGAATACTATGAAACACTTTATTGAGTATACTGATAAAAACTATATAAAAGAGATAAAGGCGAAGGACAAGTTTGACGCCATCGAGGAACTGGCCCGGGTATTCGAAGGCTCAGAAGTCTGTTCAAACATTGATGATCTTGTCAACGCGTTAAAAGAACGGGAAGAGATAATGACCACGGGCATCGGTTTTGGTATCGCGGTTCCCCACGCAAAGATCCGGGCCGTCAACAAGATTGCCTTCGCCATTGGCATATCCCGAAAAGGAATCGATTTTGATTCAATAGACGGGGATCCCGTGAATCTCATAATACTGGCTGCAGCAGGGGAACGCCAGCACAAGGAATACCTCAAGCTCCTGTCACAGATAATGGGATTACTTCGCGATGAAAACGTGCGAAAAGAGATCATCAGTGCGAAGAAACCTGAAAAGATCATGGAAATCTTCAGTAACCAGTGATCTTTTGTGATGAAGGAACATGTTGAATCCTACCTGGGCTTCTTTACCAATTTAAGACGAAGAGTACAGAACTCCTACATGGAATCGGACATATCACGATATGTCTCACAGATCGTCTTTGCCATGATCCTGGGTATGCTGGCAGGATTGGGCGCGGTTTTGTTCCACTATCTTCTTGAACACATGCGGGTACTTTTCGACCCTGGTCATGATGGGGTTGTTTCCGGTATTAACAGGAACATGATATTTTTTGTGCCCCTTTCAGGTGCGGTGATCATCGCTGCAACCACCTGGATCTTCCCCGCACTTTCCCGGGAACGGGGCGTGGTACACGTCATCAAGTCCCTCATCATTAACAAGGGTCTTATCCCACTGAAGGTTACCCTGTTTCACCTGTTCAATTCCATCATAACAATAGGAACGGGTATACCGATGGGGCCTGAAGGCCCTGCGGCCAAGATGGGAAGCGGTATCGGGTCGTTCATGTCACAGGTGTTCAGGCTGAAAAGTGACAGTATGAAAATGTACACTGCCGCCGGTGCCGGAGCTGCCATTGCCGCGGTGTTTAACGCCCCCATCGCGGGGGTGTTCTTCGGTATAGAGGTTATCCTGCTGAATGATCTGAAAAACGAGGCCCTGAGTGCACTCATCATTTCATCGGTTGTGGCAGACATCGTTTCACGGGCGGTGCTGGGTAACGAGTCATTGTTCATGATACCGGAGTACAACTTCGAGGTGACATCGGATTTCCCCTACTTTCTTCTCCTGGGGATTGGGTGTGGTATCCTGTCCATACTGTTTTTTCTTTTTTCCCGGTGGGTAAAGAAGATGTTCGACGATACGCTGAAAATAAAAAATGTCTTTGTTCGGCTGGTACCCCTTGCACTGGTATTCGGTATTGTGCTGATGAAATATAACGAGCTTTACGGGATTGGATATACTACCATTAATGATATACTGAATCTAAAGTTCACGTTTACGACAGTGTGTATTCTACTGGTGTTGAAGATGGTCTTCCTGGCCGCATTTCTGCACGCGGGGGCGTACGGCGGGATGTTCGCTCCATCCCTGGGTATCGGGGTAATGTCCGGTTTCATCTTTGCCTCGGGATTGAATTACCTGTTCGACCTTTCACTGGACCCCGTTGTTTTTTCCCTGGTGGCAATGGGTGGTATCCTTGCGGGGATCAACTCCATACCCCTGACCTCCATCATGCTGGTATTCGAGGTTACCGGTGATTACCGGTTCATACTGCCACTGATGCTGGTGAGCATCATGGCATACCTGGTAGTGGTATACATGAACAAGGGAACCATCTATGCCTCGGAGCTTTTGGACGAGGGGATAGACGTGAGCCGCATGGGAGAGGTGGACCTGCTTGGGCAGGTGAACGTGAAAGACCTTATGAAAAAGGACTACGAGACTGTCAGCTACCGTATGCCCTTCCAGGCTTTACTGCAGGAACTGCTGCGCTCCCGGTACGGTGACGTATGCGTGGTGGATGACAAGAAGCATCTGATGGGGGTTGTCTCTCTGAAGGAGGTGCGGCAGGCCCTCATCAACAACGAGCTTGTCGACCTGCTTATTGCCGGTGACCTCATAATACCGGTGCCTGCCGTGACGGCGGATGACCAGGTGTCCACCGCGGTACAGAAGATCGAGAAACATGACATCGAGAACATACCCGTAGTGGCGGAGGACGGGTATACCATCACAGGCATGTTGCGGCACCAGGACATATTTCAGGCATACAGCACCCTCCTGGAGGCCTGGGAAACAGACCGGTTCTTATCATCCTATTCCTTCGACAAAAAGTGAACTTTCAGCTAATTTACTGGCTTCACAGGTTTGGTCGGTATCTGGATAAAAGCGAAAAAGATAATGTGTTTTTGCAGCCATTTTTGTATTTTTCGTATTAGAGTTTTGGTTGATCGTTAACATTATTGATCAGATCGAATCATGTCTTAATGTCTCCTGGAACTCCGCCAACATTTTTTCCAGATTTACTTGACTTTTACCCGAGCTGCAAAATACATCAAACTATACGCGGCACCGGAAGGTGTACGTGCATTATATTTTTTACAGGACTTATGACGGGGTATCAGCATGGCAGAACGAGAATACAACTTTACCGAGATTGAAAAGAAATGGCAACAGCGCTGGGAAGAAGACCTCTTCACCAGTGAACTGGATGAAAAGCGTGAGAAGTATTACCTGCTTGAAATGTTCCCGTAT
>CAYFSO010000143.1:0-5338 GCA_964345775.1 uncultured Leptospiraceae bacterium | reverse complement strand
TCCGTTTTCGTGGCACTGACCACGATATCATCCAGTTTAACGGTCTTCTGCTCTTTTTCAGAAGAATTCTTGTTAAGCTGGTCTGTGTCTTCCGTTACCTGCCCGGTTTCCCGGTCAAGACCTGTTTCCTGGGCCGTTACCATGGAAGGGCTGAATACCAGGATGAAAAAGAAGAGTAACGCAACTGATGCAGCAATTGTACAACGGTTTTGATGCTTATAGCCTTTCATGTGATGTCCTCCTGTTGATTTAAAAAAGTTGTTACCTGGAATCAGGAGGAGGCGGGAACTACATCTGGCGGCAGGGATTACCAGCAAATAAAAAACACGCCTCAAGGGAACGTGTTTGGGTTTGCCAGTATCTAATGCGGCCTGATGCTAACTGGTCCCAGTCCTCGAGGATATCCAGTTACAGGGAGTATCTGGCTTACCGGGTAAACTGTAATGATCACCCGGAACACAGTTGCGGGACAGCGCGGGATTCACACCCGACTTCCTCCGTGTAGAGATATAAAGATCGTAATATGTTGTAACGATAGTTTTATGATATGACTTTTGTAAAGTGTTTTTTTCACCACAGAGATGATATGTTTTGTGGTTGTAAGTTATTGAGTTTATGAATCATTACGGTATCTCCCCGGTACGGGGTAGGTGTACGGCTTTCCGGTGATGGGATTGTCGTGTACCACGCACACGGTGTCGAAGAGTGACTCGATTGCCTGGTAGGTGATCACCTCGGACGGGGGGCCGTCGGTGAAAATGCTGCCGTCCCTGAGGGCAAGGATTCGGCTACAGTAATCCGCGGCAAGGTTGATATCGTGCAGCACGGTGATGATGGTGGTTCCCCATGCGTTAAGTTCGGAAAGCAGGTCCATCACCCGGGTGACGTGGTTGATGTCCAGGTGCGCCACCGGCTCATCAAGCAGTATCACACTGTTGGTCTGGGCAACCGCCCGGGCGATGAACGTGCGCTGCTGTTCGCCGCCGGAAAGTTCAGTGATGGGCCTGGTCCGAAGATGTTCCAGGTCCATTACCCTGATGGCATGGTTGACCTTTTGAGCATGGTCTGCCCTGCCGGATTGCCAGAAACGCTGGTGGGGAAAACGCCCCATGGATACGAATTTTTCAACGGTGAACGGCAGCAGGTTCTCAAGCTTCTGGTGAACTATGGCCACCTGCGGGGCGAACAGGTGGGAAGGGATAGTCTTCACGTCCTGCTCGCTGAACTGTATTATGCCTGCCATGGGTGCAAGCTGCCTGCAAAGAAGTTTTAAGAGGGTGGACTTGCCGGCACCGTTTGGCCCGATTATACCCATGAATTCACCAGGGGTGATATCCAGGGAGACATCGTCAAGGACAACGTTATCGCCGTATCCCGCCTTTACATGTTCCAGGGTAAAAAGTGCCATCAGCCCGACCACCCCCTCCGGATGAGTATAACAAGAAAGAATGCGCCGCCGAAAAATCCCATGATGATGCCGGCGGGAACCTCGTAAGGGGATACCATGGTTCGCCCAAGCGTGTCGGCAAGCACCAGCATGAGGCCGCCGGTGATGGCGGTAACCGGCAGCAGTACCCTGTGTTCGGGGCCGGAGATTATCCGTACGGCATGGGGGGTGATGAGTCCCACGAAACCGATGACGCCGGCCAGGGACACGGAAATGGCTGCCATCATTGAGGCTATCCAGAAGATCACCAGTATCTCGGACCTTGTGATACCGTGGCTGGCGGCAAACTCGTCGCCGAATGACAGTATGTTCAGATGGCGTGAGTAGTACAGGCTTATGAGCAGCAGTACTATGAGCACTATTCCTGTGCGGCCCAGGTAATCGTACCGTGCCAGGGAAAGGTCACCCATCAGCCACATGAGTGCCTTGTGTACCTGGTGAGCCCGGCTGAAGGCGAAGAGCAGCAGCACGGCTGACGAGAAGATGAAGCTGAGTGAAAGCCCTCCCAGCACGAGGGCGGGACTTGAGAAGCCGAACTTCCGGGCAAGGAGGTAGACAAGAAATATTACGAAAACGCTCCCCGCGAAGGCACCGGCGAAAATGAAACCGGTGGATAGCGACATGATGATCGCGAATGCCGCGCCGCAGGCGGCGCCGCTTGATATTCCCAGGGTGAAGGGTTCGGCAAGCGGGTTCTTCAGCAGTGCCTGGTACAAAACGCCGCTTGCACCGAGGGACGCGCCTATGATGAGAGACATTAGTACACGGGGTATTCTGAGCTTGTACAGTATGATGGACGCGTCTTCGGGTGTTCCCTGCAAAAGCGCTTGAAGTATGGTCGCAGGTGAAAGATGTACCTGTCCCAGGGCCAGTGCGATGAGCAGTACGCCGGCAGAGAGTACAAAGATACCTGTTGTTAGCAGTACGTATTTTTTGATAATATTTTCCTTATTTTTTTACTGCCCGGTTGTTGTGACTTTATTGAACAACTGTTTCATTTCCGCAAGTGATTTTACATAATCACCGGGAGTATAGTAAGTAACCGGATCGTATGCAATATATTTTACGGTATCATTTTTCAAAGCCTGCAGGTGTGTATGCCTTTCTCCCAGTAATTCCTTGAACCGTGAAACCGTTGTCGTGGAGGTTGTTATAATTACCCGGGGATCTTCACTGATGATCAGTTCGGCATTTATTACAGGATACTGGTGACGGCGGGTTGTGATAATATTTTGTCCTCCGGCATCCTTTATAATGTTACCGATAAACGAGTGTTCTGCCGCGGCAACGAATGGCCGGTCAGATAAGAGAAACAGAACGCTGATGCGCGTTTTATCGGCGGTTATCATATTATTGCGTTGTTTTCTGTATTTTGTAATTTTTCTTTCAGCAATTATTTGTGTGCCCGTGATAACGCTCATTTCCCTGTAGGTATCGCATATTGACGAAAAAGTTGAATATTCTGAAAATTCTTTTATAGTAAGGGGCATGGTATAAAGTCTTTCTGAGAACTGGGTAGGGTTGTCTTCCATAGAGAGGAGGACGATACCTGGTTCAAGTGTCATTATTTTTTCAAGGTTCAGGTTCACCAGGCTTCCCGCAACTGGAACTTTTTTGCTGAGGGGCGGATGATAGCTTGTAACACCGGCCAGTTTTTCTTCTGCCCCCATGTCAATGATCATTTTTGTGAGGGAGGGGGAGAGAGAGACGATACGGTGGTATTCCCTGTTAACGGCATTGCTGCCCCTGCTGCCGGGACTGCCCGGGTACAGCAGTATAACTGTAAGTGCTACAAGTAGAATGACCGGGAGCAGGGCCTGTTTCACACCAGTTTAACCCTGTTGGCCCATTCTACGGCCTGGAGATACGAGACGGCAATGACTTCTTCGTCAAGTTCAAGCCTGTCGGCGAGGGGTTCTATGGGGTCCCATTCACCTTTTTCGTGAAGCAGCATTAACTTGTAATAATCGGTAAAAGGCCCCGGCTGGCCAACAAGGGCGTTCTTGATATCATCATCCAGGTTGAGGTCATCCAGTATGGTCTTTTTGGGCTTGTCCATGAACGCATCGATGAGGGAGAACATACCCATAAGAAAGAGATCCGATGAAATATCCTTCATGCCGGATTTCAGTGCCAGCTCTTCGGCGAATCGTGCCCTGATTATGGATGTAACTACCAGCTCTTCGGGCTTATCATTACCCATACCGCTGAGTGCGATAAGTGATATCCATTTCCTGAACTCGTCGATCCCCAGCAGGGTAAGGGCCTGCTTGATTGAATGTATTTTGCTGGTAAAACCAAAAGCGGCTGAATTTATGAATTTTAACAGCTTGTAGCTCAAAGATACGTCACGTTTGATGATATTTTCAAGGTGGTCATATTCGAAGTCCCGGGAATGTACTTCCTGCAATATGGCAAGAAAGTTCATTTTGTAAACGGGAATGTCTTTTCCCTCAATAATTTCGGGCCTGCTGAAAAAGTATCCCTGGAAATATGAATAACCATTGTCAACTGCCTGCTGGTATTCCCGGTGGGTTTCTATCTTTTCAGCTAACAGCTTAACCGGGTATTCTTCGGCAAGTGAAAGTATTACCCGGTCTGATTCGGGGGTTATTTTGCGAAAATCTATTTTTATGATATCGGCTATTTTAAGAAGAGGCCTGTACTCCTCGAAAAAAACAAAATCATCAAGTACTATCATGTAGCCCGCCTTTTTCAGCTTTTTACACTTGCTGATGATCTCTTCGGTGGGCTTTACGGTTTCAAGTATTTCAATAGTTAGAAGTTCCCTGGGAAATATGCTGGCAGTCTCGTTTTCCAGGAGGTTTTTGGTAAAATTTATGAATCCACGTTTACCGCCGGTAATTGAATCCATGCCGAACAGCAGAAAACTTGAAAGAATGGTCTGGGAACTGGCATAGTCCCCGTCGATGGTCTTGTAGAAATTATCAAATCCCTCCCTGAACAGGAGTTCATACCCGTACACCCTTTTATGACGGTCAAATATGGGCTGCCGGGCGATGAAGGTACCTTTCGCCCCGGGTAAACTGGAAAATGAGTCAGGATAAATTTTGTTTCGCATAACAATAAGTTATTTTAGCTATTCACCATGTGAATACTGTTTTTATTAGTATAGTATGTACCTTGTAAATATACAAATTCTTTTTCAGTATCAGCTAAAAAAGAGCACTATGGCCAGAACGACAAGAAGTACATACACCATCTTCCTGAATGAGACCTGGTCTACCTTGTCGTAGACAAATGAACCTGCCACGACACCTGCGATAATAACGGGAATCAAGAGGAAGAAATGGTTAAGCACGTTTACGGTTATCAGGCCATGAAGGCCGTGCATGGTAATAAGCATAATACCCGAAAGGAGAAAAAACGACTGCAGGGTAACTGTAATATCATCTTTGCTCCATGATTGCATTGACGTATAAACAATTGCCGGTGGGCCGTTGGTATTGAAGGCTCCGCCAAGGCAGCCTGACAGGAAACCGAAAAGATAACCCCATTCCGTTCGAATTTTCCTTGAATGTCTCACGTTTAAAAGAGAGTAGACGGAATACAGCAGGAGAACTACTGCCAGTATCTTTTTGACAATATCCTCCGGAAAGTTGGTGAGAAAGTATATGCCGAACGGGATGCCGGGAAGGGCGCCAATGGCCATTGGCAGCACCTTTTTAATGTCGAAGTGGCGCCGTAAACGTAAAAATATGGAAATTGTAATGAATGTTCCCATCAGGGCCACAAGCGGGGTGACAAAAGTAATTGGCAGCAACAGGGTAAGTAGGGACATGGCTACCAGTGCCGCCCCGAATCCTGCAACCGACTGGGTAAATGCCGCGAAAAAGACTATTAGTATTAGCGGTAGTATCTGTGTCATAT
>CAYFSO010000142.1:0-5478 GCA_964345775.1 uncultured Leptospiraceae bacterium | reverse complement strand
GGAAAAACATGTTATAGACGAACTGCGTTACAATGCCAGGACCCGTAATGAAAACGTTGACATGAAGGTAGAAAAGTACTCGCATATACCCGAGATAGAGCTTTTTAACGAGATAAAAAATTTTTTTCGTATGTTCCAGACGGGAGAAACCGAGCAGCGTGTTGACAGGCTTGAGGAAGTGGTGAAACGGCTGGAACCCGGAATAGAAAACCTGGCCATGGACGTGGTTGGATCGGTGAACGTGGGACTTTCACAGCCAAGTTCGGATATTGATGTAGTGCTCTACCTCAGGTGTGATCACCAGTGCCCGGAAACCATATCCGAATGTGCCAATTACAGGAATGCTGAAAAGGAGCTTCGAAACGCACTTCAGGAGGAGTATCATTTTGAGATAATAGATTGTGTCAATCTCAACGAGGTTGAGAAGGACATACGGATGAAGAATTACGAGTCAGAGGTGACACAACGGTTCGTTGCGTACCGGTCAATATGCCGTCCAATAAATTATCGTGTTATCGCGCCGGTTGAAGATCTTCTCAACCAGGATATAGAATTCAGGAAAGAGCTGGAAGGGAGTATCAGGTCCTATTTTAAAATATTTGTGACCACATCCAAGCATGTGAACTCATTCAGAAAATACGAAAATCGATTGAAAACCATTGGCATTCGTTTACCCGATTCAATACGGGACAAGATCCGCATGTACCTGCAGCAGAAATCGGAGGAAGAAGAATGACCCGGTTCAGAAAATCGATTGCAATAATACCATAAATATGCATATAATGCAACAAAAGTGAAGGCGCGAAGGAACAGGCGCCTGTGAGATGAAATGGAGGTCCCGCCATGAATGGTGATGTACTCATTCAAAACATTATCAATCTTTTCGTTATTGCCATAATACTTGAAGCGGCAGTGATGGCGATATTTTCCATGTCGGCGCTCAGGGATGCCAGCTCGGCACGTCCCATCGAGGCTACAAGGGATGCCATCATCATAGTAGTTGCCTTTTTCCTGTGCTACAAGGTAAACGCGTTACAGATATTCAGTGGGACGGGATTGCGTTTCCCTGACATTCTTGACGTGGTTATAAGCGCACTTGTGCTCACAAGGATGACAAATTTCGTTAGAAACTTCACGTCCAGGTTTAAACAGGAATAAATCTGGGACAGGGTACAGCTATCCTGGCAGATATGCGATTATTTGCCTGTTCTCACCCCTTACATGCCGATGGGAAGCAGTAATGTACTATTGAGCTGGTTTTTGTAGCAGGTATACTATGAGATGTTCTATACCTGGTTAAGCTTATGCTCCACCCGGGAAGCTTCGCCTTCCATTACCTCGTTATACTTGTCAAGGATAGCGCCGGTAATCATGTCACGAGCTTCCTGCGTGATGGGGAAAAACAGGTCTATATATTCACCGTTTTTCCTCTTGTTCGAGGGCATACCGATAAATATGCCCTTGTCACCCTTAACAATTCGAAGATTCTTAACAACGAACTTGTCCATCAGGGTGATGTTGGCAAACCCCAGTGTTTTCCCAAGGTTTTCTTTAGGGAAAACCCTGACTTCGGTAATAATGTCATTCATGTGACCACCACCGTACCGTAGATTATAAATATTTTATACTATTGTAATACATAATGATAACATAAGTCAAGGAAAATATTGTATGGAAACATATCAACAGTCACTTTTGATTATATACTCATTCATTTTACGATGATTGCATATTGTAATAACGACACCTGAGAAAGTTACTAAAAATGATAGTCTAATACTTAATGCACGGTAGTTCCCTCAGGCTCCACTTTCGCTTTTAGTTCTTCCAGTTGCGGTACCTCGTCAAATTCTCTGTTTGCAAATTCAGCCTGACCGTCTGCTGCCTCAGTCATCCCTTCCTGTGAAGCAGTACCTGAGGGGTCATCCTGGGTCACCATTTCAAGTATTTGTTGCGTATCTGATTTTATGCGTTGCATCTGCCTCCCGGTACTGGCAACAAGTTCATTCTTTTCCGCGGCAACTGCGGTGAGCATGGAAAACGTGCTGTACAGAGTTTCAACCTGACCCCTGGTTTCAGGTGTCATGCCAATAGATCTCAATTTCAGGTTCCTCAAATCAGCCCTGATCTTTCGCATAAGTTCACTTTCCCTTGCGATAGCCGCTGATACCTGTGAACTTTTTATTATTGCTTTCTCAACATCATCTGAAAGGGATTCCCACGTGCCGGTAACCCTTGCCACGTAATGGTGTATATTTTCAACAAAACTGTTGAGATCACCAGCAAGCTGGTCAATCTCGTCACCTGTACCTGTCTTAAAACTGGCGGTAAGATCACCCTTCTCAACAAGGTTAGTCTTAATGAATGAAGAGAGTTCTTTTATCTGAATGGTAACCCTGCGGACCAGGAGTATAGATGCTGTTAAACCGGCGACTGCCAGTAAGGACAAGAAAAAGATATAACCCATGGCGGATTGTTCTGAAAGGGGTGCTGTTGCAATAGACATGTTACCCATGTTATAAATGCCTGTTATGCCAGCTCCAAGCATTAATAAATAGAAGAACATAAAGAAAACAACGATTTTTGAACTAATTTTCATGCTTTTTGATGGTTTCATTTTCAGCTCCCTGCTGTGCAATATAAACAACAATGTAAAAGATACAAATATTATATTAGTCTAATATATTTTAATAAAAAGAGATCGGCAATAATTAATATTAAAATTTTAGTATTTTTTTATGTTCATACTCACCATGGGATGCATAAATAATTCCACTGTTTATGACCGAACTTTTTAACTTGACAAATGTCCTTCCCCTAAACTAAGTAATTACCCGTCGCATAACCGGTGCAGGCAAACCATTGTTGCCTGAATTTTTTTGGAAAACCGGGGAAATTCGACCTATTATTCATATATTTGATCTGGGGAATGAAGCTGATGTTTGAGAATCGTAGTTATTGTGGAAAATTATCATCTACAGATATCGGGGAAGAGGTGGTGATATCGGGATGGGTTGACCGTAACCGTGACCTGGGGGGTATCGTTTTCCTGGAAGTACGTGACGTGACCGGGATCGTGCAGGCTGTTTTTGACAGTTCGCGAGTGCCCCAAATCACCAGGCAGGCGGAAAAGGTCCGAAGTGAGTTTTGCGTCATGGTTAAGGGAAAGGTAATAAAACGTACAGAGGATACCGTTAATCCAAACCTTACCACCGGTGATATAGAAGTACAGGCAGATGTGCTTGATGTGCTGGCAGAATCAGAAGTGCCGCCATTCCCGATGGATTCACAGGACAGGTTGAGCGAGGAGATTCGCCTGCGGTATCGTTATCTGGACCTGAGGCGTGCAGAGATGCGGGACGCGGTGATCAACAGGCACAGGGCCATGCAGGTGACCAGGAAATATCTTGCTGAGCAGAATTTCTACGAAATAGAAACCCCCATGTTGAACAAGTCTACCCCCGAAGGGGCACGCGACTTCCTGGTGCCAAGCCGTATCAACAGGGGAATGTTTTACGCGTTACCCCAGTCACCACAGCTTTTCAAGCAGATACTCATGGTGTCCGGCTTTGACAGGTATTTTCAAATAGTAAAATGTTTCAGGGACGAAGACCTGAGAAATGACCGTCAGCCTGAATTTACGCAGGTAGACCTTGAAATGTCTTTTGTGACCCCGGACATGGTGATGGAGCAGATAGAAGGTCTCCTGCTGGAGATGGTCCGTGCCCTGAAAGGTAAGGATATCCAGGTGCCCTTTCCAAGGTTAACCTACGAAGAGGCAATGAACAGGTATGGAAAGGACGACCCGGATACCAGGTTTGGCATGGAACTAACAGATTGTACTGATATATTCGGTAATTCCGATTTCAAGGTGTTTCAGTCTACTCTTGAAGACGGGGGGATCATCAAGGCCATGGTGGTACCCGACGATGGTAAAATATCCAGGAAGATGACCGACGAGTACATAGAGTACGTGAAAACATACCGTGCCGGAGGGTTGCCCACGGTTCGTTATAATAATGGAAGTTTTGAAACAGGAATTGCCAAGTTTCTCGGTGATGATGAAAAAGAAACACTAATAGACCGCCTTTCCCTCGATGGCAACGTGCTGGTGATCTTCTCCTGTGACCGTAAACAGGTGGTAAATGACGCACTTGGCAATCTCAGGGAACATATAGCAGAACAAATGGGGATGATCGATGAAGATGCCCTGAATTTCCTCTGGGTAGTTGACTTTCCTCTCCTGGAATACGATCATGAGGATGAACGTTTTTACGCCATGCATCATCCATTTACCGCTCCAAAGCCGGAAGATATTGAGAAGCTGGATTCCCTTTCACCGGAAAACGCGGATTCTGTCCGGGCCCATGCCTACGACGTGGTATTGAATGGTATGGAGATCGGTGGCGGCTCCATACGTATCAATAAGATGGAATTGCAGAGAAAGATGTTCAATATTCTCGGTATCTCAGAAGAAGAGGCAAAGGTGAAGTTTTCCTTCCTGCTTGAAGCATTGCAGTACGGGGCACCACCACATGGGGGTATTGCTCTTGGGCTTGACCGCATTCTAATGATCCTGCTGAAACGGGAATCCATACGGGAAGTCATTCCCTTTCCAAAAACTCAAAAGGGACAATGTCTCATGAGTAATGCTCCTTCACCCGTTGCGGCAGGACAGCTGCGAGACCTTTCTATCAAGGTGGTTGAACCATAAATGACAGACGAGGTGTTTGAAGTAGACGACGTGTCCATCTACAAGCGTATTTGTGGATCAGGGGACAAGAATATTAAGGCCATTGAAGATATCCTTGACGTCGACATCATACCACGGGGTACCACCCTTAAAATTGACGCGGATGAGGAAAAGAGGGAGCAGACCATGTCCCTGCTGCATCTGATGGGTGACTATCTTCACATGAAAGAACCCGGGTACGAGTTTGATGAATTTGACATAAAGTACCTTGCCAATTCAATTGCGAAGGGCAGAAAAGTAGATACCGATGCCATCAACAAGTTGAAGATCGTTGTCCCTGAAACGGGTAAGTCTATAATGCCCCGGACCATGAACCAGGCGGAATATATATCCGCCATACAGCAGTGTCCAATCACCATATCTGTTGGTCCCGCTGGTACCGGGAAAACATACCTGGCAGTAGCCGTGGCGGTAAAGTACTTGATAACGGGACGGGTTGAGCGTATTATACTGACAAGACCGGCGGTTGAGGCAGGTGAGAATCTCGGGTACCTGCCCGGTGATTTTATTCAAAAAGTAAACCCGTACCTGCGTCCCCTGTACGATGCACTGTTCGACCTGCTGCCGTTTGAGCGGGTCACCAGGCTTATTGAAAAGGGGACCATTGAGATAGCCCCCCTTGCATACATGCGGGGTAGAACATTGAACAAGGCATTCGTTATTCTTGACGAAGCGCAAAATACAACATCATCCCAGATGAAGATGTTCCTCACAAGACTTGGCAA
>CAYFSO010000141.1:0-5721 GCA_964345775.1 uncultured Leptospiraceae bacterium | reverse complement strand
GATTAACGCGGATTATCGTGAATATTTGATAATTAATATCATCATCTGTGTTCATACTTCGACAGGCTCAGCACAAGTCTGCGTGTATCTGCGGTTAAAAAAATTATGTAAATTGCAATTTCATATATTATTGTTATAAAGAACTGTTTTCCATTCCCAAGAATCCGGAAAGAGTGTAAAAAAGTAATAATTTATAGCCTGTAAAATCTATATCCATAACAAAACACAACAACTACCGGTTGCTATACTGGAAAAGACGAAACTACCATGTATTGACCAACTCGTCGCGTTCTTTGCGCCTTTGCGTGAACCCCCCGTTGCGCTCATGCCATCAGAGGATAAAAAATCACCCGCCGTATGAAAAAAATTCTTGCATATATAAGGACCGGTAGTATTTTTTTCTTAATTCCTATTAAAATAGTATGAATTTAACTGGTCGATGCGTTATTTTGTATATATATTCATCTAATAACGGGATACATACATGGTTTATCCACTCATGGAGGAACGTACATGTGGGACTATACAGCAAAGGTAAAAGAACTTTATAAGACCCCGAAAAACGTGGGAACAATTCCCGATGCCGACGTGGTTGCCGAGGTGGGGAGCATCGTGTGCGGTGACGCCCTTACCCTGTACCTGAAACTTGACGGTGACCGTATCGTTGACGCGAAATTCCAGACATTCGGCTGCGGCAGCGCCATAGCCTCCTCCTCGGCGTTGACGGAGATGCTGAAAGGGAAGACCCTCGATGAGGCATCGAAGATGAGCAACAGGGACATCGTTGATTACCTGGGCGGCCTGCCCGAGCAGAAGATGCACTGTTCAGTTATGGGAGAAGAAGCCCTTACAAAGGCACTGAAGAAGCTGAAGGGTGAGACGGTTGAAGATGAAGAGGAACTGGAAGGCGAGATGGTTTGCCAGTGTTTCGGGGTGACCGATACCCTCATAGAGAAGGTGGTTCGTGAAAACAACCTCTCCACGGTGGAAGACGTTACCAACTACACCAAGGCTGGCGGTGCATGCGGATCATGTATTCACAAGATAGAGGATATCGTCCACGAGGTGCGGCAGGATATGGCCGAAGAGGTGCTGCCGGAAAAGAAAGAGAAAAAGCCCCTTACCAACATCAAGCGAATGCAGCTGGTGGAAGAGACCATAACCGACGTGGTCCGTCCCATACTGCAGCGGGATGGCGGCAACATAGAGCTTGTGGATATAGACAACAAGAAGGTGTACGTGCGGCTGCTTGGCAACTGCGCCAACTGCGTCATATCAGACGTGACCCTGAGAAACCTGGTGCAGGACAAGCTGCGTGAATTCGTTGAGAATGACATTGAAGTAATTGAACATGCACAGGTGTAATTATGAAAGACATCGTATATATGGATAACAACGCAACAACCATGGTGGCACCCGAGGTGGTAGAAGCCATGCTGCCCTTTTTCAGCCAGCGCTACGGCAACCCGTCAAGCATGCACGATTTCGGCGGTGACGTGAGCGATGACATTGACAGGGCACGTGACAGCGTGCGGCGCATGCTGGGGGCCGACAACGATTACGAGATGGTTTTTACCAGCGGGGCCACCGAGAGTGACAACCTTGCCATCATGGGCACCCTTGATTATTACCGTGAAAAGCGGCACGTCATTACCACCCGGGTTGAGCACCCGGCAGTGCTGAACCTGTGCAGGCAGCTTGAGCGGCAGGGATACCGTATCACCTACGTGCCGGTTGACGCCCGCGGGAACCTTGACCTGCAGTATCTCTACGAATCGGTGGACGACGATACCGCCATCGTATCGGTAATGTATGCCAACAACGAGACCGGCGTCATCTTCCCGGTGGAAGAGATCGGCGCATTCCTCAATGAACGCGGCATACCCTTTCACGTGGACGGGGTGCAGGCGGTTGGTAAAATTCCCATAGACGTCAACAAGATACACTGCGACTTCTTCGCCATATCAGGTCACAAGTTCCATGCGCCAAAGGGCACGGGTGCACTCTACGTCCGCAGGGGGACGAGAATGCGTCCCATGCTGCAGGGAGGTCACCAGGAGCGGGGACGCCGTCCCGGCACGCTGAATGTTCCCGGTATCGCAGGTATGGGGAAGGCTGCCGACCTGGTAATGGATCACCTGGATGGATCGGATCATGTTGCAGTATTGCGTGATAAGCTTGAGAAAGGCCTGCTTGAGCGTTTTCATAACGCCTCGCTTAACGGAGAACCCTCCAGGCGTGTGCCCAATACCACCAACATCGGGTTCGAATTCGTGGAAGGGGAGGCCATACTCCTCTACCTCAACGAGAAAGGGATCGCGGCATCGTCAGGTTCGGCCTGTTCATCGGGTTCCCTTGAGCCCTCTCACGTGCTGCGGGCAATGGGGGTGCCATTCACGTCCGCCCATGGATCTATACGTTACAGCCTGAGCAGGTATACCACTGAAGAGGAGATAGACTACACGTTATCAGTGATGCCCGAAGTGATAGAAAAGCTGCTTGAACTCTCACCCTTCTGGGACAACGAGAAGAAAAAGGGGAAAACTGTTACGGGGATACATTGCTGATAGAATCATTTAAAATACAGGTGTTACATTTAATAATATGATCTCATTCCTCCCTCCCCCTTGACGGGGGAGGGTCGGGGTGGGGGTGAGTTGCATATATGAAGAAAGATATTGTAAATTTTTCAAGACAACTTCGCAGGGATCAAACAGATGTTGAAAAAGTATTGTGGAGACATTTAAGATCCCGTCAATTAATGGGCTTAAAGTTCAGAAGACAGCAGCCTATAGGAGAATATATTGTCGATTTTGTATGTTTTGAAAACAAAGTGATCGTAGAATTAGATGGCAGTCAACATATAGAAGAAAAGGAGAAAGACAACGAAAGAGATGGATGGTTACACTCACAGGGATTCACAGTAATACGATACTGGAATAATGACGTTATAAATAATATTAATGGAGTACTTGAACACCTGGCAGAAGTATGTCAAACACACCCTCCCCTTGCCCCTCCCGTCAAGGGAGGGGGATAAAGGAAAAAGTATAGACTACCGGGCCACCTCGTTAATGAGTTTGCCCAGGGTCTGGTCGGCGCTGGTAATACTTTTCTGGTTTGCCTCGTAACTGCGCTGCACCTCTATCATTTCAACCATTTCCCGTACGGCGTTCACGTTGGATTTTTCTAAAAATCCCTGTACAACCTTTACCTGGTCCGGGGGAAGGGGAGGGCCTGAGTACCGGGTGTCCCTGTAATGGGACTCGCCTTCTTTTTTCAGTTCGCGTATATTCTCGAAGTCGGCAAGTTTCAGCCTGTCTATCACTACCGGCTGTTCCCAGTTGTTCTGGGTCATACCCACCACGTCTTCGGGTTCAGGTGACATGGCGGCGTTTACCAGTACCTCCCCCCGTTCATTGATCATGAAGTTGTTCTTCTGTATTTTGATGGGGCCGTTCTCTCCAAGCACGGCGTATCCCTTGTGGTTTACCAGTATTCCCTCTTCGTTGATGGTGAATGAGCCGTTGCGGGTGAAACGCTCCCCCCGCTCTGTCATTACGGTGAAAAAACCCTGCCCTTCAAGTGCAAGGTCAAAAGGGTTTTCTGTACGCTGCATGGAGCCCTGGTCGAACTGGGTGTAGACCTCGTTCACCTCAACGCCGGTGCCAAGCTTGCCCACGTAGGGCATGGTGTCGTATGAGCCTGCAGGAGTGATACCCAGGCCGTCATCGTTCACACGGCGTATCAGCATGTCGGGAAATGCCTTGAAAAGGGTGAGGTCCCGCTTGTAGCCGGTCTTGTCCACGTTTGCAAGGTTGTTTGAGATGGTATCAAGGCGCGCCTGCTGGGCAATCATGCCCGTTGCACCCGTGTATATTCCGCGTATCATGGGATTTTCCTCCTGTCTCAGTACATGTATCGACAGGATGTGAAAAAAACTTGTGCGTAAAAAAATATGTCACATCACATCTTTCCGCCTGATTCCCTGCGGATGTTTGCACCGATGGAGGAAAGCTTTTTCGCGAAATCCTCGTAACCCCGGTCTGTATGGTATATGCGCCGTATCTCGGTGGTCCCGCTGGCTGCTAGTCCTGCCAGTACCAGTGCGGCTCCCGCCCTCAGGTCGGACATCATCACGGTGGCGGATGAAAGCTTCTTCGTGCCCTTGATGACGGCAACGTTTCCCTCTATGTCTATATCTGCACCCATCCTGCGAAGTTCGGCGGCATGGGTGAACCGGTTCTCGAAAATGGTCTCAATAATCACGCTGATCCCCGGTATGGTGGTCATCAGCGACATGATGGGGGCCTGCAGGTCGGTGGGAAACCCGGGGAAGGGCATTGTCCGAATGGATGTGCCCGCAACGTTTTTCGATGGTCGAATGGATACGCTTGATCTCTTTATGTCAACCTGGAATCCCATTTCCTGTAAGACATCGGTTAAGGCGGTAAAATGTTCCGGCACCACCTTCTTCACGGTTACGTTGCCGCGGGTAATGGCAGCGGCCAGGAGATAGGTGCCCGCCTCTATGCGGTCAGGCATAATGCTGTAGGTGACCGGCTTGAGCTTCTTCACACCATTTATGGTGATGCGCTCGGTTCCCAGGCCGGTAATGTCCGCTCCCATCTGTACAAGAAAGTTTCCCAGGTCAACCACGTCGGGTTCCATGGCACAGTTTTCCAGCACGGTTTCACCATGTGCCATTACCGCGGCCATCATGATATTGGCGGTTGCACCAACCGACACCTTGCGCATGATGAAACGGTCACCCTTCAGCTTATCGGCCCGTGCCTTGATGTAACCATGCTCGATGTCTATGGTGCTGCCCAGTGCCTCGAAACCTGAAAGGTGAATGTCGATGGGCCGCTCACCGATGGCACATCCACCGGGCAAAGACACGTCAGCTTCACCGCAGCGTGCAAGCAGGGGCCCCATGGTGTACACGGAGGCCCGCATGGTCTTTACCAGGTCGTAGGGAACCTCGTTGTTTTTAAGAGAATTGACATTGATGGTCAGCACCTTCTTGTTTTCATCGTACCGGCATTTGGCGCCAAGGCACTCGATTACCTTTATAATGGTGCGTATATCCTTCAGGTCGGGGACGTTTTTCAGTACCGTCTCACCCTCGGCCAGGAGACTTGCAACTATAATTGGAAGGGCGGCATTCTTGGCACCGGAAACAGCAACCTCCCCGGAAAGTTTCTTTCCGCCCCGGATCTTGTAAATATCCACTACTGTACCTCTATTGACTGTATTGAAGTTATTTCGAAGTTATATGTTTGGCATTACGGCTACTTCATGCCGTTTTTCGTGATGTTCTCTATATCCTTTATCTTGTCTTTCAACTTGTAGACTTCTTTACCCATATCCCGCATGATACCCATCAGCCTGTTACTGCCGAAGATGAGCAGTACAATAAGGGCGATTATGAACAGTTCCCATATGCCGGGCATTGTCATCGTAATTACCTCCTGCCTGTCCCTACCCGGGAAGGCATAAAAAGTTTATGCTTGTACAGGGATGATACCACGGGGTGGTATTTGTCAACAAAAGATTTTTTGGGAGAATATAATTCCCTTCCCGGTTCAGAACTTCCGCTCACCCAGCATGCCAATCATTTTAATGACGATCATCGAGACTGCAAGAATGATCAGGTGCAGAAATATGATGAACCAGAGACTCCATCCCCACCAGACGGGGGCGTTTACCAGTATCATG
>CAYFSO010000140.1:0-5833 GCA_964345775.1 uncultured Leptospiraceae bacterium | reverse complement strand
CCCATCGAAGAGGCAGTGAACGGCGTACCGGGGGTAAAAAGGATACGTTCAGAATCGATCGAGGGAGCCAGTCTTGTTGCCGCCACCTTTGAGTGGGGTACCGACATGGACCTTGCCAGCCTGAGAATACGCGAAAAGGTGGACATGGTAAAAGGTGTACTGCCACAGGATGCACGAAAGTCCATGGTTGCCAGGTTTGATCCCAATGCCCTCCCGGTTATGAACATTGCCATAACATCCTCGTCCATGGACCTTCGTACACTGAGAGAAGAGATCGATCATAAAATAAAACAGCAATTCGATCGGGTAAACGGTGTGGGTACCACCAGGATCACGGGGGGAGAGATCAAGGAAATACAGGTACTTGTTGACCTGCATGCACTGCAGGCATATGGCCTCAGCATCTATGACATCATAGAAAAGATCAACATGTCCAACTACAATTTCCCTGCAGGCAGCATCACCCGCGGCTCAAAGGATCTGCTTATACGGACAATAGGTGAATTCAGATCATTGAATGACATCTCACATGTAATGGTAAAAAAGACTGAATCGGGCAGACAGGTTTTTGTTAAGGACATTGCCCGGGTTATTGAAGGAAGCAGGGACAGGAAAAGCGTATCATTTATAAATGGACAGGAAAGTGTAAACCTGGGAGTCATCAAGGAATCCGGGAAGAATACCGTTGCAGTATGCAACCGGTTATACGGGCTGGTTGAAGAACTCAACGAAAGGTATGATGACACCCTGAAGCTGCAGGTATGTTATGACAGTTCCGGGTATATTTCATCTGCTATTGACAATGTAAGTATCGCATCCATCATGGGGGCCGTCATTGCCTTCATGGTTGTTCTTGCATTTCTTCAAAACCTGTTATCCTCGCTGGTTATCATTGTTATTCTTCCCGTTTCAATAATGATCACCCTGCTGGTAATGTTCTTAATGGGGATCAATATCAACCTCATGTCACTTGGCGGTATGGCCATAAGCATTGGCATGCTGGTGGATGGCGGCATTGTTATCATAGAATCCATTCAGAAAAAAGTTGACACGGGTCTTCCCATTGGCAAAGCCTGTGTGCAGGGCACCGGTGAAGTGAGCTCCGCGCTGCTTGCATCCATGTTGACCAGCATAGTTGTATTTCTACCTTTGTTACTTGTAAGCGGTATCTCAGGCCAGATCTTTGGACAGCTGGCAATAACCGTTGCGGTATCACTTATTGCATCATTTTTCGTATCCATAACACTGATCCCTTCGCTTCTTATACTGGTTAACCGGGTGCGGATCAATGCTGACCATGTCTCACCCGGAAGTTCAAATAATAAATTGTCTGCGTTATTACACGGATCATCAAAACAGGTTCGATCTTTACTGCACAGGATATCCGTTCAATACGAAGTATACCTTAAAAAGCACCTTGATGCGCCGGGCCGTATTATTAGTGCCAGTGCACTTATTATAGTCACCGGTCTTTTTCTTTTTATACTGATCGAAAAAAATCTCATGCCTCATACGGACCCCGGAATGTTTACCGTCCGTATTACTGCCCCGAAGGGGACTTCCCTTGTAAAAACCCGTTCAGTCTTACTGCAGGTAGATTCACTGATGGAACGCGTGCCACACATTAAGCAGCGTATAATCAATGCCGGGTATAATCCCGGAAACATTACCGAGTATTTCGGAAAAGAAAAGAATACATACACTGGCGAGATCATCGCCACTGTAAAAGATGATTCTAAATTATCAACAGATGATATTATCAGCCAGCTTTCATCGTCTATCACCCTTCCCGATGACATAAAGACGGAATTTTCTGCCGAGAACATAGAACTTTCACGGCTCATTAATATACAGGCATCATCAATAGGTGTTGATGTTACCGGTGATGACCTGTCAGCGCTTGAACAATCCCTACACATGGTAAAAGCCAGAACTGAAGGGATCGAGGGAATACGTAATTCCATACTCCAGGTTCATAAAGGCAAGCCGGAGATCAGGATAGATGTTGACAGGGAACGCCTTGCAACACTTGGAATGAGCATCCGTGATATAGCCGATTTCATCTACGCATCAGTACAGGGCGAACAGGCCGGCAGGTTATGCAGGGATGACAGGGATACAGATATTACTGTTCGCCTGGATGAAAAATACAGGAACAACACCACTGATTTACAGTACATAGTACTGAGAAACTCTGACAAAAAGAACATACTATTACACAATGTTGCTAATCTTACAATGAAAGAAGGCTATAGCAAAATTACCAGGAAGAACCAGGAACGATGTTTCAGCGTATCCCATGAAATAGCCGGTAATTACTCCTTCAGTACCATCACCAGCGCAATAAAGGAAAAGCTTTCCGGTATACCACTCCCCGGCGCTGTATCTGCTTCACTCTCAGAAGAGATGGACGAGATACAAAAGTCTTTGCATTCTCTTATTTTAGCCCTGGTCCTGTCATTAGTGCTGATTTACATGATACTGGCATCCCAGTTCGAATCATTCACAATACCCCTTTTGATCATGTGCACGGTCCCTTTGACATTTCCGGGTATAGGCATGTCGTTACTTTTGACAGGCAATACCATCAACCTCATGTCCCTTATGGGTATGATAATGCTGGGAGGCATCGTTGTGAATAACGCCATCGTGCTGCTTCAGTATATAAGGCTGTATTCCGCTGAGAAGGACAGCATGAAAGATGCAGTTGTCCTGGCATGCAAAACCAGGCTTCAACCCGTACTTATGACGGCACTCACAACCATACTTGGACTGGTACCCCTGGCAGCCGGCATTCAAAAAGGTTCAGAGATGCAATCTCCCCTTGCGGTAACCGTAATCGGTGGACTTGCATTCGGTACATTTCTCACCCTTGCCATTTTTCCTGTATTGGTGTTCCACTTTAACAAATTCGGGAAGAAAAGATGAAAAAGATTATTTACTTTTTCGTTCAACGGAAAATCACCTCCCTGATGCTCTTTCTTCTTGTTCTCTTTTCAGGGATATATTCCGTATACCATATACCTTCGTCATTGATGCCTTCAATGGATACCAGGGGTATTACCATATCCATTAAGTACCCGGGGCAATCACCATGGCGTATTGAACGCCTCATCACACGCCCCATCGAAAACGCGATAAGTACGGTTGGAGGCATCAAGAATATTCTTTCTTCATCACGTGATGGAGAATCCAAAACATACGTAATGTTTGAACCCGGGGTGGATATGAAATACAAGTCATTCCAGGTACGTGACAGGATCGATCCTGTCCGAAGCAGGTTTCCCCGTGACGTACAGGAACCCGGTATCTACCTGCACACCAATGACGACAGGCCCTCCATCATACTTCACTTGAGAAGCCAGGTGTATTCCCTGAACCAGCTGCGTGAACTTACCGAGATGAAGATTAAAAAGCAGCTTGAAAGAGTGGAAGGAGTAAGCCAGGTTCTTGCTGGTGGTGGTACCAGGAGAGAGATCACCGTCCAGGTACAACCGGGTAGACTGGTAAGCCATGGTATAACCCTGCAAAATGTTATGGAATGTCTTCAGCATAATAACTTTGTCTCTCCCGGCGGGAACCTGTGTAATACGACTACCCATGGAAAGGATTTTTCCATACTTCTTAACGGAAGGTTTCATTCTATCGGGGACATACGCAATACACCATTATTAACTGCTTCCAGCGGTTCCCCGGTTTTTTTAAAAGATATCGCCAGGATACGTGATTACTCGGGAAGAAAGGAATCTATCGCCCGTTTAAACGGGAAAGAACATGTATCAATATATATATTTAAGACTTCCATAACCAATCCTGTTACCCTTTCAAAGAATATACGTGCGGTTATCTCCGGGATCGATAAAGACGAACTGGATATTACCACCGGGTATGACCAGGCGCAGTTTATCAGTAGTTCCATACGGAATCTTATAACCAGCTGCATAATTGGGATACTGCTTGCAGCATCAATATTGTTCATCTTTTTGAGGAAAGTTGAGACCACGCTTCCGGTTATTATTGCCATCCCGTTTTCTTTACTAACAGTTTGCGTATACATGTACTGGGGCGGGAAAAGCTTCAATGTTATAACCCTTTCAGGCCTGGCTATTGCCGCCGGGCTGGTGGTAGATAACAGCATTATCGTTCTTGAGAATATCCAGAAGCATGTAGTTCATGACAAAACACCAGGTGGCGAGGAAATAGTATCCGCTTCACATGTTGTTTTTAAGGCACTAATGGCGTCGACGTTGACTACCATATGCATTTTTATTCCTGTTATACTTTTCAGGGATGCATATAAATCAGTATATGCTGAACTTGCAGGAACAGTAATAATGGCACTCCTTGCTTCTTTCTTTGTTTCAGTCACACTGCTTCCATCGATGTTCTTGTTCCTTTCAGAAAAGAGATTCACCTTGTTTCGTAACATTACCATTCCCGGATCCCTGTCCGGCTATTGCTTACTGGTAAGGAAATATTACAACCGGCTAATTGAACTATATCATCGAATACCTCCATACGAAAAGACGCTCAGGTACTGCTTTATGAATACAAATAAACTGGCCATCACGGGTACAGCACTTGTATTCATTACCATAATTGCATCCGTTACTTTTATACAAAGCGGGAACATGGCAATCAACCAAAACAGGGATATCATGGTTACCCTGGAAATGCCATCCGGCAGCTCTCTTGACGCCACCTCTGAGAAAGCAGTGACCCTGGAAAAACAGTTTAAAAACGTAGAGCATGTAAAAAGCATATCGGTAAAAGTTGAACCATCAAGCGCTGACTTTATAATAAAAATCAAAGATGATGCTGAAAGGGGATCCATTGTTGCCCTGCTGAAACAAGAATCCCCTTCTATACACGGTGCCTCTGTCATCTTCAGGGATGATGCCCCCTCGGGATATACCAACTCTATAGAGCTTGAGGTTACCGGCCCGGATATTGATACAATACGCAGCATTACCAGAAAACTTGCAGCGAACATACATGCATGGCAGGGCATCGAAGACGTAATAC
Source organism: uncultured Leptospiraceae bacterium (assembly GCA_964345775.1). GTDB lineage: Bacteria > Spirochaetota > UBA4802 > UBA4802 > UB4802 > M55B154. The sequence continues at coordinate 808 of CAYFSO010000140.1, read as the reverse complement.
TTCATTTCAAGGAAAAACGTCCCGAACTGCATATCATGGTAGACAGGCAAAAGTCTGCATCAACGGGGATATCAGCTGCCGGCACAGGCAGTTTTATACGAAACGCGTTGTTCGGGCCCGTGGCCACAAAATATATCGACAGGCACGAGGTAGACGTACGGGCAACCCTTGACCTGGAAAACCGCCATGATACAGGCCAGCTTCCTTTCATAAAGCTTCCCATTGCTGACAACAAATGGGTACCACTTGGAGCGGTTACACAGATCACGGAGACCACGGGCATACATTCAATATGGAGAAAGAACAGGCAGCGCATGCAGGCACTATCCGTGTATCACGATGAGCTTGACCTGGAAACGCTTGTGCACCGTATTGAAAAAGCAATTTCGAAGATGCAATTACCGGAAGAATACCACGTCAGCTTCGGCAAGTCCATTGAAAAGTTCAGGTTATCACAACGAAGCATAAAAATCAGCATAGCCCTGGCCATACTTCTTGTTTACATGGTAACCGCCTCGGTGTTCGAATCCCTTACACTTCCCTTCCTGGTAATACTATCCATACCGCTCTCTGCAATCACTGTTGCGTGGACAATGATCATCACCGGCACCAGCCTTAACTTTTCAACAGGCATGGGCCTTGTTGTACTCATTGGAATAGTAGTCAACAACGCCATCGTCCTCGTAGACACTTATGAGAACCATATCGCGGGTAAAGATATAACTATACAGCGCGTCATGGAGCTCTCACGCACCCGCCTGCGCCCGGTGATCATGACCACCCTCACCACAACCCTGGGCATGCTCCC
>CAYFSO010000139.1:0-5879 GCA_964345775.1 uncultured Leptospiraceae bacterium | reverse complement strand
CCTTTTGTTATTCCCGGTTGTCTCTTTTATTTTTAACAGGTTCTGATGACATCTCCACTATATTTCAGGATATACTATTCTTTCCCCTGATTCAATATTTTTCCTTTCATCAAAAGCGTAATTATTTCCAGCTCGCCCCACCGTTTTTGATGGTAAATGAAGAAAGGCTTGAAATTAACGCACAAGGGTAATCCTTTACAAAGTAATACTCTTACGTGGAGAAACAATATCATGAAAGTTAAAACCCTGGGCAGGTACAGTGAAGACCACATATTATAGAATAAAAGGCTCAAAAACTTCAACGCTGCCGGATTTCTATATCGGCACACATTCAGCGGTAACAGAATTACCATTGATCAACAGGGATAGTTCCCGGATACATTCATATTTTCCAACGGTTCAGATAATTGCCCCATTATAATTTTTTCTGAAAAACACCAACTTTTTTTTACCATTCCCCCTTTTTACGCGTATAGGTATATGAGGACAAAAAATACTTATATGGAGAAAAGACCATGATAACAATGGACGCAAAACCATTTGATTCAGAACAACTGCTGTACTATTACGATTATTTCACCGAAAAAAAAGCTTCCATGGATATTCTCAAGGATTTTCTGTACAATCTCACCTCCATGATCGACCGGGAGAAAAACTTTTTACCGGGCGACATGATCCAGGAAATAATGACAACGGTGGATACCGGCAACAACGCGTTTGCCATGCGTTTTGTGAAGATGTACGCCGATTACCTGGGATCTATCGCTGAATTACTGCACAAGATCAGGGCGACATCTACCATGGAAGAAGAGAAATGTGTAAATGACACGTTGCTAAAACTGTACTTCACCTACTTCGATCTGAAAGACGGGGATCTCCCTGGAATGGTGGAGCTGATACGGGGATACGCAAGCATCACCATAAGCAATTCCCTGCACATGCTGAAAGTAAACGGTGCAATGACAACAAAAAGCCTGGAGAAAAAACTCAAGGGAAAGGTTCATCCCAATATTATCGCCCTTCTTGGTACGCTTATGAGCAGGATAGAAGACATGTTCGTAAACCCTGACCAGGTAAACCATGAATCACTGGCCGAGGTTTTTCGTCTCACGGTAATAGCCGTATCGTTAATTCAAAGCTATATTGATATTGATCCATTTGAAAAACTGTTTGAGGAAGGGATACTGCCAGCATTTACGAAAAACTGAAAAGGGCCGCGGAGGGACAGCAGCGAAGCATTCCAACATATATGGAATATACCGCCCTGTCCCATCTGAACGATGAAGTTCAAAAGCCGGATGACATCACCAGCCTTGAACAATTGGGCAGAAGCCTGGAAGACGAAATTAAAGGAAAAGGCAGGGCCAGGTACAAGATTGTAGCCTGAAGCAATAGAGCATGCTTGTCTGCATCATTACGATATCTCTCTCTTGTAATGCCGCGGACTTATCCTTGCCTCTGTCTCTTTTTCGGGATGCTTTCCCCGAATATTCCGGTAGAAATGGCGGATCTTCTCCATGTCGCAGTCTATATCACCGGCAGGATAGAACAACGGGCCAAACCCCGCAACCTTCCGCGCGTAATCAATGTAACCCAGCAGGACGGGTACCTGCGCCTTATGCGCAATGAAGTAGAAACCGCTTTTCCAGTACTGCACGGCAGACCTGCTGCCTTCCGGGGGAATGGTTATGGACAGGTTCTCGTGTATCCTGAACTTTTCCACCGCCTGGGCCACCATGTCATTATTTTTACCTCGGTCTATTGGTATACCACCAAGCCATTTCATGATACCGCCGAAGGGAAACTTGAACAGTGACGCCTTCCCCATCCAGTACGTATCCACGCCTGATGCCAGCACCAGCAGCAGTCCGTAATAGAAATCCCAGTTGGAGGTATGGGGAGCCGCTATGGCAACACACCGCCCATCACGGGGGAACCGGCCCTCCAGCTTCCAGCCATTAAGCCTGAGCAAAAAACGGGCAACAATACGAAACACGGTTCGTATAACGGGAGTCTTGAAAATTGTAAACTGCATAACGGGAACCTTCTCTTTTTAGTATCGAAGGTATAGACAGGAAGGCGTATTAACCGGTTGCTATTTTTTACTTGTTCTCTTCAGTTTCTTCATCTCCAGGTGACTCTTCCCGGCTTTCTTCAACTTCGGCAGCCCTTGTCTTGAAGGTCTCAACATTTTCAGCCAGGGTTTCGGCACTAAGGTTGATGATCCTTGAATAACTCTGCACCATGTCAGAGCTTTCAAGTGTTTTCTGTGATATGCTGGTAATGGTATTAATGGAGTTGGTAAGTTCATCAACGGTGTTCTTCTGTTCCTTCGAGTATACATGTATGCTGTTGGCAATCTCGCTGAGATTTTCTATCTTGCCCCTGATATCGCTGTTCATGTGGTCAAGCTTATCGGTAAAGTCTATTGTGCCGCCAAGCACTTCCCTGGTTTCCATGATCTTCTCGCGGATCTGGTTGAACACCCCTGCGGTATCGCTAATGAAATTGAGTTCTCTCTGGATACGCTCGGTATGTTCGGTTATGGTGGCCTGTATGCCGCTTGAAAGTTCAGCGGTCTGGTCGGCAAGCTTGTTCACCTCGTCCGCCACGACTGAGAAGCCCCTGCCCGCTTCACCGGCCCGTGATGCCTCGATAGCAGCATTCAAGGCCAGCAGGTTGATCTTGTCGGCCACCTCGTTGATCTGGTTGATGGTCCCTTCAAGCTCGCCCAGGTAAGTTGCCATGTCCTCGATGGCCTTCACCGACTTGTTCATGGTCTTTTCGCCGGTCTCTACCATTTCAACGGCACCCTCTATGCTTGCAGTTAATTCCTCGATACGACCGGAAAGCTGCTTGCTGCTGCTGTTTATATCGCCAATCTCTTTCTTTATGGCATCAGAACCTTCCAACTGGGATTCCACATCCTTCAGGTTGCTTTCAAATGATGATGCCATCTCTTCATAGGCGCTTGCCGTCTGCTCAATTATTGCCGCCAGCTCCCTTGCGATATCGGACAGATTGGACGCCGACGAGTTGAGATCCCGGCTGATATCCTTTACCTCCACCGAGCTGGAATTGATAGTCTTCACCATGCCTTGCAGCGATGACACCATGTTGTTAAAGGTCCTGGTGATATAGCCGATCTCGTCGTCTATTTTCACGGGGATCTGCACGTCAAGGTTACCCTCGTTCACCTGGCGCACCCCCTGCGACAATGCCCGAAGGGGATTGACCAGCACGTTGGCAAAGAGCAGCTGAAACCCGTACCGTACAACGATCACGATTATCACCAGCATTATGACAAGGCTGATAACCGTGGGGTGTATGTACCTGCGGTAGTCGATGTAGGAGAATCCTGTTTCGAACAGCTTACCTGCCTCTTCATCAAACTGCATGAAGCCAACCAGGTACCCGTCCTGCGCTGAACGGTAGAGCCTTGTGCCGGGATTGTGCATTGGTGCAAGGTAACTGAGTATTTCTTTTCTCAGCTCGCCCCCTTCCTTACCCGTTGACCCCGCGTATGTCTGCAGCACCTGTATGAAGGGACCGTAATTCTCCTGTTCTTTCTCAAAAAAGGCCTGCAGTGAAGGCCGTAAATCTTCATCGGGCATCTGGTGTATCTTGTTGTTCCAGTACATTACCCTCTCATTGAGTTCGTTCGCGTATTCTATAAGTTTTTCAGATGGGTCTTCTACATTTTCGGGCATGTCCTTTGCGTACTGCCATAGCGCGTTTTTATAAGCCGCGAAATGGCCGGGGGTTTCTTCCAGGATACCTTCAAGCCTGTTCTTGAATTCATTCCGCGGCAACCGGCTTATTCGAGACCATGTAACAGTATTGTCAAACTCGTAGCGAAGCTGGCTCAGGTCAAGTGTTGCCGCGCCAAAGACTCGCTGAAAATCCCTTGCCTCCGGGTCATAGGATACCAGGTATTGTGCATCGTATTCCGGTTTTTTACTGTTCACAACTGAGTGTGCCGATCTCCGGTATATCCGGTCATACGCGGTTTCACTGTTTCCCAGGAATACGAAACCCGCGAACTGCAAAAATATCATCACCACCACAAGGCTTATCCCGATGAGTTTTCCCATGAAAGAGATCCGTTCATCGGTATTGTTCATGTACACCACCGACACCAGGAAAAAGCCCAGCACGTTGAACACCACCCACGAGTTATGAAATACATCCCGGCTTATTACACCGTCACGGCTCAACGTGTTGGTGATGGACGGGACAATGGAGGCGAACATGAACGTTAGTACAAGCAGCAACAGGGCGGTACGGTATTTTTTTTCGCTTCTTATGCTGCGCCATATACCCAGGATAACATACGTCAAAAGGAACACCATGATCACCAGTGCTACTATCTTGCTTATCTGGTCCGCGTCAAAATCCCAGTAATGTCCCCTGAAATGATAGACGATATCCGACTGCAGTGTTTTGATCACGAATACCAGGGTAAGAAGAATGGTTATGGAATAATATCCTAACATGATAAAACGTGTAGACCTGCGGCTTTTTTCATAGGGATAGTTATAAATGAAAAGGACACTGTGACAGATGGCAAGCAGTATGGCAGGCACGGTGATCCAGCGATGATAGGCCGCCATTGGGTGGTATACACTTGAAGAGATCACATACCCGAAGTTAAAGATTGACATGATGGCATAGGCAAGGCCCAAGTGGGTGGTTGCACGGGCCCTGTTTTTCACAGATAACAGGAAAATGGCCATTATCGCGAAGAAGGCCGCGCCGATAAGAGAACCTATTGAGAACGAATGCAATAAAATCATGTCACACCTGCCAACGGGAATATAATCTCTATATATTTATCTATACATACGGCTTCTTATACATTATCGTCTATTTGTCGAGTAAACATTAAGGAACTTCGTTACAGCACTCTCACCCCGGATACGGCTCCATGTTTGACTCAACTTTTCGTCTTGTATCTTCCATAAGCTCTTCCAGGTGTTCCCTGTCATACCTTTCTGTATTTATGGGCCTGCCCACCATAACGTGTATTTTGCCGGGGCTGAATACCATGCTCTTGCGGGGCAGCACTTTTGCCGAACCGTTCACGGTAACAGGCAATACGGACAGGTGATTCTGCAGGGCCACAATGAAACCACCCTTCTTGAACTGCCCAAGGGTACCCGGCGGCTGACGTGTCCCCTCCGCGAAAAAGAGAATGGAAACACCTTTCGGCAGCCTCTCCAGGCCTTTTTTTATGCTCTCCCGGGCCCGTTCCGGATCTGAACGGTCTATAAAGACATTGCGTGCCGCGTACAGTGCATACCCGAACAGCGGCACCTTCAGCAGTTCCTGCTTGATGATCCAGCGAAACTGTATGCCCAGGGTGGTAACCAGCGCTATTATATCAAACAGTGACTGGTGATTGGAGATAACGACATATGACTGTCCCTTTTGTATATTCTCTTTTCCGGTGATATCAACACGCACAAAGGCGGCAAGACGCACCGTCCAGGCCCATCCCTGCGATATGGTGAAGGCCAGGTTACCCGTTCTGCTGCACAACGACGCCAGGGTCATTGGCACGAAAAGAACAATGGTTGCCATGGCTGCCCAGAACAGCAGCCAGGCCGTTTTGAGTGTATCGCGTGTTTTCTTTATCCATTCCATAGCGCATTGATAAGATGTAATACCATATAACAACACCATTTTTTTTCAAGCAGATTAGTTTTTACGAGAGCAATACAATTCAGAAAATTCACTTTTTTTCAAAAAAACGCCACTTTTTTTTCCGCCCCCCCTTTTTTCTTCGTATAGGAATATGAGGACCCAATTATATGGAACCAATTATTCCACAATGAAAAGGATGCTGTTATGCGTACAAGTAAGTGGCCCGCCCTCAT
>CAYFSO010000138.1:0-6130 GCA_964345775.1 uncultured Leptospiraceae bacterium | reverse complement strand
CCTTCACTGAAACTTCAACACTGCTATGATGATGCCTGTAGACGAGGCAATAAAGCCGAATGTCCATATCATGAACTGGAACATGCGGCGGGAGAGGCTTTCAAGGCGGGTCTCGACCTGCTCAAAGCGTTTATCAACAGCCTCGAATTTCTTTTCGAACTTATCGTTCATTTCTTCGAAACGTTTGTCCATCCGGGCGAACCCGTCATGCATTGACTGGATGGCGGAAACGATATCATTATGCTGCTGATCAAGACGCCGGTCGTGATCACGCAGTTGTTCCTCGTGATCGGCACGAAAGGTGATGCTGCTGTAGATAACGTCAGACAGCTGTTCGATGCGGTCATCGCCTTTAGAGTGTATGGCGTCTTTCAGTGCCTGTGTGAGAATAGATCGTGGTATCATGCTGTCCTGTTTCCCAGTTTTTACCTGTTTCTTTTTCATTAATAACGCTCCTTCAAGATAAAATCAAGTAGTTTCTACTCACCATCCACAATTCACCATCAACTATCCACTATCCACTTCTCACTATTCCCCTCTTGCATGAAAAACCATTATTCTCTATCCTTAAAATGCCGACCATTAAGAAAGAGCCAGTATAATGAACAGAACGGGTATAATGTCATGATCAGAAAATCACGGGATAAATATAACGTAGAATACTTAGAACGGCAGCTGCACAACCTTTCCAAGCTGGTGGAGATCAACCGTATCATCAACTCCACTCTGGATATCGGGAAGCTGCTTACCATAATAATGGAAATGATAAAGGACATCATGAAAACGGAAGCCAGCACGCTGCTGTTGTACGACGAGGATACGGATGACCTGGTCTTCAAGGTGGCCCTCAGCGATGTGGGTGACGCGCTGCAGGAGAAATACCGGGTGAAGGTGGGCCAGGGGATAGCCGGCTGGGTGGCCCGTGAACGTAAGAGCATTTACGTGAATGACGTGTACAAGGATGACCGGTTCGAGCCTGACTTCGACAGGAAAACGGGTTTCACTACCAGGGCCATATTGTGCGCCCCCCTCCTTTTCAAGGGAAAACTTTTGGGGGTGATACAGGCCATCAATCCCGTGAGCCGGCCTGAATTTACCGACGAGGACATGAACCTGTTCAGGTCCTTTGCCGACCAGGCGGCGCTTGCGGTGCAGAACGCCATATTCTTCCAGAACGCACTGGAAGAGGTGCGCATCAAGCACGAGCTCACCGCCGCCCACTCCATACAGGAATCGCTGCACCCGGCAGTTCAGCAGGGATACGGGAAGGTGTCACTGGCAGCCCGTTCGCTGCCCGCAAGAGAAGTGGGGGGCGAGTTCTACGAGATAATTAATTTCGACGACAATTCCCTGGGGATCGCCCTGGGTGATATCCGTGCCAAGGGCATACCGGGAGCCCTGTATGCCTCCCTGGTAAACGGGGCACTGAAAGCGCTTACCGGCGAGAGGGGACCCGTGGTTGGCCCGGTGGTGAAACGGCTCAATGACCTGGTGCGCCAGCACGCCCCGGTGACCGACGCGGTGTCATTCTTTTACGGTATCATAGAACCCGCCGCACAGAACATGACTTTCATGAATACCGGTGTGGCCTATCCCATACTGGTGCGCAATAACCAGGCACGGTACCTGAAATTCTCAAGCAAACCGCTGGGAGGCGAGACGGTTGAAGCGAAGAAGGTGCGGGTGAAGTTCCAGCAGGGTGACATGCTCGTTATCATCACCGACGGTATCGTCCACCTGAAAAACCGCAACGCCCAGCTTATGGGACTTAAGCGGGTGATGGATCGCTGCGAGAAGGCTCATCAAACGCCGGCTGACATTATAGACGCCCTCCTTGACATGGCAAATGATTTTACCGAGGGCCTTGAACAGCGTGAGGATATCTCCATCATCGCTCTCAAGGTGGAAGGGTAGTGGTTATTACCGGCACATTGAGAACTATTTGATCTTAAAGTGGGATGAACATGAGTATACCAGTAATTTCAATCGTAGGAAAATCAGGCACAGGCAAAACCACTCTTCTTGAAAAACTGATAGCAGAATTAAGACAGAGAAACTATGAAATAGCCACAATTAAACACGATGTACATGGTTTTGACATAGACCATGAAGGGAAAGACAGCTACAGGCACAAGCACGCGGGCGCCTGTCAAACAATAATTTCATCACCCCGACAGATGGCCATGGTTAAAGATACTGAGAAAGATCATCACATTGATGAAATAGTTGAATTGTATATTAAGGACGTGGACCTGGTCTTAACGGAAGGATATAAAAGAAATAATAAGCTTAAGATAGAAGTACATCGTAAAGATGCGCATAGAGATCTCCTCTGTGATGAGAGTGATGATGTTCTTGCGGTAGCAACGGACGAGAAACTAACCGTGCAATTCCCGCAATATAACATAGATGACGCAGTGGGACTTTGCGATTTAATTGAATCTAAAGTACTTCAGGTAAAGCGGTAGGCCGCCCTTAAATGCATTAGGATCAAAGGTGGGAATATGGAAGGCGCATTCCCAGCCTGGCAAAATGCCTGCACCCCCGGACTTTTAACTTGACACGTATCCCCATAAAAACTACACACGTACAACATCTTTACAGGCTGCTCAGGTTGTTAACATACAGATTTTCCATTAAAAGCATGTAAAGATGAACAGATCATATTAAAAATTCAGGAGAGTATTTATGACAGAGACAAAAGTCTTATCCAAGATGGCCGACGACCAGTCACCTTTTTCGAACCCGTTCAGCATGGGAGTACTGGGCCTGGCAGTGGCAAGTTTCGCCTTAGCACCGGTGCTGCTGGGATGGGCGGGAGACGGAACTGCCGCTTTTATCCCATGGGCCATCATGTTTGGCGGTTTCGCCCAGCTTCTGGGTGGAATGATCGACTTCAGGAACAAGAGCATACTGGGAGCCACGGCCCTCAGCATGTACGGGCTGCTATGGATAGCCCTTGGTATCGAGTACATACTGCACGGTGTAGGCTGGCCAACATCTTCAATAATAGGCGGAAGTGTTGACGTGATGCTGCTGCTGATGTCACTGGGCTTTACGTATGGATTCGCGTCAACTAACCGAATAACATTCCTCATATTGCTCGAGATCGACCTGGCCTTTCTGGGGCTTGCACTGGTTAAACTGGGAGCATTCACACCCGGCATGGCCGGTACCGTAAAAGTAATGCTGGGTATACTGGTGTATATACTTGGACTCAGCTCTGTGTACGCGGCAACCGCCTTTTTGCTGAATACGCATTATAATAAACAGGTACTGCCCATGGGAAAGGCGTTGATCTCCAGGTAAAATAGTATCACAAACCGGGGATAACGCCCTGGCAGGGCAAAAAAAATGAAAAGGGCGTTGTCCCTGGCAAAAAAACAGCTTGAAAAATAAATACAAAAAATAAAACTGTTCATTAGTAAATATAGAACAAAAGAACGTACACATGCATAGCGGTTTAGCGTTCCTGACGGGATAAGCAAAACCAAAAACTAAATTCACAGGAGGCAGGCAATGCGATACCTGGCAACACTTGTATGTACTATACTCATAATGGCATCCCCACTGGCGGCACAGTACGGGCATGAGACAAAGGACAAGCACTTTATACTGGAAGTAAACCCGGTGTCACACGTTCTGGGATTTGGCGGCACGGTGAACGGTTCCATACTTTTCAATGGTATGTCCCTGAACGCGGAGTACCAGGTAATTGGCGGACCGTATTCAATTTTCGATTTTATGGATGAAGACCTGGAAGGTGTGGCATATACCGGCAGCCTTGGCTGGTACCCGCAGTGGAGCAGTTACGGCTACAATAATTCCGTCTTTTTTGAGCTGGGGTACGGCACACTGGAGATGGACTACACTGATGACCTGAAAAATGAATACAGTATAACAGGCAGCGGCCCCATGGCAAAGGTGGGTGTGCGTTTTACCATGGGCATGGTGACGGTAAGCGGCGCCCTGAACGGTCACCTTTATTTCACCGATGTTGAACAAGAACAATCAGGCTACATGGAAGATGATACCAGCCTGTACACGGGAAGCTACTTCATGACCTATAACGTGATGCTGTCTTTCGGTATAGCCATATAGATGAAGTAATAGAGATAAAAGTTGAGATTAAAAGATCCCGTTCATCAAGGACGGGATCTTTTAGTGCATACCCTAACAGTAATATCCTTCAATGCGGCAGAATACCCCTTCCGGTCTCCAGCTGGGCCGGGGGCCGTGTACCATCCTGGTGCGGCAGCTGAAAGGTTCGATACCATGTTTGCGGAAAAAGTGGGCAGCCCACGGGTTCTCTTCGGGGATCACCGTGGTCTTCTCCGCAGAGGCGTGCTTGAAGCCAAGCAGGGCGGTCCCCGCTTCGGCATCCGCGGCGATGACCGGTCCGTCACCCGGTGCCGGGAGGTAAAAGCCGCGGACATTCCCGTCCTGCCTGAACACGTATGCCGTATGCAGGTAGTCGGCCAGCATGTGGGCCCGGTCTTCGCCGGTCACCTGCCGGTCAAGTTCAAGCAGCCTGTCACCTTCTTCCGGGGCCACGGGTGAAAGCTGTCCAGGTATACAAAAGGGGAGGGGGACGTGACTGGTGTAATAGCAGAACACGCCGTCGTCAGCAAACCCCAGCTTTTCATAGAGCCCGCGCCCCTCTTCGGTTGCCATGAGAAGACAGGCGGGACAGTCCATCTCGCTGGAGATGTCCATGAGCCTTGTGGTGATGGCGCGGCCAAGCCCCTGTCCCCGGTATTCCGGGCGAACGATGATGTTGCTGAGCCAGCTGGTGCCGTTGTTGAAGATGATGCTGCCGGTACCGGCAATCTGGTCTCCAATTACAGCCTTCAATGCGTAGAACCAGGGCCTGTGGTAGAAACGCTCCATGAAAAAGGAAATGTCAAATTCCCAGCTTCGCGGTGGCATATCCCGCAGCCGGGGTATATCGTTGTATTCAAGGTCTTCTATTGTATAGAGGGTCTTGGTATTCATAAGGCTCAATGTAGCACGGGTTCCGGGGCTGTTCACTGTTTTCTCAAGCTGGTCGTTGATCACCTTTGGCTTAACAAAAATTTCACGCGGAGGCGCGAAGAACGCGAAGAGTTCTTCAATACATTCACGTTTTATTTTTAGTACAGCAATCAATAGTTGTGGTGATTTAAGGATATAGATTTATACAGGCCGGGACAGGCATAAAACCAGCATCAAGATAAAGGCTCATTCCGGAATGTTGGGAAAAACTATCAAATTTTATTATATGAATATAAATTATTATTAGTCCCCCAAAGAAAAGCTTATGATAAAATAAGGCTTTATATATATGTAAATTGCAATTTCATAATTTTGATGATTTAATGAAAAAAATGCAACCGTTTTGAAGTTTTATTGTTGTAGTAGTAAGGCCATGCTTATACTTATGTATAACAACATACAAGAGGTTAATTTATGAGAGAGATTATACCAACGCTGCGAGGGACACTTACTACCATACTGGTTTCGTTGAATACCATGTTCTGGGTTCCCATTCTTTTCTTTTTCACTTTTCTGAAAATTATCATCCCGGTGAAAAAAGTACGGGCTGGGTTTAACTGGTTTCTGGACAGGATCGCCAACTCGTGGATATTGTGTAACAACCTCGGTTTAAAACTTACCCGGCGGATCAGGTGGGACGTAAATGGTGTTGAAGGACTTGACAAAGACAAGTGGTACCTGGTGATATCCAATCATCAATCCTGGAGTGATATCGTGGTATTGCAGAAAATATTTCTGGGTAAGATCCCATTTTTGAAATTCTTTCTGAAAAAGGAACTCATGTGGGTGCCCCTTCTTGGACCGGCATGGTGGGCCCTGGATTTCCCTTTTATGAAGCGCTATTCGAAGGAACTGCTCGAGAAAAAACCTCAGCTGAAGGGTATGGACATCGAGATAACCAAGCGGGCATGCGCAAAGTTCAAGTATATTCCCGTTTCCATTATGAATTTCGTCGAGGGCACACGGTTTACCCGGCAGAAGCATGAAAAACAGGAATCCCCGTATCGCAATCTTCTGCGTCCAAAGTCGGGTGGAATCGGTTTCGTATTCTCAACCATGGGTGAGCAGCTTTCAAGTATAGTCAACGTGACTATCG
>CAYFSO010000137.1:0-6519 GCA_964345775.1 uncultured Leptospiraceae bacterium | reverse complement strand
CACAGATGATGATATTAATTATCAAATATTCGCGATAATCCGCGTTAATCTGCGTGTATCGAGCGAAGCGGGCGGTTTCATATATATAAAGCCTTATTTTATCATAAGCTTTTCTTTGGGGGACTAATAATAATTTATATTCATATAATAAAATTTGATAGTTTTTCCCAACATTCCGGAATGAGCCATAAATTTCTATTTTAATGGTTGCATTCAGTACCCAAATCTGCATAATCGTGTTAAGATTTTTCATCCTTCAAACTGGAGGAATATATGCGTATAAGCACCGAGGCCCGGGTTGGGCTGATGGTTACCGTCAGCTTCACCCTTTTTATTGTACTGGTGGGGATCCTTGCCAAGTTCAATATTTCGCAGTCCGGGTACCATATACATATCTATTACAGTTTTCTCAATGATCTTAGCGTAGGCGCCCCGGTGAAGATCGCGGGCGGCATAAAGATCGGCCAGGTTGACGAAATCCGTCAATCGGGAACCCGTACCGAGGTTATTGTGTGGATCGACAACCGTTACAAGCTCATCAAGTCCACCACCTTTTCCATATTCACGTCCGGGATCATCGGGGAGAAGTACGTGAACGTGATCGTACCGGCAATCAAGGACGAAACTGAGTTCCTAAAGGATGGTGACATAAAGTACGGGATTGACCCTGCAAGCTTTGACCAGATGATGCAGACCTTTCAGAGTTTCATGCAGGACAAGAGCGGGGGTGAGATCCTTGCCGATATTTTCAAAAATTCCAACCGTTTCGTTGAGAACCTGAACAAGGTGATTGATGAGAACAGGTATGACGTAAGAAAATCCGTTACCCTCACCCGCTCCACCATGGCAAGCCTGTCGGTACAGTCACAGGTATTGATGGAACAGTTGAACCTCCTCACAAAAAACATGGCCCAGTTATCTGAAAAGAACAAGGAGGACATATCGATCACGTTAAAGAACCTCTCGGAGGTAACAACCAACCTGAACACTATAATATTCCGTCTCGAGAAAGGACGGGGCACCCTTGGCAAACTCATATATGACGAGGAAATATACAATAACCTGCAGGATGCGTCGATATCGGCCCGGGACCTGTTTAAGAAACTTGAACAGGACCCCTCCCTCCTGCTTTTCAGGCAAAAGAGATAATAATAATCCATGGCAAAAAAGCAGAAGACTATCTACATATGTACCGCATGCGGTGCCGAACATCCGCGCTGGATGGGCCGGTGCCCTGCCTGTGGCGAATGGAACACTGTAGAAGAGGATATTATTGAAAAATCCGCCACTTCCAGGACTACTGCAGCCCCATCACCTTCGTCCCGTCCATTGGCCGAGATAGAGCCAGACGAACACAGGCGCGTGCTTACCGGCATGCACGAGTTCAATCTCCTCTGTGGTGGTGGCATGGTACCCGGTTCCGTCATCCTCATGGGAGGAGAACCCGGCATAGGCAAGTCTACCCTGGCACTGCAACTGGCTCAGTCCTTCAGCACCCTTTACTGCTCAGGTGAAGAGTCACCGCAGCAGATACGCCAGCGGGCCGACCGCATCGGTATAGACTGCAACGCCATTACCGCCTCACCGGCAACCATACTGGAAGACATCGAAGAACTGATAAAAAGCGATGAGCCAGGCTTTGTCATTATCGACTCGGTTCAGACCCTGGCATCAAGGGAACTTGCCTCGCCTGCAGGATCGGTAAGCCAGATACGGCACGCAACATCCCGCCTGGCAGAAATTGCCCGTCACACTGCCATACCCTTTCTCCTTATCGGCCACATCACCAAGGAGGGAAGTATTGCCGGCCCCAAGCTGCTTGAACACCTGGTTGATACCGTCCTCTATTTTGAAGGAGATTTTACCCGTGAATACCGCATGCTGCGCGCCTTCAAGAACAGGTACGGATCAGTGAACGAAATAGCCCTGTTTGAAATGACCCGCCAGGGGCTTATTGAAATAAATGACAAGAGCCGCCTCTTCATGAATCCATCCATGGCTGCAGCTCCCGGTAACGCCATATCTGCTGCAGTTGAGGGCAGCAGGACCGTATTGTTCGAGGTGCAGTCCCTGGTAACCGCTACCGGGTTTACAAACCCGCGGCGAATGGCTGACGGGTTTGACCTGAACAGGCTCATACTCCTGATCGCCGTCCTGGAAAAACACGCCGGCCTGGGGCTTGCCTCCTTCGATGTATTTGTGAACGTGGCAGGAGGATTCAGGGTAAACGATACCGCATCTGACCTGGCGGTTGCCTGCGCGGTGGCATCAAGCCTGAAGAACATGCCCATCGATCATCATACTGGTTTTTTGGGTGAGATCTCTCTTTCCGGCGAGGTACGGCCGGTTACACAGTCTTCAAGGAGAATACAGGAATTCTCCCGTTCAGGTTTCACCCGGCTTCTCCTGCCCTGCGCCGATGCCACTGAAGCCGAAAAATCAGGATATGATGGAGAAATAATAGCCGTCAACGGCATCGCAGATGCTATGCGTCTTCTCCTGTCATAACAACATCATTCAGCAGTTCCTCCAGGATGGTTGTAAAAAGCCCACTGGAGCCGAACAACGGATCAATTCTTTTACCAGCAACGGTGACCATCATGTAGAAAAGCTCTTGTGCCTGGTTGATTTCCTCAACCTGTTGCACGTTTCTCAGGGGCTCAAGACAAAGTGACGGATCATCAAGAGAATGGTAGGTGCGGCATGATACAGGCCGCATCGGATACACCATGCATTCCCCATCTGACAGGAATGGACAGGCTATCCGCTGTTCTATCCAGGTAGCTTTATTGTCTTTTTTCGGTTCAAGAAACTTCTGTAATGCTGTTGAATGCTGACGAATTGCATCATGCAGTGGCCTGGTCCAGCTCTCAATACCCTGCAGGTATTCCATGACGGCAATCGCTTCAATCCTGGTGCAGATCACCATGCGGTGACAGCATATATCGCATCCCCTTGTGCAGGCAACCTGGCTGCTCACAGAGGATATTAATCCATCTAGCGGTTCATACACGGCGCGGTGCAGTATAGAGCCAGCTGATTTGTATTCACTGAATGCCCGGTCTAATCGACCCATAAGAAGCGAATGTAGATCGTCCATGATATTCTCATCGTTATCAAAAAAGTGTTGCATAAATAATGGGTAAATTCAATATAATGGGTAGAATACATAGTGTGTAAACTACTTTATTGTATTACACGGTTGATACGATAATATTCTATATAAAAGAAATATTATAATCTATACAGGGATACATGAAGCACCATGAGAATACGAATGAAACTCTTCAACAGCAGGATGAAAAGGAAAACCATGGAAACATGGGGGCTTTTTAAAAAACGCGCCGGCAAATGGTGGGAACGTTTCCTGGAGAAGGGACATGAAAAGATGACCGTCATGTTCATACCGCATAATGAGCGGAAAATATTCAACTTCCAGATCTCCAAGTTCACTGTCTCATTCTTCACACTGCTTTTCCTGGTGATAATAGCCACGTCAACGTATGCCGTTATAAAGAATACCTCCATCAAAAGGGAGGAAGAGCGCCTTCTCACCAATTACAAGGATATTCGAGCACAGTTAATACGATTTGAAAAACTCACGGATCAGATCGACAGCGAGATAGATGACATGAAACCCGAGATCGAAGAGTTGTATAAACTTGCAACCGGGAACGACGAGTACCAGGATATATGGGAAAGGGTTTCCAGGGATGAAGAGCTCTCTGACAATGATCTTAAAAAGCTGGCAAACGTGCTGCCATCCGAGGTCTTTACCCTTCGCAAGCTGCAGAAAGACCTTGTCTGTACTACCAATACCATTAAAACGGTTAAAAACTTTATTGATGTTCGAAACAAGGTTATCAATGATACCCCGTCCATAGTACCCAACAGGGGCCATATTACCTCACTGTTCGGCTGGCGACGTTCTCCCTTCGGTTTCGGACGTGATTTCCATACCGGTATTGACATAGCTGCCTCGCATGGAACAGAGATACGCGCAACCGCACCGGGGAAAGTAGTAACTTCTGGATGGGGCGGCGGTTACGGGTACATGGTGCGTGTGAAGCACAAGTATGGCTTTGAGTCCATCTACGGCCATTGCTCAAGGATCGTGGCCCGCCAGGGGGACTACGTGCGCAAGGGCCAGGTGATAGGATACGTGGGACAAACAGGTTCAGCCACGGGTAATCACTGTCACTACGAAATACGGCTTGGGAACGTGGCCATAAATCCGTACCCCTACATGAGCCGCATGTGGTAGTACAGGCGTCATCGCCTGGATTATTCATACACGATCAGCATCTCGAAATACACATATAATAATGGACGTGAACGGCAATAAACAGGCATGACACAAACATTGTCCCGAATAGCTATAACGGTAATATGCACAGGGACACTATCAATGGGGGTACTGGTTCTCTCCCAGGACACCGCTTCTCGCACACCGTTTAAAACCCAGTTACGTACATTCATCCGGGATAACTCCGCGGAACAAGTACAACGGCCACGTGAAGATGCCGGATCGGGACCTGGCGTGCCAGTCCATGATGACAGCCTGGAACGTTACCCTGAAACATTACTTGAATATACCCCGAACGACTGGAACCGGTATATCGTCAAGCCCTCGTATAATTTTACCGGGGAAACAGAAGAGCTTCTCAGGGTAGACCGTGGTGAAGATGTTGATATCATTTCCTATGGTTCCATGAACATGGATTTTACTTACGGGAAAACCAGGTTCACAAAAGAAAAATACAAACGTTTTGACGAAGATAAACCGGTATCACGCGTGGTGCAGCCAGGTTTCAATCCAAACAACGAGATGCAGCTGCACGTTGAAGGACATGTTGGCGAGAGACTCACCCTGTATATCGACCACGACAGCCGCACCCGTGACAACCGTTACCTCATGCAGTACCGCGCCGTCGAAGAAGACGAGGTGATCAGGGAGATCAACGCCGGCGAGATCGATATCAAGATGAACAAGTCAAAGTACGCGGTGTATGATGATACATCTTCAAAGGGGCTTGGCATTGACATGACCCTCCGCAAGGATGATTTCAAGCTGAAGGCATTTGGCAGTGTAAGCCGGGGAGAAACGGTTGTTGAGAAGTTCAGGGGATACTCCTCTGCAAGTACCGTTAATCTCAGGGAATACCAGTACGTCACCGACACCTATTACCAGCTTGAAGCTTTTAAAAGATATGACGATGAGAACTCCCCTGTAATTGATGCAGACATGTACACGGATTATATTACCTTTACCTCCGATCCCGCTGACCCGGCAACCTACCAGCCATACAACGTGAACATTGACCGGGAGGGGTTTGCCCTCTACATGGACGATGCGGATCAGTATAACAACATTGATGAATTGCGGCTGGAGATCAACAGCAATGACATGGGGACCTACAACAGGTTACAGTCCGGCAGTGATTACACCATCAATTATACAACTGGACTGATACGTATTAAAAGGTCTGTGCCGGAAAAGTCCAGGATATTCGCAGTATATACCATCAACGGTAACCCGTCATCATCTGATCCTGCGGCACATGTTGGCAATCATCCTTTTACAGGGAAAGTACTGGTCTTTATCAAGTATGGGAACACCCTGAACGAGGACAATGATTACGATGGTGCACAGGATTCTGATAAGAATCGTGACGGTGAATTCAACCTTGATATCTACGAGGTACGCGGCGTCTATTATATCGGGGATCAGCAGATACTCAGCCGGGATTTCAATATTCAGTTCTACAACAACGACAACCTGGTTAAAAAAAACCAGGTAAACCAGCTGGGACGCTATACCATTGACTATAACAGCGGCATAATACGGTTCACCCTGAGAGAACCTTTCAGGCAGCTCCTTCCAGCCAATGAAGTCTCATATGACGAACCGCAAAAAATTTACGCAGAGGTTCAGGGAAATTCCGCATTTGACAATTCAGAATATTCAATAAGCGTGAACTATTACAAGGAGTCACGAACCTTCCAGCTTGCCCATTTCAATATCATACCGGGAAGTGTACGTATCAAGGTAAACGGACGGGAAATCTCCACCTCCCTCTATACCGTTGACCATACGTCGGGCTTTTTGCAGTTCCTCGATCCCAACAATCCACTCATCACCTCCGACACCGAGCTCGAGATCAAGTATGAGTACCTCCCGTTTGCCGGGCAGACCCAGTCATTCGTGGGAGGATTCCGTGCAGATTATAAATTCAACCGAAACCTGGACATCGGGGGCACACTTCTCATGAACCGTTCCGGCGGCGGCGAGACTATTCCCCTGCCCGGAAGTGAGCCCACCCAAACGGTGGTGGTAGAAGGTGACGCCAGTTTTTACGCGGGAGAAAAACAGCTTGGCCGCTGGTACAGTGCGGTTACAGGCACCCGTAATAAGAGCATCCCCGTGAAGGTGAATGCCTACGCCGAGTATGCCAAAAGCTACCACCAGGTGAACACATTCGGCAAGGCCCTGCTGGATGACATGGAATCTTCAAACGT
>CAYFSO010000136.1:0-6544 GCA_964345775.1 uncultured Leptospiraceae bacterium | reverse complement strand
CAGAGGCGCAGAGGAAGAGTACGGAACTCTCCGCGTTCCCCGCGTCTCTGCGTGATATCTATTATTAACATTTTTCAGGATTTCGAAAATTCCATGCTTCACTTTCAAATCATTTTTTATCACACATCATCTGTGTCTATCTGTGTTCATCGAGCGAAGCGGGCGGTTAAAATTTTTAATGTCTTGTGATATTACAAGTTTTTCTATGGTTTCCACAGACGCAGGAATGACAGGGGGCAATCAATTGCGCATGAATAAAACTGTACCCTGATGAGGGATAAAGAAAAATTGTATTTACATCGTACCCTCTAATGATATACTGCATACCGGATGATCAAAAGAACCGGTTATCAGCAAATATAAAACATGAATACTGATAAAAAAATACTGATAGTTGACGATGAGCAGTCACTTGCCAGCATGTTGCGGCTAACCCTTATCAGTCTTGGATACAAGTCGCCGCAGATCGCCAATAACTCGCGCGAGGCCATAGAGAAAACCCGTTCAATTGATCCGGATATCATTCTCATGGATATCATGCTGAATGACCGTATAGACGGCATCGAAACCGCCCAGATCATACGGGCGGATTATGATATCCCGGTGATCTTCATGACGGGAAAGCCCAGCGAGGAGATATTCGTAAGGGCCAGGGAAGCAGGGCCATACGGGTACCTGATCAAGCCCATACGTGAAGAAGAGTTGTGGTCTGCCATCGAGAACGCCTTTCAACGTGTACAGATAGAGAAAAACCTTGAATACGAAAAAAAACTTTCCGACAGGTATTTCAATTTTGCACCGGCCATCATGGTGGTACTGGATGTGGAAGGACGGGTTGTACGTATTAATACCATGGGGGCGCAGATACTGGGATACGATGCGGATGAATTGAAAGATGTTGACTGGTATCACACCTTTGTGCCGGAAGATACGCAGGCCGACGTGAAAGAGGTTTTCTCAAAAATGATAGGGGGGGAAACCGGCGTTCTCAGGTTTTACGAAAACAATATTGTCACAAGGGACGGAAAAGAGAGAATTGTATCGTGGCATAACATGCCGTTGCGGGATGATAATAATACCATCATTGCATTATTGGCATCGGGCCAGGATGTTACTGAAAGAAGGCGGGCCGAACAGGCCGTCATGGACAAGAACCACGAGATGAACGCGGTCTTAAAGGCTTCTCCCGTAGGGATATCCCTTTTGCGTGAAAGGCAGTTCGTATGGGTGAATGATGCAATGGTTCAAACCACCGGCTATTCAAGGGAGGAGTTGATCGGTGACTCTTCACGGGTACTTTACGAAACACATGAAGAATTCAGAAGGCTTGGGGAGACGCTTTACGCGGATATTGCAAAGCACGGATTTGGACAAAACGAGACCAGGTTGAAAAGAAAGAACGGAGATGAATTCCCCTGCATACTGTACGGTTCTCCGCTTGACCAGTTTGATATGTCAAGGGGCATTATACTTGCCCTTTTTGATATTTCTGAACCCAAGAGAATTGAACGGAACCTGCTGAAAACCAACCAGATGCTGCAGCTTATCATATACTCGTCCCCGCTGGGTATCATGCATATCGCCAATGACGGCTCCATAATCATGTGGAACAGGTCCGCGGAACGGATATTCGGATGGACCGAAAAAGAGGTGATGGGGCAGGATGTCAATACCGTAATAACGGGTATTGACGTTGATATAGAAACTGAATTACATTATGTCAGGAAAGGGAAAGAACATCTCGGGAACGAAGCAGCAACATTGAGGAAAGACGGTACTGTTATACACGTGAGTGTATCAACAACGCCACTGAATGATGGGGCGGGCAATTTTCTGGGTGTTCTTGCCATGGTGGAAGATGTAACAGAGAAAAAGCAGTACGAAGAGGAGCTGCACCGTAAAACCCAGCTGTTAAGCTCTATAGTTGAATCATCACCTCTTGCCATCATTGCCGTGGACTCAGACACAAGGGTCACCTCGTGGAACAGGGCTGCAGAGATGATGTTCGGCTGGGAGGAAGAAGAGGTGCGTGGAGAGGAATTGCCTGTACTTCCAGACGAGATATCAACAGATGTAAGAAAGCATTTCCAGGAGGTGAGTTCTTCCGGGGGGCTTACCAGCTTTGAAGTGCAGAGAAAGAAGAAGGATGGCAGTCTCATCGATGTGAACCTGAATGTTGCCATGCTGAGGGACCCCGACGGCAATGTTACCGGGGCCCTTTCAATAATCGAGGACATAACCGAAAAGAAAAGGGCAAGATTGCTGTTGCAGGAAAGCGAGGAGCGATACCGGGCCATAGTAGAGTCCTTTCACGGCTTCATATTCATGTGTTCTCCTGAACACCGTGTAATATTTATGAACCAGAAGCTGAAGAATTATCTTGGTCATGATATAACGGATGGAAAATGTCACGAGATAGTATTTGGCAAAAAGAATATTTGCGAATGGTGCAAACTCGAGGAAGTTTTACACGGTGAAGTGGTTGAACAGGGGGTTTTTCACCAGGCTGATTCAAGGTGGTATTTTATCATCAATACACCGGTACACCATGCTGACGGAAGCGTGTCTTCTCAGACCATGATGCATGATATCACCGACAGGAAGAATGCCGAAGCCGAGTTGCTGCGCCGGTACAGCCAGGTTTCAGCACTGTCGTCAATATATACTACCATGATCTCATCTGAATCAACCATTGAACAGATATCAGGAGCCATACTTGAACAGGCGAAAAAATTGACGAAGAGCGAAGACGGGTATGTCTCGGAGATACAGCAGGATACCGGAAAGAATGTCATACACGTGTATTCAAATGGTATTATAGAGCAGCATGCCGAACGTGACGGAGACAAGCTTGTGTTTACACCTGCTGAAGGGGGGGCGCAGCGGGGGCTCGGTGAGCAGTCTTTGCGTGATCGCTCCTGCGTAGTATTTTCAGATGGTGATTCAAACCAGTTCCTTTCATGCCCGGTTGAACTTGAAGGGGAGCTGGTAGGACAGATATACCTGACCAATCCGGAATACAGGTACACTGGTGATGACGCCGAAGCCATAAACCGCCTGGGGGAATATTACGCCCTTGCAATACAGCGAAAACGTTTTGAAAGGGAGCTGGCCAGAAAGACCAGGGAATTATCAGAGTTGTATACCAACTTAAGCGAAATACGGGAACAGGAAAGAACTGAGATCTCAAGGGAAATACATGATGAGCTTGGTCAGCAGCTTACCGCACTGAAGATGGACGTGGCATGGCTGCAGAGAAGGGTTGATGCCGAGAACGTGGAAATAAAGAACAAGTCAGAGCAGATGCTTTCCCTTATTGATGGTACCATCCATACCGTGAGAAGAATAGTTTCGGAATTACGTCCCGGTATTATAGATGACCTGGGTCTTGTACCTGCAATAGAGTGGTTATGTGAACAGGCACATGACCGAACAGGTTTACATTATAATGTCAACTCGGTAAAAGAAGATTATGAAATTGACGATACTTTAAAGATAACAGTATTCCGGATAGTACAGGAAGCGGTGAATAATATTCTGAAGCATTCGCGTGCAAAAAACGTGGACCTGTATATGGATTGCTGTTATGGAGAGCTCTCAATGGAGATCGTTGATGATGGTGTTGGTTTTGATACAGAGGCAGTGCGTAAAAAGAAATCATATGGTATAATCGGGATGAAGGAACGTGTTCAGGCATTTGGCGGAACCGTGCGTTATGACAGCAGGCCGGGTGAGGGGACAGGGGTGTATATCAGTATCCCCGTTACAGGGAAAAAAGAGGTTGAAGATGAAACTTAAGATCGGCATCGCGGATGACCATGACATAGTCCGCCAGGGGTTGAAGCAGATCATTTCTGACACCGACAACATGGTGGTGATGGGAGAAGCGTCTAACGGCCAGGAATTGATAGAGATGGTAAGGAAGAAGCCGTTTGACGTGATACTGCTTGATATTTCAATGCCGGGGCGCAGCGGCATCGAGATACTGAAACAGCTGAAAATTGAAAAGCCAAACCTGCCTGTACTCATGCTCAGCATGCACCCGGAAGACCAGTACGCCATCAGGGCACTGAAAGCCGGGGCAAGCGGGTATATCTCCAAGGACACCGCCTCTGACGTGCTGATAGATGCGGTGCGGAAGGCGGCGGAAGGCCGGAAGTATATAAGTGCTTCTCTTGCGGAAAAACTTGCAGGTACCATTACCCACGATGTGGGTGAAAAGCCCCATGAAGCACTTTCTGACAGGGAGTTCCAGATACTGGTTATGATTGCCCGGGGGAAATCGGTGTCTGATATCGGGAAAGAACTGTTTCTCAACGTGAAGACCATAAGCACCTACCGTCGCAGGATACTGGACAAGATGGACCTGAAAAACAACGCCGAGCTTACTCATTATGCTATTGAGAACGAGTTGGTGTGAATTTTGTAGGATAATTCCCACACAGATCGCGCACATTTTCCTATAACAAAATATAATGTTTTCTACTCCAAAAAAGGAAAAACTTTATTGCGGGTTTTGTAGAAAATAGTTTATCTATACAATATAGTACCAGTTGTAACGGGAACAAATGGACACAAAAAATGAAGATACGAATTGGTTTCGCGGATGATCATCCGCTGGTACGTGAAGGTCTGAAACAGTTGATAGCTGATACAGAAGACATGCAGGTTCTCTTCGAGGCCGCGCATGGCCAGGAGATGCTCGAGAAGATAAAGAAGCAGGACATTGACGTGGCCATACTGGATATTTCAATGCCCGGCCGTTGTGCAATGGATGTACTTAAAGAGATCAAGTTGCTTAAACCCCATCTACCGGTCCTCGTATTAAGCATGTATCCAAAGGAAGTATATGCCATGCGGACACTGAAGGCCGGGGCGTCGGGCTACATCACCAAGAATCATACCACTGAACTGCTGGTTGACGCTATCCGAACAGTTAACCAGGGGAAAGTATTCGTCAGCAGTAAACTTGAAGACATGCTTGCGAACGTTGTTTGTGGTGAAATGGATACATTGCCTCATGAAAAACTTTCTGACAGGGAATTTCATATTATGATGGGTATTGCCAGGGGATTACCCATCAAAAAGATTGCCTCGGACCTTTTACTCAATGCCAGGACGGTGAGCACGTACAGATGCAAGATCCTTGATAAAATGGGGATGAAGAATAATGCCGAACTGGTACAGTACGTAACCCAGCATAACCTCCTGAAGACATACTCAATGTAAGAATAATCCTACAGCAACAGGAACTGCCTGCTTACAGAAAGAAACAACTCTCTATAAATTAAAAAACAACAAAGACCTATAGGAATACTAAAATTCTGGTTTAGTATTATTTACAGGTAAGTAAGAATATTACGCATGTGTTGGAAGTGCCATGAAGATATTCATTGTAGAAGATTCGGCAATAATGCGGGGAAGACTAATCGAGTTGCTGTCGACGATTCGTGAGGCCGAAATAACGGGTTTTTCCGGTATTGCCAGTGAGGCAGTTGAAATGATACATGCCATTCGTCCCGACGTGGTGATCCTTGATATACAGCTGTACGGCGGTTCGGGAATTGAAGTATTAAAAAAACTGAAAAAAGAATTTCCATGGATGAAGGTGATGGTGCTGACCAACTTTCCCGAGGAAGCGATACGGTCACAGTGCAGTGAACTGGGTGCTGATTTTTTCCTTGATAAGAGCTTCGAGTTCGATGTGATCCTTGATGCCATACTCAGCATGGCCGGGAACGTGAAGGATTCTAAAAAGCAGTAGTCGCACCAGTCCCCTGTGAATTACCATTGAATGATACCCATTGCGGCAGGGGATTGGATTTTTTATAGAATAGCATGGAGGTGATATAACAATGAAGTGGTTTAATAATTTGCGTGTTGCTGCAAAGGTGGCTATAGGTTGCGGCATATTTATCGTGTTGATCGTGATAATAACATTAATGAGTTATTATATGCTGAACGTGACAGAGGAGAATTTCGACACGTTCTATGCGGACAGGTTTATCCCGGTGAAAGATCTTAACCAGATCCAGAAGAACCTGCTACAGATGCGAATTAACATGCTGCAGGAGCAGATTGCCGCTGAGCGCGGTGACTGGAAAGAGTTAAATGAACGTATTGAGTATTCCGGTCGTCTTGGTAAGGAATACAATGAGCTCTGGGATGCCTACATGAAGACAAAGCTTACTGAAAAGGAAGAAAAGCTTGCAAAGCAGTTCCAGGAGAAGGCCGGTGCTGCAGCAAGTATTCGGCATAATTTTGCCAGTGCGGTGAAGGCAGGTAAGCTGGATGAAAGTCTTCGTTTGTCAGACAGGTGGCTGGTGGGATACAAGGAAGTACGTGATACAATGGCACAATTGATCGATCTGCAGGTTGAAATTGCTGAACAATTGAAAGAGGATGCAGCATCACTGGCAACAACGCTCGTAAATGTGCTTTTCATTGTTCTGGGGCTCTCTCTTCTTTTTGGTGCCGTAATAACTTTATTGCTTGCCAATGCCATAAAAAAGCCTGTACAGAAGGGCCTTGAATTTTCACAGCG
>CAYFSO010000135.1:0-6566 GCA_964345775.1 uncultured Leptospiraceae bacterium | reverse complement strand
CTGGTGGCGGTTGTGAACTGCCCTACTTCAGCTTCCCGATCATGAACGCCCCGAACAGCACGCACCATGTATTGATGAACCCGTTCAGTATCATGTCCATCGTTGAAATGGCATAAATGCCGTTTTGCAGGTTGAAGCTGAAATCAAGCAGGCCAAGAAATACCAGGGCCCCCGCGGCTGCCAGCATGAGGGACTGTCCCACCTGTACCTTTTTCAGCATCAGGAAGCCGGCAGCCATCATGACAAACGCCATCACGATGTCAGGCAGTGGAAAGGCATGCTCGTAGACGAAGTAACACGGCGGCGGGTTATCAGGGGCCAGGCCGATGGTAAAAAAGCCCAGCCAGAAAAGCAAAATGCCCACGGCGGTAATAATTGCGAGAATGGGAATAGATTTACCAGAATATGTTGAACTCACAGCGCGTCCTCCTTATCCAGTTTTTCCTGGAATTTTTTCTTCTTCTTTTCACCGGACTTCTCAAGCATCCTCCATACCGGCGGAAATATCCACGGCATGCAGGCAAGTATCTTTGAGAAAAAGGCGGTGGAATACGGCACGTACGTCTCTATCTTCTTTTTTACTATGGCACGGTACACGGCGGCTGCCACCTGCCCAGGCTGTTGGGGCGGGCCAAGAAAGGTCAATGGTGAACCGCCGTGGGTTGCCTCGTGGCGCAGCATGGGGGTGTTTACCGAGTCGGGAAAGACCGCCCCGGCAAAAATGCCGTGCTCTTTCAGCTCGATGTTGATGGTAAGGTTGAATCCCCTGAGGGCAAACTTGGTGGCGGCATAGACGGCGCTGCGGGTTTCGGGTACAATTCCCGCAAGGGATGACACGGTGATGACGGCACCGTCATTCCCGTCCTTCATTACGGGCAGTACCGCCCTGGTCATGTACATGGGGCCCAGCAGGTTTACCGCAACCTGTTTGTCAATATCATCGTATTGTGCGTTTTCGTAGAGAGAAGGAATGATAATACCCGCGTTGTTCACCAGGATGTCGATGTGCCCGAAATGGTCTTTCACCTTTTCAACCACTGCCATGATCTCAGAACGGGAGGTGATATCACAATGTGCCACGAGGGGCTCATGCAGGTATTTCCCGGCATTCTGCCGGAGTTGCTGCACATCAATGTCTGTAAGCGCCAGGCGAATCCCCTTCGCGTCGAACAGTTCAGCAATGGCACTTCCGATACCCCCGGCCGCACCAGTGATGAGTGCTACTTTCCCGGCCAGGTCACGGGCCATATTATTCTCCTTTCTGTACCTTCTTTATATCGCTATCCATCACCATCTCTACCAGCCACGGGAAAAGACGTTTCACGATGAATGACAGCTTCCCGTCAAAACCGGGAATGATCATGAATTTTCTCTTCTTTATACCATTGATCAATGTGAGAGCCACGTCATCCGAGGTCATAACCTTCGCCGCGGCAGATATCTTCTTCGTTTCATCGGGCTTGGTGGTATTCTCCACCTGGTAACCGGGGGTGTCTGTGTCCGGGGGACAGAGCACCAGCACGTCGATGTTATGCTGTTTCATCTCGCTTCGCAGTGCCTCTGAAAATCCCACCACCGCGAACTTGGACGCGCTGTAATCGGTATATCCAAAGACACCAAGGAAACCACACATGGATGATGTATTCACGATGGTGCCCCCCTTCTCTTTCATGTGGGGGACCAGTTCGCTGCACACGTTCCAGATGCCGTACATGTTTATCTTCATGGTCTCATCGAACTGCTTGAAACGGATATCCTCGAACTTGTACGGGTATGCCCTTCCCGCGCAGTTGATAAGAAGGTGGGGTGCCCCGTATTCCTGCATCGCCTTCTTCATCACCCGCTTCACCACCGCCGGGTCGGCCACGTCAAGCTGGTAATATGCCACTTTCTGGGGCGCATGCTTTTTCGATGATGATATCTCCTCCACCGCTTCCTCAAGCCTTTTCTTCGTGCGTGCAAATATCACGATGTTGGTTCCCTGTGCTGCCAGCAGTTTCGCCGCCGAAAGGCCTATCCCGCTTGATCCACCTATGATGAATGCGGTCTTGTTCCTGAAATTTCGCATGGTACTCTCCGTTCGGTTTTATTTCTCTTTTTTATTTATTATTACTTCTGCTTCAGTGTCTCAAGGTCAAGCGTTTTCAGCCATTCCATGGTTTTTTGGAAAGCTTCCGGGTACGGCATCTTCGGGGTCCAGCCCAGTTCCCGCTTCGCCTTGTGGATGCTGTACCTGAAACGTGATCCCAGGTTCTTCACGGTATAGGTTGTCAACAGGGGACGGGTTTCCTTTCGAAGCAGCGTCCACGTAAGCTCCATGAGCCACGAGACGGCATACGCCACATGATAGGGTATCCGCATAGTCGCCGGTTTCACGCCAAGGGCATCGGCGATGCCTTTACAGAACTCCTGCAGGGTGGTTGACTCGCCGTCGTGCACCAGGTAGCCGTTCCCAACGGCCCGTTCATCAGTGGAAATGAGCATCAGCAGGTCAACCAGGTTCTCGATGTACGTGGGCCAGACCATCACGTCCTTCCGCCAGAATACCATGTCTTTTTTTACTATCGCGTCTGCCAGGAGGGGGACGAATGTCTGGTCACCTTCGCCGTATACCCAGCAGGGGTACACCATGGTGACCGGAAGCCCCCGGTCATGATAGCCCCATGATACCTTCTCAGCCTCGATCTTGTAATCGGGATAGGGCTCGTTCCACGGACGCAGGGGAAAGCTCTCGTCCATCACGTTCTTCTCGTCCATCCCGAACACGTCGTTGGTGCTGATATCGACCAGCCGTTTCACCTTTGCGTCAAGGGCCGCCCTGCACACGTTTTCCGTACCGTTGACCGTCACCTCCCGGAACAGGCGGTCGGGTGCCCAGTCGCTTACGATGGCGGCACAGTGAAAGACGATGTCCACCCCCTTAACCGCCTTTGCAACCGCCTCGTAATCCCTGATGTCACCGTACACCACTTCAACTCCCTTCGCCCGCAGCGTCTCCGCCCCGGGATCATCGGGAAGCACGAAGGCCTTCACGTTATTTTTTCTCTTCACGTTCTCGTCAACCAGGTGTCCACCGATAAACCCCGTGGCACCGGTTATCAGTACCAGGCCCATTTCTCCTCCTTGAACGATTACCTCGAAATTTTCGCATATTTTCAGGCTTCAAGTAAAAAACAATATAACATATAACAGTATTTCTTAATAGTTCAAGAATATTTTTAAAGAAACTTCGTTCCCGGCCCGGCAGGAATAATACTTGATTGACACATGTAAAACCTGTATCATCTAAGCACCACGGCTATTCTGATCGGAATAACAGTTGAATTAATACGGAATGAGAAAATGAAAAATATTTTTCGACACACTTCTGGAACTATTGTATTGTTCTGCCTGTTCATGCTGCTTTTGAACTGGCCCATTATAACCGTGTATTTCAGCAGCAGCCTTTTCGCGGCACTGGTCTACATCTTTGTGATTCTTATTGTAAACTCCATAATACTTTTTATCGGGACCAGGTCCCTGTAATGGATACTGAATAGAAAATGTTTACCCCCTGGAACATATTCATAGCCTTTTTCTTATACCTGCTGCTGCTTTTTGTGGCCGCCCTTTTCATTGAATGGAAGAAGGAAGCCGCCCAGAAGCTTGTTGCCAACCCGTTTGCATACACACTGTCATTTACCGTGCTGTTTACCGCCTGGACTTTTTACGGGAACGTGGGCAAGGCGGCAGCCGGCAACATCTATTTTCTGGCCTTCCAGGTGGGGGCAGCACTTACTCCTGTCCTCTTCTGGATAGTACTGAGAAAGATGGTCATTCTCAAGCAGCAATACCGGGTTACCAGTATCGCGGATTTCCTTTCTCTTCGGTACGGCAGGTCGCACAGGGTAGCAGGTATCACCACAATAGTTGCCCTGTTGATCATCATCCCGTATATATCCCTGCAACTGAAGGCAATTTTCCTGTCCTTTGACGCAACAATCATCCCCGGCGCCATGGAAACGGGTAGTACATTTTACCGGAATATCATTATTGTGGCCATGATCATCATTTTCACCCTGGTGATCGGCGTAAGAAGGCTTGACCCCACGGAGCAGCACAAGGGGATGGTAATGGCCATTGTGATAGAATCAGTTGTAAAGCTGGTTGCGCTTACCGCCCTGGGGGTCTTCGTATATTTCTTTTTCCTGGGAGGATTTGATAATCTCTCAACCGTGCTTAAAAGCATGGATATAGAATTTCGTGGCCCCGCCAAACCGGTTGCGATTAACTCGTACTTCACATGGTTTGTCTACATTGTGCTTGCCGCCAATGCCATGATCTTTCTGCCAAGACAGTTTCACGTAGGGGTGGTGGAAAATGCCGACGACTCGCATATCAAAACAGCCATGTGGCTTCTTCCCCTGTACGTGATCGTTCTTAACCTTTTCGTGTTCCCCATAGCCTGGGCCGGTCTTGTTTCCGGGATCCCCGTTGAAAAAGCTGATTCCTTTATGCTGCTTCTCCCCCAGGTGGCGGGTTCAAAAATGCTTACGCTGCTGATCTTTATCGGCGGCTGCTCCGCGGGCCTGGGAATGATAATGATCAGCTCAATGACCCTTGCCACCATGGTGTCCAATCACCTTGTACTTCCCGTGCTCGAATGGACACCAAGGCTGGGAAGCCTGAGGCGATACCTGCTGCAATACCGGTGGCTAACCGTTGCGGCGGTGATCCTTGCGGCCTACCTCGTTGAAACAGTAATAGGTGACTACTTCATGCTCATCAACATAGGGGTCATCTCATTTGTGGCAACATTGCAGTTCACGCCGGCTGCCATAGGCGGACTTTTCTGGGAGAGGGGCAACCGCCTGGGAGCCACCATGGGTATTGTAACTGGTGTCATCATCTGGCTGTATACAATGGTAGTACCGGCCTTCATCAAGAGCGGGGTTTTTGCTGAGAGCATACTCTCTTCCGGGCCTCTTGGGATCTCATTTTTGAAGCCCTACGCGCTTTTCGGGCTTTCAGTACTTGATCCCGTATGCCACGCGGTTTTCTGGTCGATGTTATTTAATACCGGCCTGTACATTCTTGGCTCAGTACTTTACAACGAGAGCAGGGAGATGTCTCACAACGCGTATAACATAGTGCACCTTGTCCACGATGAATTCACCCCCCGCGAGGAAACACAGCTGGCAAAAGACATTTCCATTTCGCAGAAGCTACCCCTTCTCGTGGAAATACTGGGACGGTATCTTCCGGGTGAAAAGGCAGAAAGAATAATCAATGATACCTGCAGGGATATGCGCATCCGGCAAGACGAAATGATCAGCGTAGTCACCCTCTCCGATTTTTTCACCAGGGTTGAACGTCGCCTGGCAGGTTCCATCGGCGCGGCGGTGGCACACCATGCCCTCAACTCGGCCCCCCTGTTCACCCAGCAGGAATCCGAAGCAATATCAAGGATATACTCGGAGATGATCAGTGTATTACGGGTACCTGCCCAGGAGATACGTCAGCGTATCAATTTCTACCGCGAGCGGCAGGAAATGATACAGCAGCACGCCGAAGAGCTGGAAATGACACTTCACCAGAAGGACAGGGAGATCAGGGAAAGGATACGCGCAGAACAGGCCCTGGCAGAAGAAAAGGGAAGGCTGTTCACTACGCTGAATTCAATAAACGACGGGGTGATCACTACCGATGCCAATGGGGTTATAATACTGATAAACATGGTGGCCCAGTATATCACGGGATGGGAAATAGACAGGGCGGCAGGACAGGACGTGGACAGGATATTTACCGTGGAGGAACCCGCTATAACCTACACCGACGATTCCCCCGTACGCCGGGCATTGCATCTCCATGCTGCCCTTGAGAGTACTGAAAACACCTGCCTTGTCAGCCGTGATGGCAGCCGCAAACTGATAGAATACAGTATCGCCCCCATCGGGGAACAAATGGCCATTACCGGCATGGTGATCGCGTTCAGGGACATCACCGAGAAAGAACTGATGGAAAAGGAGATCATCAAGGCAAGGAACATTGAATCACTTGGCCTGCTGGCAGGTGGCATTGCCCATGATTTTAACAATATACTGACCGCCATCATAGGCAACATTGAACTGGCCAGGCTGACCATTGACCAGTCAAGCAGGGCCTATACCCTGCTGGGAGACGCGGAAAAGGCTGTGCTGCGGGCAAAAGATCTCACCCGGCAATTACTCACCTTTGCAAAGGGAGGTGCACCGGTAAAGAAGACCACCACCATAGGTGACCTGCTTGAAGAGATCGTACATTTCACCCTAAGCGGCTCAAACGTGAAACCAGAGATCAATATTCATGATACGCTGCCACATGTGGATATCGACGAGGGACAGGTAAGCCAGGTAATAAGCAATATCATTATAAATGCCGTAGACTCAATGCCAAATGGCGGGTACATCGACGTGAGGGCGGATAACGTCACCATGGATAATGATGACCCCATCCTCAAGGGGGGCGAATACGCACGTATCGCCATCACTGACCAGGGACACGGCATACAGCCCGATGACCTGCAGAAAATATTCGACCCCTACTTC
>CAYFSO010000134.1:0-6610 GCA_964345775.1 uncultured Leptospiraceae bacterium | reverse complement strand
CCCCCAGCCCTCGGTTTTGGAGACCGATGCTCTACCAATTGAGCTAGTGACCTGTATGTTCTATCAAACAAACCTCAAACGGATTATCTGTCAAGATTTTTTCTCAGTAATATTCGCCACACGCCAGTACCTCGTCCTCGAAGAGGCATTTCTGGTAATCCTCGGATTCGCCGAATTCAACGGGGTAATTGCCGTCGAAACAGGCAGTACAGAACTTGCCGTGATGCACGTCAAGAGCCTTCAGCATGTTCTCAATTGTGAGATACGCGATGGAGTCAACCCGAAGGTACTTTCGTATCTCCTCGATAGTATGGGTGGCGGCGATAAGCTCGTTATGCGTTGGTATGTCGATGCCATAAAAGCAGGGGTGAGTTGTTGGGGGTGCGGATATGCGAACATGCACCTCTGTTGCTCCTGCGTTGCGGAACATCTTGATGATCTTTCGCATGGTGGTACCCCGCATGATGGAGTCGTCCACCACCAGTATGCGCTTGCCCTTCACGGCTGAGCGTACCACGTTGTACTTGATCTTGGCCCCGAAGTCCCTGATCCGCTGTTCCGGTTCGATGAATGTACGCCCAATGTAATGGCTGCGTATCATGCCCATCTCGTAGGGAATGCCGGATTCCCTGGAATAGCCCAGTGCGGCACACACTGATGAATCTGGAATGGGGACCACGATATCAGCATCCACCGGGGTCTGCCTGGCAAGCATGGCACCCAGGCGAACCCGCATCTCGTGTACCGATTCATTGAAGATGATGCTGTCCGGACGGGAAAAGTATATATACTCGAAAACGCAAAGGGCGTTTCCCGTACTGGCAAAAGGATAATATGACCGTATCCCGGTGGGGCTTATCTCCAGCACTTCACCGGGTTCAATTTCGCGCACGTATTCGGCATCGATAATGTCAAAAGAGGACGTTTCAGACGCGATCACGTACGCCCCGTCAAGCTTGCCCAGAACCAGGGGCCTGAAACCATAAGGATCTCGAACAGCATACAGGGTGTTCCTGTTCATCATCAGCAGCGAATAGGCACCTCGTATGGCCTTCAGCGCGAAGATGAATGCCTCCAGAAAACTGTCCATGCGGGACCGGGCCATGAGGTGCACTATAACTTCCGAATCGATGGATGTCTGGAAGATGGCCCCTTCTTTCTCTAAGGCCCGCCTGAGTATTCCCGAGTTTACAAGGTTGCCGTTGTGCGAGAGCACCATTGGCCCCAGTACCGAGTCTGCCCGCATGGGCTGAGAATTCCTCAGGAATGATGACCCCGTGGTGGAATAGCGGTTATGTCCCACCGCGATATTCCCATGCAGGTTTTCGATATGCTCTTCCTTAAACACCTCCACCACCTTGCCCATGCCGGTATACCGGTATATGCGGTTGGTGTCGGATGAAGCGATACCCGTGGACTCCTGCCCCCTGTGCTGCAGGGCGTACAGTCCAAGGTATGTGAGGTTTGATGCCCTGGGATGATTGTAAATGCCAAAAATGCCGCATTCCTCCCGGGGAACGTGTGAACGAAATGATTCGGAATAGTCATTTAAATTCATCAGTTTTATTCCATGGATGAAGAGTGTGGAGTACATCACAAGTATAGTAACGCCATGAAAAAAATCAATAAATTAATGTGATAGCCCCACTTTTAGACTTGACAAATTCCTACTGTTTTAGTAGGATATTGGTGTCAATATCAACAGTAACACACCTAAGAGAAGCCTATGAAATTGTCAACAAGAACCAGGTATGCCGCCCGGGCCCTGGTAGAAATAGCACGGCACGGGGGGGTACCGGTGGCCGTGAAGGTGATATCCGATTACCAGAAAATATCCATGAAGTACCTTGAAAACCTCATGAAAGACCTGAAAAGGCACAACCTTGTGAAAAGCTTCAGGGGGGTGGACGGGGGTTACGTGCTTACCCGTGATCCAGAACAGGTGACCATTTTGGATATATATAACGCGGTTGAGGGGGACGTGGAGATGGTTGAATGCGTCAATGATCCCGCATCGTGTAACTTTGTTGACCGATGCCCCACCAATACTGTCTGGAAAGGGCTTTCGGTGGTTGTTAGGGACTATCTTTCTGAGTATACTATAAAAGAACTATTACAGACAAACTGCAAGGAGTAATATATGCCCAAATTACACAGGGACTCAATATGTGTGCATGGGGGACACGAGATAGATTCGTCCGGATCACGGGCCGTTCCCATTTACCAGACAACGTCCTACGTGTTTTCTGACAGCCAGCACGCGGCAAGCCTGTTTGACCTTGAAAAAGAGGGTAACATATACAGCCGTATCACCAATCCAACCAACACGGTGCTTGAAAAACGAATGGCCATGCTCAATGGCGGGGTGGGGGCGCTGGCCCTTGCGTCCGGTCAATCGGCCATTATGCTTTCCCTCTTGAACATGATGCAGGCCGGTGACGAGATGGTGTCGGCCAATAACCTGTACGGGGGCACGCGTACCCTCTTCCAGTATACATTTAAGCGGCTGGGTATTACCGTGAAATTCGCGGATTCGGGCAGCCCCCATTCTTTCAGGGAGCTGATAACCGATAAAACGAAGGCGGTATACGCCGAAAGTATCGGCAATCCCAAGCTTGATGTTGTGGAACTTGATGCACTGGCCGGGATTGCCAGCGAAGCCGGTGTGCCGCTTGTGCTGGACAACACGGTTTCTCCTTACATTCTTGACCCCTTCAGCCACGGGGTGGATATCGCGGTGTATTCTGCAACCAAGTTTTTGGGGGGACACGGGAACTCGATCGGGGGCATCATCGTTGATTCAGGCAATTTCAACTGGGATAACGGTAAATTCCCCCTCATCGCCGGCAATGATCCCGGTTACCATGATAAAAATTTCCTGCAGGAGTTTGGCAGCATGGCATATATCATGAAGGCCCGGGTGAACCTGCTCAGGGACATGGGGCCGGCCATGTCCCCCTTCAATGCCTTCCTTATACTGCAGGGTATTGAAACCCTGCACCTGCGTATGGAGCGTCATTGCCAGAACGCCTTCAGGGTGGCCTCGTTCCTGTCCAATCACCCGAACGTGGAATGGGTCAATTATCCCGGGCTGCCTTCGGACACCCAGTTTGAGAAGGCAAAGAAGTTCCTGGAAAACGGGTTTGGTGCCATCGTTGGTTTTGGCATCAAGGGGGGCTATAACGCCGCGGTGAAGTTCATCGACTCGGTGAAGCTTTTCTCACACGTGGCAAACATCGGTGACGCACGAAGCCTGGTGATACACCCGGCATCCACCACCCATCAGCAGCTTACCACCGAAGAGCGTAAAGAAGC
Organism: uncultured Leptospiraceae bacterium; assembly: GCA_964345775.1. Taxonomy (GTDB): domain Bacteria; phylum Spirochaetota; class UBA4802; order UBA4802; family UB4802; genus M55B154. The sequence goes on along the minus strand of CAYFSO010000134.1, from coordinate 3,295 downwards.
AGGGGTAACCGATGATTTTATAAGACTTTCTATTGGAATTGAGAATATTGACGATATTATTAATGACCTGGACCAGGCACTGGGGTGATGGTATCTGGTGGATAGTGGATAGTGGATGGTTATTAGTAAATAGTGAATCGTGTATGGGATCATGAACAGGGTAACAGCATACATAGTAGAGTTTCTCTTTAAAAACGCCTTGATCAGGCGTGTCCTGTTGAGCTGTGTGGTGATGGTGATTGTCAGCGGAGCCGTTATGCTGCTGTTCAGGGGGGTGGCGGTACAGACCTCGCCGGTGGGCTGGGAAAAAAGCTTTTTCATCTCGCCTTATAATCTCAGGGCCGTCAATATCAGCATGTCATCCAGGGGTAACTATATCGCATCGGTGTTCCAGGGAGAGGAGAAAGGCCAGAAGGGTATCTACGTTTCCGTTTCTTTTAACGGGGGAACCGAGTTTCTTCCACCAGTGAAAATTTCAGACATCGATTCTACCATTGAAACCAGGCCGCATGCGGCCATAGCGGGAAACGGCCATCTTGCGGTTGTGTGGCACAATCTCCCGTCCGGAGACATCTCGAGCCGAATTTTTATGGCCATATCCACCGACATGGGTGCCACCTGGTCGCAGCCCCGGCAGCTGAAATTCGATACAGACATGGAACTGCTTCCCCGTGCCTTTTACGATGACCGGGGTATTCTGCATCTGTTTTACCACGCGTACCGCGAGGGAGCGGTACAGGTCTTTCATGCGTACAGCGGGGACGAGAAGGTGTTTGAAGACGCCGAACCCATTACCGAGATGGGGAAGAAGATGCGGGGGGCATTCTTCCCGTCCATCTACTTTAAAAAGGACAATGTCTTCATCGTGTGGCAGGGAAAGGGTGAAGAGGGCGGCGCGCTTTCAGATGACCTGTACTTTACCAGGTCAACCAATTACGGGAGAAGCTGGAGATCTCCGGAAAGGATCACCAGGAGCAGTGCCAACGACGCGGCACCGTCACTGCTGATGCATAACAATACCCTCTACTGTGCCTATCAGAATAACGAGGGAAAGAACTGGTCCATAATGCTGGCCAGGGGATACGAGAGGGGAGACGAATGGGATGCCGTTCCCCTGAAGGTGTCAACCACCAACGTGAACTGTTATACTCCCCGGCTGGTGTCCTCCGCTGATAATGAGCTTGTGGTGTTCTGGTACGATAACAGGGAACGCAGTAATAACATATATGCAAGGAAATATTCAATTATCGATAACAAGCTGCTGAACGAAGTACGGGTTTCAGAAGGAAGGGCTTCGTCATGGCATCCCGACGCGGTGTCGGTGGGCAGAAGGGTTGTGGTGCACTGGCAGCAGTCGGACAGGGTAATGGCGAAATACACAGATATATCCGTTATGCCACCGAGGGTGTACTCTTCCACCCATCCCGAAGACCGATGGTCAAGGGATGGCAGCGCCATCATTCGCTGGAGTTCGCCGCGTGATGAGTCGGGTATCGCGGGATATGCCACCATTACCAACGATCTGCCATACTTCAACCCAACCGTGCAGAACCTGGAACCAAACCTGACAAGGATGGTGCTGCCCGAACTTTCTGACGGTGTTACGTATTTCCATATACGGGCAGTAGACGGGGCCGGTAATTACAGCAGAACCATACACTATCCCCTGAAAGTGAGTCGATCACCGCTGCCATTGCCCGAAGTGGAGTCTCCCACCCATGCCGAAGGGAAAGCGGTGCAGAATGATGACCCCGTTCTCACCTGGGCTGTTGCCGAGGGCAGGCGAACCAAGGGGTACCTGTACTCACTGGCAAAGGATTCGGTTGAGGATCCGGCAAACTTTACAACTGACAACCGGGTATCTTTCAAGAACCTGTCACCGGGACGGTACTTCTTTACCGTGCGGGGGGTGGACAAGACAAACAGGCCGGGCAGGACCGCAAGTTACGAGCTGGTGGTTGGCAGGGCAGAAAAGGTGGACACTGATTACTACCGCCGGCTCGCGCAGAAGCTGGATCAGCCTGAAGAGCAGCCTGAACGCGCAGAACGCAAGCGGTTTCCGTACGTGGCACTGCAGCTGCCATTTGACACCGAAGCCGCCTATTCGGGGCAGGCCTTCGCGGTTACCATGATGCCCCGAAGGATACCGCGCAGCCAGGTAGTTGGATACTCGTACGTGCTCTCACCCGACAGGAAAGCACCGCCACGGAAGATCATGGTGAAGAATGATAATATTGGCATCGATTCACTTGAGGAAGGAGAGTACGTGATCGGTGTACGTGCGCGGTATTTTACCATTGAGAACGGAGAAAAACAGTATCACTGGACAGGCCCATCGTATTCTGCGTTCACGGTTGCAACGGAACCGCAGGAATCGCCGCTAATAGATATTGGCAGCCGCCTTGCGGGAAGGATAGGGCAGCATCCCCTCATGGTGGGATTGTTCTCGGGAATGCTTACCCTGGTGATGCTTACCATGGGAGTGGGTACCCGAATAAGCTTTTACGTGTCGGCATTGCAGTTCAGGATCGGTTCCCTCTTGCGCCTTGTTTTTTCAAGTACCCGCTGATTTACCCGGTTGCCAGCATCACGTTAGAGGCTTCCACCACAGCGTACACCTCCTTTCCCCCGGTAAGCAGCAGTGAATCGGCAGATTGTTTTGCATTATTCGTGAAAAAACATAGTGTATAATAAAATGCGGCATGGAGCAACAGTAAATATCACTGCCATTGACAATACGAATTGACACGTCAATGTAAACCAGTCAGGATAAAGCATTTCATGGAGATGATAAATGCGCACCATTCATGTAATAGCGGTTTTTACTGCCTGTATATCAATGACAGCAACCATGGTCCTGTTTTCACGTCCTGTTGGGATGGCTAAAATTGAACAGGACGAGAGGGTGGTTCTCTACAGGGATTATGCAATTGTCAGTGGAGACAGGGTTCACGTCAATGTGCATGGCCAGGTATATGAACCCGAACATGATTCGGCACTTCGCAACGAGGTGATTGAAGAGCTGCAGGACATGATCGACCTTGAACCCGGTACCGATGCATTCAATATGTTTGAAAAGAGGGTACGCCCCTTTCTGCATGACCATGAACGCGATAAAGTGATAACAGTGAAGTGCGGCGATGTAAAAAAAACACTGAAGCCCACCGGTGCCGACGGCCATTTCACCGGGGTACTTCGGATCAACAGTGCAAATAGTAAAGTGCAGGACGTGAATGCCGTTGTGAAATACCGGGTGGGAAACCCCGGTGCAGCTGATGGGCATGATGAGGGAAGG
>CAYFSO010000133.1:4417-6771 GCA_964345775.1 uncultured Leptospiraceae bacterium | reverse complement strand
CCCGTAGAGATGATCTTTCAGGGTTGATTCTATGATGACCGGGTAAATGCTGGCCAAAAGCAGCACCAGCAGCATTGACGCGGGTATGGAAAGGGTACGAATGTCAACTACTGATATGGTAATGGATGTGGCGATCACCAGGTAGAGGGCTGCAGCGTTCCATGAAAGACCCGCGTGCAGGTACATCGAAACCGCCATGAGGCCAAATAAGAGTTCCATCAGGGGATACCACGGGGAGATGGCGCTGCCGCATTGCCGGCACCGTCCCCGCTGAAAGACGTACCCAAGGATTGGAACCAGCTGCAAAGCGGATAACCTGTGAGCGCACGCGGGACATCGTGATGACGAGAAGAGTGCTTTCAGTGGTTCCCGCTTCATGAAACCGCTGCTGTACCGCAGGGCAAGGGTATAAAAAAAGCTCCCCATGAAGGTGCCGAATATGAATAGCAGGGTAAGTATCATCCAGTCATTCATTACTAATCACTAATAACCATTAACTATTCACTATTTGTTTACATCGAAATGTAATAATTCACGCCGAAGAGGAGGATGTCACCTTTCACGTTGATGGTGTACGTGTTGGTGCCTGCTATCTCGTCATCTATGGGAATTGAGCGGCCTTCCTGGTGTATCCATTCACTGGATATGGTGATCCTGTCCGTGACGGGGACCTCGGCGCCAACCATGAAATGGTAGCCGGCAATGGCATCGGCATACCTTTCCTCTGTGCCCCCCTGCTTGATGCTGAGGTAGGCGTAATGGTAGGTAAGCCCGCCGCCCAGGAAGAAATACGTTCTCTTTTTCAGGGGCAGTATAAGACCTACAGTCGCAGGCAGTGATGCCTGGTAGGTGTCAATTTTATATTTTACACCTGCGGATTTACCTTCTATGTTCTGGATGGGAGCTGCATAGTGAAACCCGATCCGGAAAAGAAAGTAGTTGAACTGGTATCTCATTGATAAACCGTACACGGCAGCGTATGGGACTTCCATTTGAGAAACATTTGTACTGGTGGCCTTTTCAGTCCTGTTAAAATTCTCTATCATGGGCTCAAGATGATTGGGATCGTAGGTAACCCCGCCGTTTATACCTATGGAGAATTCGCCAATGGCCATTGCACCCGTGGTTGATCCTGTGATCATGATGACTATGGCTGAAAGAATGGCTAATGTATGTAAAAGTACTTTTCTCATATTCATTTACATGGTCTTATATTGGTTTAAAATAATACGATACTCCCAGGTTGAAACGGTACCCGGTAAAGTCTATTGACGCATAATCAGTGTTGCCGGATGCATCGTCATCCTTTTTATCAGCAAGAACACTGGTCGATCCATTATAGTAGGAAAGGCTGGTATATGCTGCCAGCTGCCTGGTGAGGAAGTACTCTCCTTCAAGGTGTATCACCATCGGCAGGGCCCATCCCTTGAACTTGCCCTTGTATTCAAGCGGAGCGTTTGATTCAAACTTGTTGGTGTACTCACCGTAGGCATATGCAAGCCCGGTGCTGAAGGATATTTTCATGTCCTTCCAGAAGGGTATAGTAAGGCCAACGGTGACCGGAATATCGTACCCCCACATGGAATACTCGCATTTCAGAAGGCGGTCGGTACCACCGTCATCGTATACGGTCTTTCCCGTCCCCCCGTATATGTTTTGAAAATAGTTGCCACCGATCCTCATGTGAAAATACCCGTAAAAGGTTACCTTGAAGGTGAGCCCCACGCTGGCACCCAGCAGCCGGTCTACCGGCGACGTGTCGAAACCTGAAGCGGAATTATTGATGCCATCGATACCTGTGGAACTGTTGAAGGTGGCTCCCTGTTCATGGGACATCAGGTCACCACCCAGGGAGGGCATCATGCCCCCATGAAGGGTCATTGCATAGTTCACCCGGGCGGCAGCCAGGGATGCCGGAAGGATGAATGCAATTATGAACAGTGTTGTGAATATGCCCCGTTTCATCATGTAACCCATCATAGTATATAGTACATCATGCCAAGTTGCAGCCGGTGCCCGGTATAATCAACATAAAAATTCTCGTACGTGGACGTGGACGATGTCTGCGTCACCGGCTTTGACCTGCCGTTCAGGTATTCCCATTCCATGTAGAGGGAAATGGTATCGGTTATGTGCAACTGCATGCCGCTGATAAACCCGAAGGCCAGCGCGGTTGCGGTAATACTCTCTGACGTTCCCGATGCTTCTGATTTCACTTCACCTGTTCCCAGAAAATAGGCGCCGCCGCCGCCAAGGTAGAAGACGCCCCTGTTCTGCAGGGGAAACCGGAGTCCGGCAAATAACGGTACCATGGTGTAGTTGAGCTCATAGGTATCAAGACCTTCGCTGCTGCC
>CAYFSO010000133.1:0-4317 GCA_964345775.1 uncultured Leptospiraceae bacterium | reverse complement strand
TTCAAGAATATTTCCCTTGTTCAGCACGAAACTTGTATCGGCACCGGTTCTCAGGAAGGCGAAAGGTGCGGCAAACTTGAACGAAATGCCCACGAACAGGCTGTTCTGCGGGTCTACCTGCGCTCCCTGGTAAAATGAATCGATATTCCCGGTATTGTGATGGCCGCCAAGATGGAGTCCCACCCCAATGTTCCTGTCGGCCATAAGTGGAGAGGCGAAAAGGAGCATGACCAGCATGGTGATGGCCATCGTAAAGTTCCCTGTAATCGGAAGTTTGCCTGTCATCGGTCCTCTTTTCGCTTTCATAACTGGTATTGATGCTGCCAGGTAAACGGCTAATGGTAACAGCAGCGGGTTACAGCAGTCAAGAACATTATATGTCCCTGAACAGATTGTCCGACTTTTTCCTGACCGTCATCTTGTCATAATCATCGTAGTCCACGAATGTCATGTTCGGCAGTTTTTTCCGTATTCTCGTGACGATCTCGAACGCACGTCCCCCTTTTGCATCCCTCGAGGTTACGTACTTGAATTCCCGGTCACATCCGGGGCATTTCTTCATCTCTTTCAGGTCGATCCCCGGGGTCTTGCAGTTGGGACAGAACCCGAACTTGTCATCAACGATAACGATGTGTTCCTGAATATCCTGCGGGTCAATCTCGGTCCATACGCGTATATAGTTCATGGCAGTGTTCCTTTCGGTTTAGTTGGGTTGAATGAAAGAGTACAGCTTGGAAGTCAATTTGTAAAGTTATTTTCAGGTGAGAAGTGAGAGGTGAACAGTGAACAGTGCAAGAAAACCTGCAAGCTGCCTGATCACTCCTCACGCTTCACTGTTCACGCAAACCGATTGTTTATTGACACGAGGGCACCTCCCGTAAGAAACTGTACCTTGAAAAATTATGACTGGATTGAAATAATGCTGACAATTGGAACAAGAGGAAGCGAGCTTGCCATGTGGCAGGCCAGTTACGTGGCCGACCTGCTGGGACGGGACAGGGCGCGTATCGAGGTGATCAAGACGCAGGGAGACAAGATACAGAACGTGTCCTTTGACAAGATGGAAGGGAAGGGCTTTTTCACCAAGGAAATAGAAGACGCCCTTCTTGACAATCGCATCGATATAGCCGTGCATTCCATGAAGGACCTCCCCACCGAAGAGGTGGAAGGACTTGTGGTGGCAGCCATCACCGTCCGCGAGGATCCCTCGGATACTCTCATCGTGAAGAGAGATTCCTTCAGGGACGACCATTACTTTCCCCTCCACGAGGGGGCGCTGGTAGGTACAAGTTCCCTGAGGCGCATGGCGCAGCTGAAGCATCTCATGCCCTCGCTTGAGGTGGAGCCCATTCGCGGGAACGTCACCACCAGGCTGCGCAAGCTGCGAGAAGGGCAGTTCGATGCCATTATACTTGCAACCGCCGGTATCAAGCGGATAGAGGTTGACCTTGACGGGCTTATCCCCAGGGCGATGCCCTACAGCTATTTCATACCGTCTCCCGGCCAGGGGGCGCTGGCCATACAGGTGCGCAGGGGGGACAGTGATGTAATCGACGCGGTGAAAGACTTCAATCACCGGGAGACTGTGCTTGCCGTGTCAGCAGAGCGGTACTTTCTGCAGCGTTTTGGCGGCGGGTGCCATATACCGCTTGGGGCGTATGCCTACCTGAACATGGACAAGATACATCTTACCGGCGTGGTGGCGGCAACCGACGGTTCACGGCTGCTCCGCGAAACCGTGGTGGGAGATGACCCCGAACAGCTGGGATTTGACCTGGCCCGGCAGATGAAAAAGGAAGGAGCGGATTCCCTCATATGAAAAACGGATTTGTATACCTGGCAGGCGCGGGACCCGGAGATCCCGACCTCATCACGCGCAAGGCCATGGACGCCATGGCAGAGGCGGACTGCATCATATACGATTACCTGGCAAGCCCGGAAATAGTCAACGTGTATGACTGTGAAAAGCTGTACGTGGGCAAGCAGGGAAGTGAACATACCCTCACGCAGGACGAGATAAACAGCCTCATCATTGATAAGGCAAAAGAAGGGAAGACGGTGGTACGCCTGAAGGGAGGCGACCCCTGTATATTCGGACGGGGAGGGGAAGAAGCCGAGGAGCTGGTAAAGGCCGGGGTGCCATTTGCGCTCATACCCGGCATCTCGTCCTTCTACTCGGCACCCGCCTACGCGGGGATCCCCCTTACACACCGGGATTATGCCAATGCCGTGGAGGTGATCACCGGCCACAGGCGCGGGGACTCGGTGGACGAGGACGTGAACTTCCCCGCCTACGACCCTGAACGCACCTACGCCTTCCTGATGGGAATGAAGAACCTTGCACATATAAGCAACTCTCTTATAGAAAAGAAGAACTTCCCGCCGGACACACCGGTGGCCATCGTCACCTGGGGAACAACCCCCCGCCAGCAGGTGGCAACCGGAACACTGGCTGATATAGCCGCCCACGTGGTGGAGATTGGCATGAAGCCCCCCGCCATCATCGTGGTGGGCAGGGTTGTGCAGTTGCGCGAAACACTGCGCTGGTTTGACACGCTGCCCCTGTTCGGCAGGCGAATCGTGGTGACCCGCACCCGTACCCAGGCATCGAAGCTTTCAAAGGCACTGCGCCGCCTGGGTGCCGACGTGGTGGAGTTTCCCACCATCATCATACAGAAGATGCAAAATCTGTCGCCCCTGCATGACGCCTTCACAAGGCTTGCCGATTTTGACTGGGTGGTGTTTACCTCCCAGAACGCGGTACAGATCTTCTTCGATGAGTTGAATGATAAGGGGCTTGATGCCAGGGCCCTTGGCAATATGAAGGTTGCCGCCATCGGGCCGGCAACCGCGAAGGAATGCAGGCAATACGCCATCATGCCCGACCTGGTACCCGGGGAATACGTGGCCGAGTCGCTTGTAGAGGCATTTGCCGATGAGAACCTTGACGGAAAGCAGGTGCTGCTGCCCTGCTCCGAATCCGCACGAATGACCCTCACCGACGGGCTGCGCGAAAGGGGGGGCATGGTGGAACGGGTGCATATCTACGATGCCGTTACGCCCCTTGAGGTCGACGGCGAGACCATGGTACACGTATCGGGGGCCGACATCATCACCTTTACCAGTTCGTCCACCGCCCGCAATTTTTTCTCGCTGGTGCCGGACACGAAAGCCGTACTGGCCTGTATCGGTCCCGTCACCGCCGACACGGTGCGGGAGTACGGTCATGACCCGGAGGTGGAGGCAGACACCTATACCATTGACGGCCTGGTGGAGGCCATAGTAGAATACGAGAAGAAACGGCTGCGATCATGATACACGACAAACGGAGGAACAGCACATGGAACTGATATGGAGGCCACGGCGCCTGCGGGCAAGTGCCGCCATTCGTGACATGGTGGCGGAGACCAGGCCCGATTACAACAAGCTCATCATGCCCTGCTTCGTGGTAGAGGCTGAGAATACGCGTGAAGCCATACCATCAATGCCCGGCATAGACAGGGTATCACCCGATCTTCTTGTGCAGGACGTGAAAGCCGACATGGAACTTGGCGTACGATCGGTGCTGCTTTTCGGCATCCCCGCGCAGAAGGACGACACCGCCACCGCCGCCTTCGACGAGCACGGCATCGTGCAGGAAGCGGTGCGGCTGCTGAAGAAGAACTTTCCCGAACTGATGGTGATTACCGACGTGTGCCTGTGCGAGTACATGAGCCACGGCCATTGCGGCATCGTGCAGGAGGGGAAGGTGCTGAACGATCCAAGCCTGGAATTGCTGGCAAAGACGGCGGTGTCCCACGCCCACGCGGGAGCCGACGTGGTGGCCCCCTCAGACATGATGGACGGGCGGGTTGGCACCATACGTGAAGCACTTGACCAGCAGGGATACGGTGATGTCCCCATCATGGCATATTCGGCCAAGTACGCGTCCGCCTTCTACGGCCCCTTTCGGGACGCGGCAGGCAGTGCCCCGCAGTTCGGTGACAGGCGAAGCTACCAGATGGACCCCCGCAACGCCATCGAAGCGGAACGGGAGGTGCAGCTTGACCTTGAAGAGGGGGCCGACATCGTCATGGTGAAACCCGCCCTGTCCTACATGGACGTGATACACCGGGTTAAGAGCATGGTTGATGTGCCGGTATGCGCGTATAATGTGAGCGGCGAATACTCCATGGTGAAGGCATCGGCGAAGATGGGGTATGGCGACGAGCAGGCCCTGGTAACCGAGATTCTTACCTCCATCTTCAGGGCCGGCGCGGACATGATCATATCATACCACACCAGGGACATCCTTAAAAACCGCTGGTGGGGTTGAGA
>CAYFSO010000132.1:0-6885 GCA_964345775.1 uncultured Leptospiraceae bacterium | reverse complement strand
AAATATTCCCGTATTGTAAAGACATGAAGAGATTGAATTGGTGTAAAACTCTGAAGATATGATGAAAAAGAAAGAAACTCTCCGTGCTCCCCGTGGCTCCGTGTCTCTGTGAGAACCCCCCTGTTAAGTTTCATGTTACCCTTCACTTTTTCCACCATCCACCATCAACTATCAACCACCCACCACCCCAAACACCCGTCCGCAATCGATCGAAAGACCATTGAACAGTGGCGTTTCAATCGTATCTTCAGGCCCGTACACATCAGGCCGGGCATATTTTTTTCCTTTACCGGCACGAAATACCATCACAAGGCGGGTATCAGGATGCACCACCCAGTACTCCTTAACCCCGTGATGCTCATACAATTCCAGTTTTTGTTTCATGTCACGACGGGCAGATTCGGGTGATACGATCTCAATAACTATATCCGGGGCGCCCCTGGCACCCCTGTCGTCAAGTTTTTTCTCATCACATACAACAACAATGTCTGGCTGTACAACGGTACCTGCGTTATCACCATCTTCGTTTTTGTCTGGCAACCGTACATCAAAGGGCGCGGCATATACCCTGCATGGCCTTTCCCGAAAATAATTCCAGAGCTGGCCGTACAGTTCACCCGATACTTCCTGGTGGCGCCGGGATGGAGCCGGGGTCATATCGAAAATAACCCCGTGTATGATCTCAGCCCTGGTATCTTCAGGCCATTGCAGGTAATCACTGTACGTGTATTTTTTGTGAAGCTTTCTTGCCAGCGGCATAATGTACCTGTTCGATTATTACATTAATTTTGAGAGTTCATGCTATCAAGATGTGTGTATTTATACAACTGAAAAAACAGTGACGGGTGCAGGCCAGCCACTCAACTATTCACCATCAACCATCAACCATCAACCATCAACTATCCACTATCCACTATCCACTGCTCACCCTTCACTTCTCACTTTTTCACTATTTTCTACCACTTTTTTTTACAATCCAGCTCATTTCATCGTATAGGTAAGTAGAAACTACTTGATTTTATCTTGAAGGAGCGTTATTAATGAAAAAGAAACATGTAAAAACCGGAAACCAGGATGCCATGATACCACGATCTATTCTCACACAGGCCATCAAGGACGCCATTCACACAAAAGGTGACGACCGCATCGAACAGCTGTCGGATATTATCTACAGCAGCATCACCTTTCGTGCCGACCACGAGGAACAGCTGCGTGATCATGACAGGCGCCTGGATCAGCAGCATAACGATATCGTTTCCGCCATACAGTCCATGCATGACGGGTTCGCCCGTATGGATAAACGATTTGAACAGATGGACAAACGATTCGAAGAAATGAATGAAAAATTCGAAAAGAAATTCGACGCTGTTGACAAACGTTTCGAACAGGTTGACAAACGTTTCGAGCAGGTGGACAAACGCTTTGAGCAGGTTGACAAACGTTTCGAGCAGGTGGACAAACGCTTTGAACAGGTTGATACCCGCCTTGAAAACCTCTCCCGCCGCATGTTCCAGTTCATGATATGGACATTCGGATTTATTGCTTCGTCAACAGGCATCATCATCGCGGTGCTGAAGTTTCAATGACGGCTGACCATGATCTCCTGGTGGCATGATGCTTGATAGGGGTAACACAGAGGGCTCAGAGAGAACGGAGAGGGCACGGAGGGTTTGGGTAATACAGGGGTGGGTTCTTTTTATCATGGCATGGAATGGTTGTCAGGTTTTTTGGGTATAGATTTTACAGGCTAAGAAATACATATATTCAAACCCAGGGCCAAATATATCATCTATCTGAACAACTCTCGATAGATTGAATTTTCAGAAAACTATGTCGCAACAACAATAAAGAACGAAATTCTCCGTGTCCTCTCATTTTCCTCGGTGCCCTCTGTGTTACCCATTTTAAGCATCATGCATCAAAAAAACTTAAAATCAGCATTCACATCCAGCGACAGCAGGAACTGCGAGTTACGGTACTCCTGGTCGTAGTCAATGGAAAACAGGTAGAACCACCGGTACCGTGCCGACATCGACAGCAGCCGGTTGAATGAATACGACACCCCCGTCTTGATATCAGATCGCACGTGCCGCTTTGAGAACTGCGTGTCACGGGTGGACAGAAACGAGTCCATCATGAAGGTACAGGTGAACCTGTCCCAGAAAGGATACTCCAGGTCAATAATGGCCTCGAGACCGTAGAGGGGCTCCTTCTCCGGGTCCTGCACCTGCTTCTCGAAGCCCGCCCCCAGCTTGCCGTCCATGTACTTGAAGCTGAGGAAAGCCCCCAGCGTTTCACGCACCAGCACCGGCCTGTCACCCTCAGCCTCAATCAGCACCGTGTCCCCCTGCGACTTGTGGTAGGGCTTCAGCACGTCACCAAGGTTATAGGTGTACAGCAGCGTACCCCGAAACAGGTTGTGCAGGTACTCCTGGTCCTGCCGCATGTAGTAGACATACGGGGTCAGCACAAATGTGTGATAGCGATTGTACAGGGTAAAGTCGATCTTATCTTCCAGTCCCCACTTACGGTAGGTCTCTTCCGGCTTGCCGGGCGGGGTATCGATATCGTCCCCCCGAGACACGGTGGAACGGTCGTAGAAGTTGGACAGCGACACGTCCACCATCAGCCTGAAACGGTTCTCCATGTAATCAAAATTTTCCCTTGTCAGCACCTGCTGGTTCTTCAGGTCTTCACTGATAATGTCCAACAGTGTCTTCCAGGTGTTGGTATAGTCCACCTCCTTCCCGGCCAGCTGCAGAAGCCGCTCGTAGGCACGCTGGGTAGAGGCCACCGAGTATGTCCGCTCATCCCGTATGGGATTGCCCTGCACCCTCCCCTCGCGAACGCCCGACATCACCAGGTTGTCAAGCTTCATGAGCCGTTTCAAAAGTTTACCGCGTATCCTGTACTTCAGCACCGGGTACTCGTTGTTCACCGCCGTAACGATGTCCGAGTAGGTAACCTTCCCTTCAAGCCTGGTTGAAATAACAGAATCCTTTTCAAGAACCGCCACCTCCGTCCGGTGAAAATGCCTCAGCACGCCTGCCACCCGTGTATCATCAAGGGTTAGCGGACGTGAAAGTTTTGATGCAACCACCTCGGCCCCCTCTTCCCGGAACTTCTTCTTCCAGAGGGTAAGCCTGTTGACAAATTCATCGTACACACGGCTGCCCGTACGTTCCCTGCTGGCGGACGTGAATGCCATCCCGTCCACCCGCAGTTTTTCATCGGCCGTAAGGGTTACCGTGTAGTACCCTTCGTTCCTGGTAAGGGTGAGAACGGTTTTCCCGTTTTGAAGATCAACGCGCCTGGCCCGCGAACGGAACAGCGAACCGCTGGCGTCCCCCCCGCTTATGACAAGATCAAGGTCGTCCATTTCTGAAAGCAGGGACAGGTTCTCCCGGTACGAAAGCCCCGAAAGGAGTATCACATAATCACATTTTTCCCGGAGTTCCGGGAGCACCGCGCCCAGACGCTTCCTGTAAGAAGCGATTGATACCGAGTATAACTGCCGCTCGGCGATATCAAACACACCCCGGCTGGAGGTGAGCCCCACCAGCCCTATCTTGATCTTACCCTGCTGCCGTATAATGAAGGGGGTGAACAGGGGCGATTTCTTTTCAACGATATTGGACGACAGCAAAACAGTATCCCGTCCTTTTTTGAGAAACTCAAGGTTCTTTATGCCGATATTCAGGTCCTGCGATGAGACCAGTGTGGCGTCACAGTTGAAGTAATCGAAGAAGTCCATCATCACCGAACCGTAGCTGTACCTTGAAAGGGTGCCGGGATAAAAGGCATTGCCAAGGTCAACGCAGGCAATGGGGCGGGCTGCCTGCCTGGCGGCCGTGAGTGACTGCGCCAGCAACAGCATCCTGTCATCCTGCTGCTGGTTCTCTATGACGGTACTGAAACGGCCCTGAAGGTTGGAGGTCACCAGCAGGGTAACTTTCTCCGCGGCGTGAAGGCTCCCGGCAAAAAGGAACACTGCAATGATGGCAGACACGATGGTACGCATGCACTACTCTCCCTTCTTCTCACTCTTTGCGGCGGCAGCTTCTTTTTCCTGTTTCTCCAGCTTCTCCTTTAACGACTCTATTGTATCCCGTGCTTCGCTCAATTTTGATTTCAGCGACTCCACCTCGGACTGGTACTGCTTCACCTGCTTTTCCAGTTCTGCTATCTGCTGCTTGTACTCCTTCTCCTTCTCGGCAAAACGGCTCTCCATCTTTTGCCGCTGGCGGTTGAACTCCTCTTCCTGTGTACGAATAGCCCTGTTCAGTTCATCTATCTTCGCCGTCAACCGCTCTTCCATTGTATTGTTAAGCCGGGTCAGCTCCTTTATCTTCCGGGTGCTCTTCTGGTCAAGGATACGGTTTTTCTCCTGCAGGTTCTCGTTCTTCTTTTCAAGCAGGGCAATGTCACTTTCGTACTTCTTCTTCATGGAGGCCATTTCAGATTCCAGCATCTTCACCTTTGACTTTAACTGGTCAACCTGTGCCCTGCACTGTATGTTCTCTTCTTTCAATATCTCGTTCTCACGCTGCGCCTGGGTGAGATTCTTCTTCATCACCCTGTTCTGTGCCTTCAGCTGTTCGCCAACCACATCCGACCCATTATTAGACATGGTGGCACACGAGGAAAACGACATGGCAGAGATAAGTAGTATTACCGGTAATGTGTAAAAGTATTTCATGGTTGCGTACCGTTCAGTTTCTCATGGTTTAAATTTTCATTATAATAGAGTGTACCATCTTCTCGGCGTCTGTCTACTGAATTTTCGGTAACACAGAGGGCGTGCCCTCTGTGTTACCACTGAAAGCCCTTTGAACAGCTGACCAGTTTTAGGATTGACATTACCCGTTAACCGGGTATACTCGGCAGATCACGCAGTAACCGGGGCGGGCAATGAAAAAGTCAACCAGGGACATGTTCAAGAAACACGGCTGGCGGGTGGACAGGGCTGTTCATAATTACCTCTACTTCAGGTATTATTATCCCTACGTGAAGGCTGTCTACCACGTGTTTAAATTTCTCTCCAGCTACCTGTCGTGGTTCAAACCGTTGAGCCCGGTGCTGAAAACGGCCTTCAGCCGCTACCATGCCAAGGTGCTCTCCTTCGGGGATACACGCAAGATATTCGAACTGAACACCGACGTTTCGGCGCTCACCGGCAAGAACCGGCAGATCGTCCCATACCGGTATGCCTACAGGATACTCTTCCAGGAACCGGATTACATCGCCGTCATGGACTGCCCCTGCAAGAAGACCCTGAAAGACGAAGACTGGACCATCAATTCCTGTATCGCTGTAGGACGGGGTATCTCATCATTCTGGCTTGAACACGGTCAGAAGTACAATGCAAGAAGGATCTCTCAGCAGGAAGCCCTTTCCATCATCACCAGGTTTCGCGAACACGGCTACCTCACCCAGGCCTTCTTCAAGGTGGCAACCGGCGGCAGTACCGGCGTGATATGCAACTGTCATCCGCGAACATGTGTGAGCCTGCAGGCCACCAGGCTGGCCCGAAGGTTCAACGATCACCTCAGCATGACCGCCCACGCCGGGTACGCCGTTGCGCATGATGATACAATATGTGAACACTGCGGAGACTGCAGCGATATCTGTCCCGTGAACGCGGTAACGGTCACAGAAACAGGCTGGAATTACATGCAAAATGAATGCCTGGGATGCGAACTCTGCGTGGAACACTGCACCACCGGTGCCCTGACACTAACCCGCGACCCCCAGAAGCCCGTCCCCCTCGACCTCGATATAGTTCTTGAAGAATACTAAAAAACAATGATTTACCCTGTCCACAACCCACAACCCACAACCCATAAACCATCAACCATAAACCATAAACTATTCACCATCAACCTCTTACCCATCTCCCCTGCCTTCTCGTACATATCGTTCTTCCTGTACAGGCGCACCAGGGCCTTCAGTACATCCCTGTCAAGGCCGTTCATGTCATAGGCCTTTTGCATGTATTCCAGTGCCTTCTTCGGGTACCCGTCCTTCTCTTCCGTGAGGCCAAGGTAGTAATAGAGATTATACTTATCGTAACCACCATCCCCGGCACGTCGAAGGTTTTCACGGGCTTCCCTGTACCGTCCCTGGTGGTAATACGCCTTCCCATGATAGAAGTAAAGGTAACTGTTGCTGAAACGGCTCTGACCCTCGATGTACGAAATAACATCAGCGTACATGCCGTTGGCATCCAGCACCTCTACAACCCGTAAGAATTCATCAAAACGCTGAATCCCCTTACCGGTAGTCAGTATGACACCGATACCGTCCTCTACCCTGTCAGTTTCCATGAGGTAGAAGCCGTATAACAGGCGTATGTGACTGTTGCCGGGGTAGAGTGTACGGGCATGCTGGATCAACGGCTCCATCTGTTCAATTTTGCCCCCTTCGTACAGCTTTTCAAGACGGGTCTCCATGTCTTTTTGGGTCATTTCCTTTACATGGGTGTAGTATGCATCCAGGTAGACAAGGTACAGTTCCCTGCTGTACAGGTACGACACCACCACCGACGCGATTATCAATACGATTGCCATATAACGTAATTTCATTACCGGTATCCTGTTGTTTTTTCATATGGTATATCCGCACATGGTATGTTGCAATTATTATTTTAAACGCCAATACAACCCAAAAAAAGGGGGTGAATTAAATATCGGGTAATAATATGAATTTCAACGTCAATTTTGAATGAAGAAGGGCACATTTCTCTTTGTCATGCGAACGTACACTACGAGGCCCCCTATATCCCCCCAAGGGGGACTCCTGACTCATTTATATGAATTTTTTGTCCCCCGTGGGGGGATATAGGGGGCTGATAGACTGATTATATCACAGGTCACATGTATGTAA
>CAYFSO010000131.1:4568-6993 GCA_964345775.1 uncultured Leptospiraceae bacterium | reverse complement strand
TCTGGCGGTCGGTCACGTAGGAGTGGCCGTAGCTGATGCCGGTACCCGGCGGGACAACCTTGAAATATGATACCCTGGTTTTTAATGACATTACCGGTTCAAGGGTTTTTCCATCGAAGTTTACGTCCGGCAGGTAGCCGTTGGGGTTGTAGCCATAGAGCATAATGCCTGGACGCACCATGTTAAAATGGGAGGACTTGAAATTGATAATGCCGGCCGAGTTGGCCAGGTGCACCAGTGGCGGCCGTGCCCCGTCCTTCTCCATGCTGTTGACGATCTCTTCGAACCGGGAGACCTGGGTTTGAGTGAATTGCCGGTCGTCCTCCGCCTTTGCCAGGTGGGAGAAGATGCCACGCACTTCAATATTCTCCATGGCAAGGGTCTCATTTATGAAACGCTGCGCGTTGTACCAGTGCACGCCGATGCGTTCCATGCCGGTATCGATCTTCAGGTGCACCCTGGCGGTTTTTCCCATGGCCTTTGCCATCTGGGAAATGGCCCGTGATTTGTCAATTGATGAACTGGTGATCTCGATATCGAAATTGATGAAGTCGGCCACCTGCTCGGTGTTTATGGCACCCAGCACCAGTACGGGGGCGGTAATACCGTTCTCACGCAGGAAAACCGCCTCTTCAAGGTATGCAACGCCGATATAATGGGCACCGGCCTTTAGAAGTTCTTCGCTCACCCGCACTATACCGTGCCCGTAGGCATTGGCCTTTACCATGGCCATTATCTTTACGTCATGGTCAACAAGTGACCTGACGATCTCAAAATTATTCCGCAGGTTTGCAATGGAAACTTCCGCCCTGGTGGGCCTGTTCATGTATGCTTCGTGCGTAAATACCATTTTTTTATCCTGAAATTATCCCCGCTGGTGTACTTTGCGACTCCGCGGTTTTCCGTTATGTAATAATATCACTAAAAAATCAATGAAATATTTTGATGGGTGGTATACTTGTTATTGAAGAAAATATTTATACCAGGTGCATCGTAATGCTGTTGACAAAAAAAATATCCATGTGAGAATAACGATGCATTTGATTTTTGCTATAGAGAAGGACTATACGTGCGCGTCTCATTGTTTGGAAAAAAGAAATACCCCATGGTTGTACCAGAAGAAGATCATTCCATGACAACCTTTGATATTGAACGGGGAGTACTGGGGGTACTCAGCCATCTCCGTCGAAAAGGGTACGAGGCCTACCTGGTGGGCGGGTGTATCCGTGATATACTGCTGGATAAAACGGCAAAGGATTATGATATTGTCACCGATGCCCGCCCCAGCCAGATCAAACGTATCTTCAGGCGATGTTACCTTATTGGAAAACGCTTCCGCCTGGCACACGTGTATATTGACCGCAACCGCTTCGTGGAAGTAGCTACGTTCAGGGGGCTTGTGGACCCCGGCGACTTCGACGAGGACAGTTATGCAGCCAATAATGTCTTCGGTTCAATGGAAGACGACGTGCTGCGGCGTGATTTTACCGTCAATTCCCTTTATTATAACAGCACGGACGGCAGCATTATCGACTATACCGGCGGGTTGAAGGACCTTGAGAAAAGGGTGATGCGGTCCATTGGCGATCCTGAAAAGCGATTTGCTGAAGATCCTGTACGGATCATTCGTCTTGCCCGTTTCTGTGCCCAGCTTGACATGAAGCCTTCCCGGAAAGACCTGAAGGCGGCAAAAAAGATGGCCCATACCATTATCGAGGCAAATGACAGCAGGCTGCTGGAAGAGATCTACAAGATATTCAGGAGCGGTGCTGCCGCTGATACCTTCAGGAACCTTCATCAATACGGGTTGCTGCAGCACTGGTATCCCGAACTGGGAACAATAAGTGACCCCGGGACTGTGTTTGCCCGGCTTGATGCAATAGATCGATTGAAGTATACCGGTAAAGAAGTGGCTTCCAATATATTCTTTACCTCCCTGTTTTATGACCTGCTTGAGGATGCCATTAACGAAGAAAAACTCTCGAATTTCCAGGAAATATTCATGATGCTGCGTTCCCGGTTCAGGGATCTTGCCATACGCATGCGTATGCCGCGGGCGGAATTTGACCGCATGTGCAACAACGCTGCCAGGCAGTACATGTTCACCACCGATCCCGGTAACCCGAAGCGCCGTAAGCAGGAAAACCGGTTCGTGCGTAACCAGTATTTCCCCGATGCAATGCGGTTTTTCGAGATACGTTCAGATGCCACCGGTCTGTACGCCGACGAAGTACAGTACTGGAAACAAAGGGTGAAAGAACTCAAGAAAAGCGACCGTGGTCACAGGGATAAGGGCCGTGACAGGCAGCCGCGAAAAAGATCCTCAAAACAGGGGCCACCCCGTAAAGATCAGAAAGGGGATAAGTAAGCACATTTCACTTCGCACTCTTCGCATAACCTTGCGCACCTGGGGTTAAAATAATAA
>CAYFSO010000131.1:0-4468 GCA_964345775.1 uncultured Leptospiraceae bacterium | reverse complement strand
AATAATAAATATGGAAATTTCCCGGACACAGTAAATGAAAATTATTGTCATTTAGCGTGTGAATACGTATATTGTATAATGTTAGATATATCTAATTACTATGAGATGAATATACATGGAGGATCAAAAAATGATAACGGTTGCATGCGCTACCGATGATAAAAACACTTTTTCCAGTGGACATTTTGGCGAGGCCCGGCACTACATGATCTATAACGTGGGTGTAGACGGTATTGAGCATATTGAAACCATTGAAAACGTTACCCTTGATTACCAGGAGACAATAAAGGAACACGGTGATCCCATGAAGGCAAAGCATGTAATGATCCTGCTGAAAGAAAAAAATGTGCAGGTGCTGGCCAGTAAAAAGTTCGGACCCAATATGGCAAGGATCAAGATCCGTTTCCTTCCAGTCATTATGGATGTTGAAAGCATACGGGAGGGCCTGGAAATGATACGGGAAAACCATGACAGGGTATACGGTGAATATTCAAAGGGAGCTGACAGAAAACACCTGCGATTTGAACAGGGGGCAGTGAGGTAAAAGCCAGGCATGAACACAGAAAAGATACTGGAAGCGGCCCGTATCCTGGAACTGGGGGAAAAGGCATCGCTAAAAGAGATAAAAGAATCTTATAGCCGTTTGCTGTACCAGTGGCATCCCGACAGGTGCAGGGAAGACCCGGAAATTTGTGGCCAGATGACAAAAAAAATAATTGATGCATACAACCTCATTAAGGAATACTGCCATCATTACCGGTTCCCCTTAACTGAAGAAAAGTTACGGGAGCATACAGAATTTGAAGACCCGGAGACGTTCTGGAAAAGAAGGTTCGGGAACGACCCCTACTGGGGCTGATACAGGAATTCATCAAAAGGACAGCAGGTTATGGCCATTATAATCGACGGCAAAGCTATTGCAGCCAGCGTAAAAAAACAGGTGGCAGAACATATTGCCAGGCTTGATACCAGGCCACGTTTTGTGGTGATCCAGGCAGGAGATAATCCTGCTTCAACAGTGTACGTGAGAAACAAGCTGAACGCCTGCAGGGAGATGGGCATTGAAACGGTAAACGCAACCCTTGATGAGAACATTACCGAGAACGACCTGCTGGGCCTGGTTGAAGGGTTCAACAATTCTCCCCGGTTTAACGGCATACTGGTGCAGCTGCCCCTTCCCGAACATATACGCCTTGAGCCGGTGATCGAGGCCATAGACCCCGTGAAGGACGTAGACGGTTTCCATCCACTCAATGCAGGCCGCCTGACGGTGCGAAGCAGTCTTCCCTACCTGCATCCATGCACGCCATGGGGGATAGTACACATGCTTGATACCGTTTACAGGAAAGACGGGGAAATAAGCGGCCTCAGGGGTAAAAAGATCGTGGTGATAGGACAGTCGCTCATAGTGGGCCGTCCCCTTGCGATAATGCTGCAAAACGATGGTGCCACTGTCACCATGTGCGATAAGCATACACCGGACCTGGCAAGTGAAGTAGCAGGTGCTGATATCATCATATCCGGAACCGGCGTACCCTTCCTTGTGGATCCTGCCCTTGTAAAGGCAACCGGGAAAGAGGACATTACGGTAATAGATGCAGGTATAGCAAAGGTGGACGGGAAGATCGTGGGGGATGCCCATCCCCACATCTATGACATGGTTGGAACCATCTCGCCGGTGCCGGGCGGGGTGGGCCCGGTAACCGTTGCCTTCCTTACCAGGAACATTCTCAAGGCATATTGCATACAGAATGGCCTTCCCGTCCCCCTCATTACGGAATACCGGCCGGGAGAATAATATAAAAAAAAGTGTTGCATGCCCAAAGTGGCTTGACAATATGTACGGATTTCTGATATTATTCCATATTATTGACAAGAGTAAATAATTTTCGAAATTAAAGCTTAGTTGATGGTACACCCCTGGCTGCATTGCCCGATGCAGTAGCAGGGGTTTGCTTTTTCAATCACGGGAAAAACACGCAGTTTTATAGAGGAAAGGTGAAACATGAAACGACCAGTTACGTATATGCGCGAACTGAAAGACGATCGCAGCTTTCAGCATATTTTTGATATTACATGCAGGCATGGTGATACCGTGTACTGCCAGTACATGCAGGACGGGGTCCGCAAGAGCGAAACCTACCGTGACCTTGAGAAAAGATCCCTGGACACCGCCTATACCCTGCAACAGCGCCTGGAGGGTATCCCGGGTGGTACATTTATCGGCATTCATTTTGACAACTGTCCCGAGTGGCCCGCCGTTTTCTGGGGCATACTCATGGCGGGATACAATCCAATACTGCTGGATTTCCGCGCGTCGAAGGAGAACCTGGAATACCTGCTGACCCAGTCAGGCGCGGGAGCCATCATTACCGACGATGCCGTCGTTGATAACGATATACCGGTGCTGACGCGTAAAGAACTTATGAGCAGCCTGCGTAAGCCCGATGCCGGATGGGAACCAACCTGGGGCCAGTACCTGGCCTACTGTACCTCCGGCACCACCGCGAGCTCACGTATCTACGTCTACGACGGTGCCGCGGTTGCCAGCAACATCTACCGCAGCGGGGCAACCTTCGAGGTGAGCCCCTACCTGATGCGTGATGGAGAGGTGCGGGTGCTGGCATTCCTGCCGTTTTACCATATTTACGGTTTCGTTGCCATATACTGCCTGTACTCGGTATGCGGCAGCACCTTCGTGTATCTCCCGGACAGGGATCCCATGAGCATACTTGCCACAAGCAGGGATCTCGGGGTTACCCATATCGCTTCGGTTCCCCTCATGTGGAACAACATAGTGAAAAAGGTGTACATGCAGCTGCAAGACGCGTCTCCCCTGAAGCGGGCCGTATTTCGCGCCATGGTGGCAACCAGTCTTGCCATGCAGAAAGTGGCCCCCGAGAAGGGACGCCAGTTTGCCATGCAGAAGCTTTTCGGCGCACTCCACGATAAACTGCTTGGACGAGCCATACATTCCACATCATTCGGCGGTGCTTCACTGTCCCAGGAGAATATACGGCTGATGACCGCCTTCGGGTATCCCATCGGCGGCGGGTACGGCATGACCGAGGTGGGCATTATGTGCGCCGAGCCAGGGGAAAACCGGAAAAGAAGGATGAGCGGCAGCAACGGAAAGCCCATAATCGAAGTGAAGCTGGTAAAAGAGGACGGCACCACTTCAAGCACCGGCAGCGGAGAGCTTTTCCTGCGCGGTGATACCATGCACATCGGGCGGCTGAAAGACGGGAAGATGGAAGGTCCCCTTGTAGATGAAGAGGGCTTTTTCGCCACCGGCGACATGGTGTACGTTGACAAGAAGGGCTACCTCTTCTGCAGGGGCAGGTCCAAGGATACCATAGTTCCCGCGTCGGGTGAGAACGTGTACCCAGATGAACTGGAAGAGCATTTTCTCAACGTGATCGGTTTAGAAGAACTTACCATACTGGGTGTGAATGACGGGAAGGGCAGTGAACGTATCATCATGCTTTTTCGGCCACAGGAGGACTATAAAACGGGGAAAGGACTGAACAGTATCTCCAGCAAGCTGCATTCCATAAACCGGAAGCTGCCTTCCTACCAGCAGGTGCAGGACTTTTACGTGTCAGAGGAGCCATTGCCGGTAACCACCAGCATGAAGGTACAGCGAAACAAGGTGAAGGCTGACATAGAGAAAGACCAGTGGCCCATGGTGTCGCTGGAAGCGCCGGTGGGAGTGATCCTGGCCGACGACGAGAAACGGGATTACCATGTTGACACAGAAATAATGGAAGGGGTGCGAAACGCCTTCTCGGAAATACTGAATATAAAACCTGAAAAGATCGGCGACGACGATCACTTTATAAACACCCTGGGCGGGGACAGCCTTGACGCCATAAGCCTGGCAAGCCAGATTGAAAAGCGTTTCAGCATAGTGGTGGAAGATTCAATGCTGTTGCGGTGTACCAGCGTCAGGGAACTGGCCGGGGAGATAGAACGGCAGCTGTCAGGAGAAGACATGCAGCTGAACGCATCACAAAGGCCCCTGCGGGAACAGGAGCCCATCACTGACTTTACACAGACCGACGAGTACAAAGTGTTCCAGGCCATGATGGGCATGGCCGACTATAATCCCTACTTCATACGGCACGATTCCACTGTCAAGGACACGTCCGTGGTCAACGGCAAAGAGATCCTGAATTTCGCGTCGTATAACTATTGCGGCCTGTCCGGTCACCCGGAGACGGTGAGGGCGGGGATGGAAGCCCTGCAGGCACTGGGGTCATCTGCCAGCGGCAGCAGGCTGCTCACCGGGGAGAAGAGTCTTTACCGTGAACTTGAAGAAGAGATAGCCCGCTGGAAGGACACCGAGGACGCGGTGGTGCTGGTATCAGGACACGCCACCAACGTCAGCTTCGTTGGGAACTTCTGCGATGAGAACGATCTTATACTGTACGATGCCCTTGCCCACAACTCCATAGAACAGGGCTGC
>CAYFSO010000130.1:0-7073 GCA_964345775.1 uncultured Leptospiraceae bacterium | reverse complement strand
CGGTGTTTGCCGCCCTTACCGGCGTGACGTATAACGCCTTTACACGAAGCCTCACGGTTTCACCCCGTCCCATACCCGGACAGGATGAATTCATGATCCCGGTTTTTCTCCCCGGGGCATGGCTCATGGTGGAGTACCACGAGGAGACCGGCAGGGTTGACTTTCATGTGTTGAAGTCTTTTGGTGAGCCCCTCGTTGTTGAACGAGTACAACATCAGCAGCCTGATGGTTCTTCCCGTGACATCCCGCTTGATGAACCTGTCACCCTGGAAGGTGGTACGCGATTCTCGGTGATACTGTAAGTAAAATGCGAGAACCCGGGTCTTTGACTTGATTAAACGTAACGGGGGGTTCACGCAAAGACGCGAAGAACGCGAAGAGTTGTTCAATACATGGTGGTTTCGTTTATCAGTGTGGCAAACGGTAACTGTTGGGTTTTGTTCAGGTTATATATTTTACATGCCGGGATATCAATAATTTTAAAACATAAAAGTTTTCTCTATGAGATTCCTGTATTCACAGGAATGACAAAGGATTGTCAATTCAATAGATAAATATATACTCCATTACTGTAATAACATGACTGGATTGACTCAAATAATACCTGACGAAAAGATAAGAAAGAAATAAACTCTTCGCGTTCTTCGCGTCGTTGCGTGAACCCTGGTTGAGTTAAAAAGGAGTACCGTACTTGTCTCGGGCATCCCCCAGTGCTTTTACGTACCATTCGAACTCATCCAGGAATGGTTCGGTTGAGGGATCAATGTGATCCATCAGGGGATTCCCTTCGTCATCAAAGGCATCCTGTACCGCACCGAATGGAAGAAGTGATGATATGGTGGGCATGCCCATCTCACCCAGGAAAGCACGAAGCTGCATTGCCGCCCGCACGCCGCCAAATCGTCCAGCGGAATAACATACGATACCGGAAGGCCTGAAAAAGTATTCTTCCAGGAAATGGTCCATCAGGTTGGTAAGTGCAGGTGGAATGCTGTGATTGTACTCGCCGCTTACAATGATAAACCCGTCAGCATTTTGTATCTTACCGGCAAGCTTTTCCATGGGTTCAGGTGCCTTTCCGGGTTCATACTCCTTGTACATCCAGTCAAGGAGTGGAAAACTGTACTCAAGAGGATCAATAAGATCAACGGTATGCCCCCTCTCTGACAGTTTCTTCACCATGTAGCGTGCAGCCTTTATGCCCTGCCGCTCTGTTCTTACTGAACCGTAAATTACAAGTATGTTCATTGACTCATCCCCCTGTTTATTGTTATACGTTGCTGCTATTACCTTCACCGGATAGCATGGCATCCAGCTTTTTGTCTTTTTCCACCCAGAGCCCGTTGATCCATTTCTGGAAAAAGTCCCTGAAAGCCGGGTCATTTACGTAATCTCCCAGCAGGTTTTCGGTGACAGGTATTTCTTCAATATGTACCAATATTGTTTTAACCTGTCCGCATATGTACTCCCAGAATGAATAGACACCATCAGGATAGGCAATAGTGACATTGAGTATGCTTGAGATCTGCTCTCCCATTGTGGTGAACACGAAACCCACGCCCCCTGCCTTCGGGCGCAGCAGGTTTTTGAAAGGTGATTCCTGTGCCCTGTATTTGTCAGGTCTGAACCGGGTTCCTTCAACAAAATTCATCACGGTTACCGGTTTCCCCCTGAACTTCTGGCATGCCCTGCGGGTAATTTCAATATCCTTACCCTTTAGATGGGGTTTCTTTTCTACCAGTGATTTGGGATGTCTTTTCATGAAGGGGTAATCAAGTGCCCACCAGGCAATGCCCAGCACAGGTACCCACTTCAATTCTTTTTTAAGGAAAAACTTCAACAGGGATATCTTACCCAGGAATACTTTCATAAGTACAATGATATCGGTCCATGTCTGGTGATTTGAAAGGACAAGATATGATTTTCGCTTATCCAAATCGGCTTCGTTCTCGATTATCCATTCGGTATCATGAAAAATATTGAGAATGAGCAGGTTTATTTGCATCCACACGTGGGCTATACCGGTAACAATACAGGTTAAGGATCCCTGTGCAGGTTTGATCCTTAAAATCAATTTAATGATGGATGCCGGGATAAGGAATACGGACCCCACCAGGATGTTCAGTGCCATCAGCATTATGACAATGCTGCCTTTAAGGTTGTAGTATACTTTTGTTAGCATTATACCGAGTTGTCCCTGTACGTATTTATTATGGTTCAAGTATACCCGATGATAGTATTAAAATCAAGTACCTGTGAAAATTAAGAACCGTGATATTGATTACATAAACTTGCCAAATGAGACTTCTACCTGTATACTTGAGACTATAGAAACTGAAGAAACTGAAAATAATGGAAAAAACCATTTACGGAGGAAAACATGCCGGAGTTGCCAGACGTAGAGGTATTTCGAAAATATATTGATGAACATGCACTGAAACAGAAAATTTCTGATGTTACCGTACCCGGTTCAGAGGTATTAAAGAATACATCGGCACCAAATTTGAAAAAAGCCCTGAAGGGAAAGGTGTTTACACGAACCAGCAGGCAGGGAAAATACTGTTTTCTTGATACCAATGGGGAAGATACCGTGGTTATGCATTTTGGTATGACTGGAAATATCCGGTATCATCAGAACGGGACACCCCCGGATGATCATGAAAGGGTACGTTTTCATTTTGAAAATGGTAATATATTGTCTTTTATAAATGTAAGACTCCTGGGTGAAGTTCGTCTCATAAAGGACAAAGAGAAATTTGTTGCCTCAAAACAACTTGGATCTGATGCCATGCAGTTAAATTTTAACAGGTTTAAAGCATTACTACGTGAGAAGTCGTCAATGATAAAAACGGCACTTATGAACCAGAACCTCATATCCGGCATAGGGAATGTATACGCGGATGAAATATTGTTCCATAGCAGGATACATCCAAAAAAGAATACAAAGGAATTATCAGATATTCAGATAAAAAAGCTTTATAACAACATGAAAAAGGTGACAGAAACTGCCATCAAGAAGAACGCGAAGGCGGATAAATTCCCGTATTCATACATTACACCCAGGAGGGAAGAAGGGGCAAAATGTCCTGCATGTTCGGGTACACTGGAAAAGATAAAAGTATCAGGACGGCCAACATTTTTCTGTCCCAAATGCCAAAAAGAGTGATATCAGCTTTTCTTTGAAGGGGACTTCTCTTCAGGCTCCATATCCATCTCTTCCTGTTCTTTCTCCACGTCTTTCTGCTCTTTAACAGATTTACGGTGGTCCTGGGATCCTTTACGCCCTTTCTTTCGGAATTCAAGTTTTTTCAGGCAGTCAACACGCCCGTACAGCACAAGCAGGTCATCGGGCTTGATGGTTGTTTCAGGCGTGGGGGTACCCAGGTAGGTCCCGTCAGGCCTGTTGATGCCCAGTATGATGATACCTTCTTCCCTGAGCCCTGACTTGCGAACCGTCCTGTTGGCAAGCCAGTGCTCCTCACTTATGCCCATCTCGGATACCTTGTAATCGCCTGAGAGATGCAGCAGGCTTGCATAGTCAACCACTTCCAGGCTCCCGCTGCTTTTCAGCATTATCGTGATGATGTTTGAGAGACCTTTCTCGACAGTGGGACTATGGGTAAGCGCCCAGAGTGCTGTCACACCTGCAACAAGTATGGCCGTGCGAATCCACCCCCTTTCAGCTTCCTGTACTCCCACGTAGCTGGTGATGAGCGAGGTAACCCCGGTAATGATACCGGCGTTACCAAGGATCATGAGTGTGAGCATTATCTTGCGCCTTGCGGGGTTGTTGACTGCTTTCTCCGACTCGGTAGTGGTGAAACCCACACCGGTAAATGCCGAACGGGCCTGAAATTTTGCTGACTGCCGTGACAACCCCGTGTGCATCAGCGCAACCGAAGCTATTCGGGTGATCAGTATTGATACTACAAGTACCAGTAATACTGTTATTATACCAAGCATGACATGATTATATACTATGAAACAGTGATAATGCAAATAATATACTATTGATATACTTGACATTGTCTTTTATGCTCTATTCTACTGTGAGGCATCATGGATACTACTTTTACCAAATCATTCGAGATACGGCTTAACGAGATTGATCATAATGCCAGGGTGAAACTTCCCGTGCTGTTCGACCTGATGCAGGGAACAGCGGGTTCTCAGTCTGACAGTATCGGGTACGGTGTGTTTACCCTGATTGAGATGAAGATCACCTGGATCGTATCAAGGTATCATATGCAGGTGGATGAGTATCCCCGGTGGAAAGATGCAATGAAGATGACCACGTGGCATCGTCACATGTGAATATCATTCAATCTCTTCATGCTTCTCCCCGCTTTCGTATTTCACCTCGTAGCGGAGACCTCTCAGTATTGCTAAACACAGTAGCAGCATGACAATAGTAAAGGGAAGGGCGGCCGCGATCACCATTCTCTTTAACGCTTCCACCCCGCCCGAGAGCAGTAATATTGATGCGGTGGCGGACTGGAATATCCCCCAGAGCAGCTTTCGTGACATGGGGGGATTAAGGTTGCCCCGTGAAGTCATCATGGCAAGAACGTACGTTGCAGAGTCGGCGGAAGTAATGAAGAACACGGCAAGCAGTATTACCGCCGTTATGGTAAGTGGCAAAGACAGCGGGTAATGGGCGAAAACCCTGAACAGGGCAGTGGAAACATTTTCCACCGCGTTTGCCGCTATGCCTGCACCCTGAAACAGCTCAAGGTGCAGCGCGGAGCCGCCGAAAACCGAGAACCAGGTGAATGTCAGTACAGTTGGTACGAACAGGGTTACCAGTATAAATTCCTTTATGGTACGCCCCCGAGAGATACTGGCAATAAAAAGTCCAACAAATGGAGACCATGCGATCCAGGTTGCCCAGTAGAACATGGTCCATTCCTTGGTCCACCTGTACCCTTCGAATGGATGGGTATTCAGGCTCATGTCCAGCAGTGATGAGAAATAGTTCCCCAGGGTGCTGGTGAATATGTTCAATATATATGATGTTGGTCCTATGGCAAGCATCAGCATCATGAGTATGATGGCAACCATGATGTTGGTCTTACTCAGTATTTGTATTCCCCTGTCAAGGCCGGAGAGGCTGGATATCATGAAAAGGACGGTCACTGTCCCGATTATTACAAGTGTCATTTGCATGGTGTCGGGAATACCGAATGCTTCCGAAAGTCCGCTGTTTATCTGCAGTGCGCCCAGTCCCAGCGAGGTGGCGATACCGAACACCGTGGCAAAGACCGCCAGTATGTCGATGATATACCCGGTTATGCCGTAGATTCGCGGTCCTATAAGTGGATAGAAACAGCTTGATATGAGAAAGGGCATGTCCCGCCTGAAACAGAAATATGCAATGGCAAGGCTCATGATGATGTAGATGGCCCATGGGTGCAGTCCCCAGTGAAAGAATGAGTATTGCATGGCAAACCGGGCAGAAGCTCCTGATGCCTGCTGCAGGTACGCGGGTGGATGCATGTAATGGCTGAAAGGTTCGGCTACACCAAAGAAAATGAGGCCTATCCCCATGCCGGCGGCAAACAGCATGCTGAGCCATCCGAAATAGCTGTACTGCGGCTTTTCCCAGTCTTTGCCCAGCTTGATCTTCCCGTAACGGCTGAAGGCAAGCCAGAGGCTGAAGAGCAGGAAGATGAACACCGATACCAGGTATCCCCATCCGAAATGATCGATAATGTTCTTATGGATATGTGTTGCGAAAACGTACAGCCCGTCAGGGTCGTATATACCGAAAACCACCAGGATGGTGACAATAAAAAGTGAGAAGTAGAATACGATATTCTTTGTGTACATTGATTATAACCCGGGTTATTGTCCTGGAATAATGAGTATCGACATGCGTGAACGATGCGCGATACTTTCAGCAGTTGAGCCCATCACCTTGTCCACCGGGGAGGTGTCCCTGTACTTGCCTATGATAATGGCATCTACACTGTTTTTCCTTGCCTCCCGTAATATGACCTTTTTCGGGTTCCCGATGGAGGCCACCGTTTCTATCTTGTCAAACGAATCTATGCATTCATCTTTCAACGCGAATAGTTTATTGTATACCCGCTGCAGCCTGATCTGTTCGGCATTGGGATCGGGTGCACGCTGACCCACGTTAAGAATGACCAGCTGGCTTGCCTTTAACCCATCGTAATTCAGGTAGGGGAGAATTGTGCGGTCAGTTATTTCGAAATCAGTTGCGTACAGTACGGCGTTGAGCCTGGTATTCCCGGAAGAGAACAGGGATCGCTTGAACAGGAATATGGGGACGTCGGATAATCGAATAATATCCTTGGTGTGGCTTCCCAGCAGTGTATACCTGATAAATGGCTTTTTTTTCCACGTAAGGCAGATGAAGTTGATATTCAGTTCACTTGCAGCCCTGCTTATTTGAGTTGCGGTGTGGCCTTTTCTCAGCAGTATCTCGATCTGGAAGCCGTATTCATTCAGCTCCTCCCTGATGGATACCAGTTTTTTCTGCGCCTGGGTTGCCTGTCTGCCGGTAAGATCACTGGAAAGGACTGTCAGCAACACGATACGTTGCGTGTCAAAGTTTTTCAGTGACTGTGCCAGCGCATGAATATTGCTCATGGGTTCCCTGAGGTTGAGTGGAAAGAGGACATTGGCGAACAAGGGCTTCCTCCATGACCTGAAGTAGTTAGTGCAACATACTGGGTATTTATGCCACAACCATTCTCTCAGGTCAAGAAGGTTACTGCATGTAGTTAGTGAATAGTGAATGGTGAATAGTTATTAGTATTGCTCTTACTTCTCTAAGAAATCCTTCCTTGTGAATTCCGGTGTGGGGTAATTGTAAAAGCCTTTGCCGGTTTTACTGCCAAGCTCCCCGCGGTCAACGTACTGTTTCATGAAGGCGGCGTTCTTTTTGCCCTGGGGATCGTCCAGTTTTTCCGCCCAGTAACTGGTGATCTTGTATACGGTATCAAGGCCAACACTGTCCATGATGCCGAAAGGGCCTATGGGTGTATGCATAACCCCCATCCATGCACGGTCAATGTCCTCTACCGAGGCCACTTCGTTGGCGGCAA
>CAYFSO010000129.1:0-7237 GCA_964345775.1 uncultured Leptospiraceae bacterium | reverse complement strand
AAAAACTGGTGATCGCGCTTTCTTTTCAGTATATTACATGGAGGAGCCATGAACACCGGAAAATTTATTTAGTAGTTGGGGGAGTATATGAGCCAGGTTGAAGAAAAAGTAAATAAGAGAATTATGGAAAATGATAACCAGGAGGTAGAAACCAACCAGTTTGTTACCTTTCTTATTGCCGGTGAAGTGTACGGCGTAGAGGTTCTGCGTGTGCAGGAGATAATAGGGATGACCGGTATAACCCATGTGCCTAACAGTATGCATTTTATGAAGGGAGTGATCAACCTGCGTGGTACTGTTGTACCGGTAGTGGACATGCGACTGAGATTTGAAATGGAAGAAAAGGATTATGATAACTTTACGGTTATCCTGATAGTAGAAGTTAAGGGCTACATGATCGGCATGATAGTTGACTCGGTTGCCGATGTGGTAGATATCCCGGTAAAGAATATACAGGATACGCCGCATTTCAGTGCCAGCATACAGACCGACTATATCAAGGGAATAGGCCGAATTGATGAAGACCTGGTTATAGTCCTTGATGTTGACCGGATTCTCAGTACCGATGAACTTGAAAAGCTGGAAGCAGCTAAATAAAAAAATATTTTGACATATTCGGCAGTAGAGTAGATTATGAAATATCTTGTGACCCAGATTACATATATGGGTCACTTATTACCAGGTATAAGAGCAGGTGCCAATGATCGATGTAAAAGTTAACCAGGTTAAGGATGTTGTTATTATTGATCTGATCGGGGAGTTTGACCTTGATTCTATAAACAGGGTCGAAGAACAATGGCAGCAGGTTATTGAAAAACAGCCGAAAGTCATTGGAATAAACTGTCAAAAGCTGCAGTTCATAGATTCTTCAGCCATCGGCACACTTGTAAAGTTCCTGAACAGTGCCATGAGCAAGGGGATAGAGCTGGTGTTTTATGATCTGAACAAGCAGATAAGCGACATATTCAAGACCGCACGGTTAGACAACTTCTTTACTGTAACCACAAAAGAAGAGTTTGAGAAGAAGTATCTGCATTGACAGGAAAACATATTGAGGATAATATATAAAAATGTCACACTGTTAACGTGTGACATTTTTATGTGCATGAAAGATGTGATCAGTAACTGTTGATCACGTTGCTGGCGATAACCAGCCTCTGTATTTCTGACGTACCCTCGTATATCTCGGTGATACGTGAATCCCTGTAATATCTTTCAACAGGGTATTCTTTTACGTAACCATATCCACCGTATATCTGTATTGCCCTGTGTGTTGCCCTGTGAGATGCTTCTGAAGCGTAGAGCTTTGCCATGGCGGCGTCTTTTGAATGATGGCGTCTTTCACCATTGCCGATATAGTAGGCAGCCCTGTAGGTGAGCATTCGGGCGGCTTCAATCTCGGTTGCCATGTCGGCGATCATCCACTGTATTGCCTGCATATTTGAAAGTGACTGGTTGAACTGTTTTCGCTCCTTGGCGTATGTAACAGAAGCATCAAGGGCGGCCTGGGCGATACCAAGTGCCTGTGCCGCGATACCCACACGTCCGCCGTCAAGGGTATGCATGGCGATCTTGAAACCATCACCCTTCTTTCCAAGCAGGTTCTCTTCCGGTATCTCGCAGTTATCGAATACCAGTTCAGTGGTAGATGAGGCACATATACCAAGCTTGTCCTCTGTTTTGCCAACTGAATATCCCGGAGTGTCACTTTCAACAATAAACATGCTGAGTCCCTTGTGTCCTATACCTTTTTCGGTTACAGCTATTACAACGGCAACGTTGGCAACTCCGCCGTTGGTGATGAAGTTCTTTGTACCGTTGAGTACCCACTTGCCGTTCTTGAATTCGGCTGTGGTCTTGGTACCAGCCGCATCTGAACCGGCAGCCGGCTCGGTGATGCCAAAACAGCCTATCCATTCACCGGTACAAAGTTTTGAGAGGTATTTTTTCTTCTGTTCTTCGGTACCAAAGTAGTAGATTGGAGACAAACACAGTGAATTGTGGGCGGAAACGATAACACCGGTTGAAGCGCATCCCCTGGAAAGCTCCTCAACGGCAATGGCATAACTGAGGTAGTCCATGCCTGATCCATTATATTCTTCCGGGTATACCACGCCAAGCATACCCATTTCGCCAAGTTTCTTCACGTGATCCCACGGGAATTCGTGTGTCCTGTCATAGTGTTCGGCGGCAGGTGCAAGCTCGTTTTCGGCAAACTTTTTGCACATGTCCCGTACCATCTGTTGTTCTTCAGTGAGGTTGAAATCCATATGCCGGTTCTCCTTGTATAATATGTATATTTTTATATGCCCGTTAACATAATTCAAAAAGTATTAACTTATTTGTCAAGGCAATATTAACATTTTCGGTCTTCCCGTTATGGTTTATTCAATACAAGGGATCTTTGTTGAAAAAAGATTTACAAATCCCCATAAAAAGGAAAGATATGGTATTGCAAAATGCTGATCAAAGAGTTATATTTTTAAACTGGTTTGAATATGAAATTTCTGGGATCACAACTTAGTTATTTTCTCCAGGGGAAGAATACCCGCAAGAACATAAAAATGCTGGTCAAGTTTCTTGCGATACTTATCTTTCTTATCACGGCATATAGTATACTCTTTCATTATATAATGGCAGCAGAGGGGCATGATCACTCATGGGTTACCGGGTTTTACTGGACCCTGACAGTTATGTCTACGCTGGGATTCGGGGACATAACCTTCACCAGTGATATTGGTAAAATGTTTTCGATTATCGTACTTCTTTCTGGAATACTTTTTTTGCTGGTTCTGCTCCCGTTTACCTTTATTCAGTTTTTCTACGCGCCATGGATAGAGGCAGAGCGTCAGAGCAGAACACCACGGTCGCTCCCGTCACACGTGTCCGGTCACGTGATCATAACAGGGTATAATTCTGTTACTGGAGCGCTTATCGAGAGACTTGTGAATCACAGGGTGCCGTATACACTCATTATTGAAGATGTGCACACCGCCCTGGACTTTTATGACATGGGTTTTCGCGTAGCGTTGGGTAATACCGATGATCCCGAAACATATCGCCTGATGAGGGCTTATGACGCGGCAATGGTGGTTTCAGCGGAAAGTGATGAAAATAATACGAACGTGGCGTTTACCGTCAGGGAGTTCAATGAAAATGTTCCCATTATCTGTACTGCTGATTCACCTGATTCCGTTGATATTTTGAAAATGGCCGGTGCCAGCCTGGTGCTGCAATTGTCCGATATGCTTGGAAGATCCCTTGCCAGAAGAACAATAGGAGGAGACAGGAAGGCCAATGTTATTGGTACATTTGACGAACTTGTTATAGCGGAGGCACCGGCAACAGGCACCCCCCTTGTGGGTAAAACACTCGCCGAAAGCAGGTTGAGAGAAGTTGCCGGTATCACGGTTATTGGCGCGTGGGACAGGGGACGATTTTCAATACCCGGACCTGGTACCAATATTACAACCACAATGGTACTTGTTATCGCGGGTTCAAAAGAACAGATTGAAAAATACGAAGAGATCATGTGTATTTACCAGGTGTCAATTAACCACGTTGTTATCATTGGCGCGGGGAGGGTTGGAACCGCGGTGGCTTCTTCGCTTGATGAAAGGGATATTGAGTACATCATTATTGACAAGGACCAGGACCTTCTGTTTCAGGATACGCAGATCGTCATGGGGAACGCGGCGGATATTGAAACGTTGAAAATGGCAGGCATTGATAAGGCCAGTGCTGCCATCGTTACCACTCATGACGATGCTACAAATATTTACCTCACCAAGTATTGCCGTGGACTTCGTCCGAATATGCAGATAATAAGCAGGGCAAACGTGGACAGGAACATTACAACGCTTCATCGGGCGGGAGCAGATTTTGTAATGTCATATGCCAGTCTCGGGGCCAATGCCATCTACAATTACCTGGAAAGTTCGGGAATTGTCATGCTGGCTGAAGGGCTTGATATATTTAAAAAAAATATCCCTGCTCAACTGGCCGGGAAAACAATTATTCAATCCAGGCTGCGCCAGGAAACCGGTTGCAGTGTTGTGGCCATAAAAAGCAATGGAAAGATGATAACCAATCCAGATCCATCCATGAAGTTTGAAAGGGACGGTGAGATCGTGCTTATTGGTACCGCGGAGGCTGAAAAGAAATATATTTCAAAATACAGTAGCAAAAAGTAGCACGTTGATGCGAATATTAACGAATAACAATAACTATTATTGAAGAGGAAAATATAATGAAAAAGATTTTTCTGCCATTGCTGTGCGTGTTGATCGTACAATCATGCAGTTACTGGAAGGTGACTGAATTGAGTTCACAGAAAATTTGCACCATCCCGGCCGGTGATGGAACAGGAGAAGTGAATATTAAGAAAAACGAGAACGGGCTGCTTGATCTTACCTTTGGCGTTCACGTTTTTGAAAACAGGATATACGTGAAAGACAATGTTGCCTCACGCATACAGGTATTCAACCGTGACGCGGAAA
The DNA here is from genome assembly GCA_964345775.1 of uncultured Leptospiraceae bacterium. GTDB lineage: Bacteria > Spirochaetota > UBA4802 > UBA4802 > UB4802 > M55B154. The sequence continues at coordinate 2,738 of CAYFSO010000129.1, read as the reverse complement.
CGGAAATGGTAATAGGGAAGGTCAGCCCGTCCGCCGGAAAAAATAAAGATATTAAGACAAGCAATATTAATTTCAACATCATAGGAGCAATGGCAACTGATTCTTCCAGCAACCTGTACGCCCAGAACAGGCTGTCAGCATCCGGCCGTTACGGAAGACGGGCACAGGGTAACCTGGAACTGACCCCGTCATATATACTATATTTTGACCGCGAAGGTCAACTGCAGTATACACTGGGGCAGGATGGATCCACTGCGGTACCCTTCTATTACATAGAGCACCTGCAGGTTGATGCTGATGACCGGCTGTTTGTGGTGGGAAGAAATGACGATGTCTGGAGCGTGTACAGGTTTAATAAAAGGAAACGCCAGTTTTTTGTAACCCTTGGCCAGCCGGGATTTACAGAGAAAGAAGACGAAAACACGTATAAAGGAAAGATCGAAAACATCGTGCTGTTCCAGAATGGAGAGGCATTTCTCTTTTCAGTTGCATATTACCATGGGACCAGGTTCAAGTACAGAAAGATAATGAAGTATTCCATTGAGAAAAACCAGATCGATAAGACTGTTATCACTACTCCTGATCCGAAGAACGAACTTTTCACGGTAGTGGATAACAAGTACGTATACCTGTGGAACGTTGATGCAAAGGACCTGAAATTCGTGATATGCAACATGAACGGTGAAATAATCAATAATCTTTTAATGAAATTCAGCGAAAGGGACAATATATTCAATGATATTTATGTAGATGATTCAGGCCAGTTCTACTCGTACCATGTGACCGGAAATGGCATAGATGTAATGGAATGGAAATAAACAAGAAAAGGGGGGACGGATGAAGGTTGTAACCGCTGAAGAGATGCAGAACATTGACAGGATTACCATCAATGAAACAGGGATCCCGGGTGAGGTGCTGATGGGGTACGCCGGAAAGGAGATTGCCGAACATATACTGGAGTATATTCCCATGGCCCGACGAATTGCTGTTCTCAGCGGCACGGGTAATAACGGAGGCGACGGCATGGTTATTGCCTATTTCCTGTCAAGACAGCCGGTACATGTCACCTTATATGTAACAGGTCCGCCTGAGAAATTGTCACCCACATCGTCCATATACTATACCGCATGTAAGAATTCAGGTATCACTATTGTGCACCTGGATGAGAACAGTGACCTTTCCATGTCTGGTATAGATACTCATGAACTATGCGTGGACGCTATGCTGGGAACAGGCTTTAAGGGTGAACCCCGCGGCGTTATTGGAAAGTTGATAGATTATATCAATGATATCGAAATAGCAGTTTTGTCAGTGGACATGCCAAGCGGAGTGCCCTCAAATGGTGATGAACCTGAAGGGGCCGCCATACTTGCCGATTGTACCATAACCATTGGATTGCCGAAGATTTCGCTGGTGACATGGCCCGGCATCAATTACGCCGGAGTGGTGTACCTGGTAGATATTGGGTTTCCCACCGCCCTGCTGGAATCAGATGGTATCAGGTGTGAATTAATAGATGATGAATACATGAATACGCATTTTTACCTGCCCGTTGATCCCGATATGCACAAGGGGCAGCGGGGACACCTGCTTATGGCTGCCGGTTTTGACGGCATGGAAGGTGCCGCCATACTTACCGCAATGTCGGCCTTTGAAACGGGCCTGGGACTGGGATCACTTCTAACAACAGAGAGATCAAGGAGCATTATTGCAGGCACCGTACCCGAACTGATAACCCACCATATGCCAACAGGTGTCCTTGCGGATGCTGTTTTAGTTCAGGTCAATGATGAATCTGATATAGAAAAACATGAAAAAGACCTGAATACCCTCTATACAGAGATAGACGTGGTAATTCAGAGGCTGCTGGATGGACGCACCTATAACTCGGTTGTACTCGGGCCGGGGCTTGGGCGCACCCTCCTGTCACACGCCTTTTTTGTGTCAATGCTCAAGGCATTGCACGAAAATGACATACGGCGCCTGGTAATGGATGGTGACGGGCTCTTCCATTTGTCAATTGCCAGGCACATGGTGAAGGATTACATTATGCCTTCATGGATCATAACACCGCATTTCATGGAAGCATCCAGGCTTATCGGCATCGATGTTGATGAAATGAAAAGGAACAGGGTGGCTTCGGCTGAAAAACTTGCAGAAATGACTGGAATGGTGTCGCTCCTAAAGGGTCCTGCCACCGTGGTGAGTGACGGAAATAATACGTATATTAATACTACCGGCAACGAATCCCTGGCAACCGCGGGGGCAGGTGACGTATTAACGGGTATCATAGGTTCTCTTCTGGCACAGGGGCATGGTCCGGTGAGTGCTGCCGCTGAAGGTGCGTATATTCACGGTGCCGCTGCTGACCTGCATGTTGAAAAGCATAAGGCCGCAATAATGAAAGCCAGGGACGTAATAGACAACATTCGGCCGGTACTGGATGGTCTTATTGATAAAGGGTAACGGTACCATCTTCCGAGATCTGCAATCGCATGCCTTCCTGTGCGTATGAGAGGAATTCATCACCCAGGTTATCCACGGTGACGATACGGTGTTCCTGCCAGATATCAGCCAAGATTACACCCGCGGCTGCCAGGGAATCGATATGTCGTGAAAAGCATAGTGCGCGTGGGGCCAGGCCCATGTCCACGATATTCATGAAAATGAGACCACCGGTTGTTGAGCCGATGGTGGCAGGCAGGCAGAGGATCCTGTCTTTCAGGTCTTTTTTGTAG
>CAYFSO010000128.1:0-8074 GCA_964345775.1 uncultured Leptospiraceae bacterium | reverse complement strand
TCACCAGCTCTATGGCGAAATCCCCTGAGCCGTATCCCATCATCTGCGCGGTAGTTAACCTGTTTTTGTCTTTCTTGTTTTTCATGTAGCTCAAATTAAAATGATCTTAATATTATTTCACGCGGAGGCGCGGAGAGCGCGGAGAGATGTTCAATTAAGGAACTTTTCTTTTTTTAGTATGGCAACCAATAGTCGTTGGTTTTATCAGGGTATTTTTTTACATGCTGAGATATAGGTATAATAATTCCCAGAAGCCATATATATCCTCTTATTGTAAAAACCAGAATGGATTGAACTTATTATTTGCCTAACTAGACAGTAATACATAAATCCACTCTCCGCGTTCTCCGCGCCTCCGCGTGAGATTATTTTTTTAATCTTCATGCTATCAAAAGTCAACGATAAATAATAGGATATATCTCAGAAAGTGACCGTATTTCAGCATCAGGGATGATGTCCGTATCATTGCGCACGTTATCACGGTTAAGCCATATGGAAAAAATACCCAGCTGGTTGGCGCCCATGATGTCGCTGTCCAGGCTGTTGCCGATCATGACAGCTTTTTCAGGTCTGGTGTGTACACCCTCCAGGGCCGCATGAAATACCTCTTTTTCTGGTTTGCGGGTGTCAAGGTCACCCGATATGACTATTGTATTAAAATAATGAACGATACCGGAACCTTCGATCTTCTCCCTTTGCAGGCAGGGTGAGCCGTTTGTGAGCAGTGCAAGTGGGAATGTGCCGTGTAGTCTTTCCAGGAATGGTATAGCGTCATCAAACAGGTGATGACGCCTTCTGCGTTCCTCCCGAAAGGTGGTTGATAGCGTGCGTGCCAGTGCCGCGTCTTCTATGCCGAAATCGGCAAGTGCGCGTTCCCATGAATGTACCTGGTAGTATTCCTTCACTTCACGAAGCTGCTGCTGTTCCGGGCCTTCAGCGGTAAAGTCTGCCCACAAACCTTCCCAGGAGCTGATAGCCACACGTTTTGTATACGGACGGGTGGGCAAGCCGTGCCACAGCTCCCGGGCACGTTCACGAATGGCCTGGATGAACTCATTGGGGTCAACGCCGTAAGATGAACGTACCAACCCTGCAGCTGCAAGAAAAGCAGTTTCAGCAGAAGGCACTTCCAGTATGAGGGTATCGTCAAGGTCAATTAATATGGCTTCTGGTCTCATTTAAATACCTGCTCACTGTTCACTTTTTCACGCAATCACTAAACCAGGTGCGGTATTCCTGTCCAGTCAAAACCCAGGAGCCTCGCCGCTTCGCGGTCAAGTTCAAGCGGGTCACTACCGCCCATAAGCATGTTTACCGGTGGCTCACATTCAGGGCCGCCAAGGTGATACTGCGCCAGCCCGATGGTGGCATCCATTATGGTGAGATCAGGGGTACGGAACCTGTTCAGTTCCCTGATGGATTGCTGCATCTGCTTATGGAACTCTGATTTCTTCCAGTGACTGTCAGCCTGGTAAAAACGGGGAGGGGCAAAGCCCATCATGTTCTTCAATGTGCCGGTTACGCGGGCCAGTGAATGTGCCTTGAGTACCGGTACAGAAATTATGTATGAATCCATTGCGATCAGCGGCATCTGGAATTCAGGGAAGATACGGTTCCTCGTATCAGTCAGCAGCACCGTTCCTTCCTCGTTCAGGTCCACAAGGGGAACATCAAGCTCCATCGAAATTTCGTTGTACCCAAGTTCTTCGAAAACCTGCATGGTATCCTTGTTGATGTCACCGGTACCCTCGGCAATCACCAGTGGATTATCGAAATGATCTCTCAACCACTTAATGATTTCTCCGCACAACACGGCAGGGGTAGTAACCGGGTGGGGTGTGGCATTAACAAGGTTGGGTTTTACGAGTATTCGGTCACCCGTCTTGATTATTTCATTGATGGACAGTTGATCCATCAGGGCGGGGACTGATTCCCGGTAGGATGTAAATTCTATGGTATTGATTGTCATTATGGTTACGTCCTTCCTGGTTTCATACAAGATTAGCACGGTTTTTGATGTTATCAAGTAACGGGGTAACAATACTTTTTTGAAAATTGTTCTTTCAAAAAATCAGATATTCACATAGTCAGGGATATACTTTATAAAGGATCTTATTTATCAGTGAAAACAGCATGGAACCATTACAGGAACCACTTGTTCAAACCATAAAAGAGAAATGCCGTGTATGCTACACGTGCGTTCGTGAATGCCCGGCCAAGGCAATTCGTATCTACAACGGGCAGGCCGAGGTTATACAGGAGCGCTGTATAGGCTGTGGAAACTGCTTCAAGGTGTGTACACAGCAGGCGAAGAAAGTTCGCAGCTCCATTGAGCACGTGGAAATGCTGCTTGGGAGCAGGAAAGAAGTGGCTGCATGTGTTGCGCCAAGTTTTGCCGCCGAGTTCAACGAGATCGATTACCGTAAATTCGTTGGTATACTTCGTAAAATAGGATTCTCACATGTTATAGAGGTGGCGTTCGGGGCCGACCTGGTGTCCTATCATTTCAAAGAACTTGTAACGAATAATCCAGATAAACACTATATCTCCACTTCCTGTCCTTCCATTGTCTCTTATATCGAAAAATTCCATCCCGGTCTTGTGCGTAATCTTGCACCCATTGGCTCGCCAATGATAGCAATAGGCAGGGTTATTCACCGGATGTACGGTGACGATATGGGGATAGTATTTATAGGGCCGTGCCTGGCAAAGAAAGACGAGGCAGAACGAAAAGGCATTAAGGACGTGATCACCGAGGTACTCACCTTTTCTGAAATGCGTGATCTTATAGAAATGAATGGCATCACCCTTGACCGGGTGGAACCCTCAGATTTTGATCCACCCCATCCAGGTAAGGGAACACTTTTCCCAATAGGACGGGGGATGCTGCAGTCGGCGGGCATACAGGAAGACCTGATGACCAACACCGTGTTTGCCACCGATGGAACAAAGCAGTTCGTGCATACCCTGAAGGAATTTGAAAAAATACCCCATGGCATACAGCTCCTTGAGCTTCTCTGCTGTAACGGATGCATAATGGGCCCGGCCATGACCACCGGGATGAACCATTTCAGCAGGCGGGCATTTGTCAGCAAGTACGCCCAGACCAGGTATAACGAGATCGACCTGGAAGAATGGGAAAGGAACATGGATGAATACAGGGACATTGACCTGAACGTAAGTTTTATTGAGAACGACAGGCGTTTTCACCGTCCAACTAAGGAATCGTTACAGTCTATTCTGCAGAAACTGGGTAAATACAATCCCGAGGATGAGCTTAACTGCGGCGCGTGCGGTTATGATACCTGTATAGACCATGCAACTGCAATTTACATGGGCATGGCCGAAAGCGAGATGTGCCTGCCGTATACCATTGAAACACTGAAAGATACGGCACAGGAATTGAAGATGTCATACGAGGAACTGGTGAGCACAAAGAACGCCCTTATACAGTCAGAGAAACTGGCTTCCCTTGGACGAATGGCTTCGGGTATTGCCCACGAGATCAACAATCCCCTGACCGGCGTACTAACCTACAGCAGCCTGCTGCTTGAAGACCTGAAAGAAACGGATTTTTCCGAAGACCTTAATGTAATAATAAAGGAAACACTCAGGTGCAGGGAGATCGTAAGAGGGCTGCTTGACTTCGCCCGCGAATCAAAACACGAGAAGATACAGGCCAATATTAACGAGATAATCTCTAACACCCTGCATATACTGGAACATCACGTGAGCTTTCAGTCTATTACTATAAACCGTAACCTGGATGATCACGTGCCTTTTTCACTGATGGACGTGAACCAGATGCGGTCAGTTATCAATAACCTTGCCGAGAATGCCGCCCATGCCATGCCGGCAGGCGGAACATTAACGGTAACCTCCAGGTATGATGACAGGCGCAATGAAATAATACTGAGGATAACGGATACCGGTATCGGGATCGACGAGGATAACCTGAACAGGATATTCGATCCATTCTTCACCACAAAGACGGCAGGCAAGGGCACCGGGCTGGGACTTGCTGTTGTGTTTGGTATTATCCGCCAGCACGATGGTACTATTCATGTGGAAAGCAAGCTGAACGAGGGAACGTCCTTTATAATAACACTTCCGGTGGAATGATCTCCCGTTATTTCTTCTGCAGATCAATGAATTTTAACACTATCCAGGCAATAAGCCCGCCCGCAAGGGCTGTAATAAGCTGGGGCCAGCTCATCATTACCGCTGCATTGCTGGCTATCTTTTCTGATACCAGGTCAGATATGATGAAGTACGTCATTGAATGTAAAAAGGCGAACTTTACAATAGCTGCAGGTATCAAACCAAGGAAAAAATGTTTCTTTTTCAGGTAATAGAATACCAGAATAAACAGTGCGTTCCCAAGCATGATAAATGGCAGAACCGGGGCAAGGGCAACTGGAAGCAATCCTGAACTGAGTGCCACTACGCTGGGGATAAGTCCAATAACGATTGCCTCCGGGGTGCCCACAAGTACAGCGGTTAACAGCAGTAACGCGTTTACCACCGGACCTGTATACCATTGTGAATGGATGAACGCGGGCATTATGATCATGACAGCAAGGAAGAGAGAAAAAAGCCCTATCCTTTTACCTGTTGATCTCATTATTTCCATGTAAATAGCCTCGATAGTTGTTGTTATTGCCTTCATTGTCTATACCTGCCATGGTAAATATTCAATATAAAGTATAGCATATTATATCAATTATCATTGGAAAAAATGATCAACGCAACTGCTTCACCGCCTCCAAGGCAGAGTGTTGCCAGCCCGGTTTTCAAGTTGCGCCTGCGTAATTCGTGCAACAGTGTTACCAGTACCCGGCAACCACTTGCTCCTATAGGATGCCCGAGTGCAACACTGCCTCCATTCACATTTATCTTAGATGGGTCAATGTCCAGCTCTTTCTGAATTGCAATAGATGAACCGCTGAAGGCTTCATTTATCTCGAAAAGATCAATATCATCGACCGTAAGCCCCTGTTTCTCAAGACAGCGTGGTATTGCCCAGATGGGTGCCACCAGCACGTATTTCATGTCTATACCGTAAGAAGCCTGGGCGCCTGTACCGGCAAGCACGGTACAACCAAGCTGGTCAGCCTTTTCCCGGGACATGACGACAACTGCGGCAGCACCGTCACTTATGATGGAAGAATTTCCTGCTGTAGTAAGTCCGCCTTCCTTGAAAGCGGGTTTCATGGATGCCAGGATCTCATACGAGGTTTCTTTGGGACATTCATCTGTATCAAAGATCAGATCATTGCCTTTTTTCGAAGGAATATGTACAGGTACTGTTTCATCTTTGAAGCGTTGACCCTGGATTGCATCGATGGCCTTCTGGTATGAATGCGCGGCAAACTGGTCCTGTTCCTCGCGACTGATGTTGTATTTTTCTGAACAGAGTTCGTTTGAAATTCCCATGTGGAAGTCGTTCACCACGTCCCACAGGCCATCGTGTACCATGTGATCCCGTATTGTACCATTGCCCATCCTGTACCCGGAGCGGGCTTTATCAAGGTAATATGGTGCGTTAGACATGCTTTCCATCCCGCCGGCAATAACAACTTCCGCGTCACCAAGGGCCACCGCCTGCGCTGCCAGCATAATGGCTTTCAGGCTGGACCCGCACACCTTGTTGACGGTGAGACAGGCCGTGTCCCAGGGCAGCCCCGCTTTTACCGCTGCCTGCCGGGCCGGATTCTGTCCGCAGCCGCAGGGTAACACCTGTCCCATTATTACTTCATCTATTTGATCAGGGTGTATCTCCGCCCGCTTAACCGCCTCGGTAATAACTATTGCGCCAAGGTCTGTTGCCGATAACCCGGATAATGACCCGTTAAAACTTCCATTCGGGGTACGGCATGCGCTTACAATAACTGGTTGTATACGTGTTTCGATGGTTTTTATCCTCCCAGTATGTCATTCCACTGATGGACCCTGTCCTGCACGCTGGAAAATAGTTCATCGGTATTACCGTCGATTTCTATACTGTGTATAACGTCTCCCTGCCGAATACTGTTTACCGTTTTCTGGTCATCGGAGTCCATCACCTTGCCAAAAATACTGTGTTTCCCGTCTAACCATGGGGTAGGAACATGGGTAATGAAAAACTGGCTTCCGTTTGTGCCCGGCCCGGCATTGGCCATGGAGAGTATGCCAGGCCTTTCATGTTTCAGCTCGGGATGAAATTCGTCTTCAAATGTATAGCCGGGACCACCACGGCCTGTACCTTCGGGACAGCCTCCCTGGATCATAAAATCGGGAATTACCCTGTGAAATATAAGGCCATCATAATAGCCCCGTTTTGCCAGGTTCACAAAGTTGGCAACGGTGAGGGGAGCCTTGTCAGGGTATAACTGAAGCTTGATATCCCCCTTGCTTGTTGACATTGTTGCAATAATTGGTTCCATGATCAATCCTGTATTCTGGTATTTTGACTTATCATGTGGCAATTACTGAAAATGTCAAGAAGTTACAGTTCTAAACGTAAAGCTAAATCGCACCTGTGAGAAAGATCTTTCGGGGTATAAAACTGGAAGCCAAAACTTGTATACAGTTCATTTGCCTTTTTCAGCCGTGAGTTGGTTTCAAGTATTATTTCCGAGTAACCAAGTTCCCTGGCCTTTTCAAGGGCAGTCTCCATCATCACCTTCCCAAGACCATTTCCCTGGTGATTCGGATGGAGATACATCTTTCGCAGTTCGCAGGTATTGTTGTTTACCGGGTAAATGCCAAAAGAACCGATTATTCTTTTATCATGTTCAATAACTTCGAACCAGCCATTTCTTGTGAAGTAGTGTTCTTCCAGGTTTGAGAGATCACTGTCTGTAGAATCTTTACTTACTGTAAGATCGTAACTGTTCAGCACACTGCTGACCAGTTCAAGTATTTCCTTTACGTCATCATTGTATGCCCTGCGAAAAGTATACATGCTGTTTTTCCGGGTATTTAATTTTTAACTATACTAATATCATGGACTTCTGTCATAACCGGCATATTAAAACCCTGGCGAATGGGGACGTTTTTATCCTCGTTGTTTTCTGGTACCTGCCACGGGTGATCCTTTGAGATTACTCCTTTTATACGAACCCGTTTCCCTGCATATTTTTCCACCATGTCTTCATCTGCATCAATGATCATAACTCCATCTACCACAAGTCCTGCCTTGGATCTCTGCGCAATACCCTCAATGGTCTGTATGTCACTGTTCGACATGGTCCCCGCGCAACATGCAAGTGATAGTATGGTTATAATGATTATGTATAAAGTTGTATTTTTCACATGCTGACCAGATGGTTTTTAATTAAAGTATCAATACCACACATGTATCATTTTTGTAAACCATTATTTCTCTCATCACTTCTCACTTCTCACTTTTCACTGCTCACTTTTCACTTATCAATGTTCATAATTCATGATCTGCATTTTACTCATGTATTAAGAATATAGTACATTTTGGAAAGGTGATGAGTGCCGTTGGCGTAATACCTCCCGTGCTTGATACCTTCGAATTCCATGCCGGCCTTCTGCATTACGCGTTCAGAGGCACCGTTGTTTATCATGCATACTGCTTCAAGGCGGAAAATTCCCAGGTCCCTGAAAGCAAATGTTATAAAACCTTTCAATGCCTCGGTTGCAAATCCATTATTCCAGAATTTTTTCCCCATGACGTATCCAACCTCACCCCAGCCGTGCTGCCTGTCAATGTGTGATATGCCAATAATACCGATAACGCCACCAGTAGATTTGGATTGTATTGCCAGGTCGAACTCACCGTTCATGTTGTATTTCACAATTGAACCGTTCACATTGGCTTCAGCGTCTTTTAGAGATTTCAGTGGTTCCCATGGTTCATACATGGCAATTTTGGGATGGGATGCCCATGCAAAGATATCTTCAGCATCATGAGTTTTGAATTTGCGTAATACCAGGCGTTCAGTTTCAAAAGGGACAAGATCGGAAAGAGAAAAAAAGAGGATCATTGACATATACCGTTGTTATTAGATTTTTTGGCTCATTCCGGAATGTTGGGAAAAACTATCAAATTTTATTATATGAA
>CAYFSO010000127.1:0-8153 GCA_964345775.1 uncultured Leptospiraceae bacterium | reverse complement strand
CATGGCCTCTCCCACTGACTTCATCTGCGGCCCCAGCGTGGGATCGGAACCCGCGAACTTCTCAAATGCCCAGCGTGGTATCTTGGTGACAACGTAATCAATGGTTGGTTCAAAGCATGCAGGTGTTTCCCTGGTAATGTCATTGGATATCTCGTCCAGGGTAAGGCCCACCGCCAGTCTTGCAGCTATCTTGGCAATGGGAAACCCGGTTGCCTTTGATGCCAGGGCAGAACTGCGGCTCACCCTCGGGTTCATTTCTATGACTATTACCCGTCCGTTTTCCGGGTTTATGGCGAACTGTATATTCGAACCGCCTGTTTCCACCCCGATCTCGCGTATGATCTTGATGGACATGTCCCGCAGCTCCTGGTATTCCCTGTCCGTCAATGTCTGCTGCGGGGCAATGGTTATTGAATCTCCGGTGTGAACCCCCATGGGGTCAAAATTTTCTATTGAACAGATGATAACCACGTTATCATTGAGATCCCTCATCACTTCCAGTTCGAATTCCTTCCAGCCGATCACCGATTCTTCCAGCAACACCTGGCTTATGGGAGATTCGTCAAGCCCCCTGCGAACCAGGTCTATAAAGTCCTCCCTGTTATACACGATATTCCCGCCGGTTCCACCAAGGGTGAAAGCGGGCCGTATGATCATGGGCAGCTGTATGCGCTCAAGTACCGTCATGGCCTCATCAACGGTGGAGGCAATACCGGAATCGGGTACCTCCAGCCCTATCTTTATCATGGCGTCATGAAAAAGCTCCCTGTCCTCGGCCTTCTTGATGGCGTCAATCTTTGCCCCTATTAGCTCAACACCGTAGTTGTCCAGCACACCGTCATCGTAGAGCTTCATGGCGGTATTCAGTGCGGTCTGCCCTCCCACGGTGGGAAGCAGCGCGTCGGGCTTTTCCCGTTCAATTATTTTTGCCACCACGTCAGCGGTTATGGGCTCTATGTAGGTCCTGTTTGCCAGTTCAGGATCGGTCATGATGGTTGCCGGGTTGGAATTGATAAGTACAACCACGTATCCCTCTTCTTTCAGCGCCTTGCAGGCCTGGGAGCCGGAATAATCGAACTCACACGCCTGGCCAATCACAATGGGACCCGAGCCTATGATCAGTATTTTACGAATATCCTCGCGTTTGGGCATTCATAACCTCTGTTTTGTTCATTTTTTTATATCCGTCTTGATCCGAATACCTTCAAATCAACTATGCCAACTTTATGCAATCATAATTTCCAGTAATTGCGCGGCAACATGTTACCCGAATGTAAAATATTTACTGATTATCAGAACGCGGTCAATGCGGCACGGATAAAGCTGGTTACGGGAGCCTGTTCCCGTGTATCCTCAATGGTTTCACGCAGCTCTTCAATAAGATCGTCGGTTTTCGTTGCTATCCTGTCATCGTTCACCAGGCTTCCCAGCGTTCCACGCCCCGAATTGATCTTATCGGTTATTTCCCTTATATTCTGCAGCGATGCCTGTATATTCCCCCTGTTCTCATCCACGAAATCGGACAAGAGGGTAAAAGGATCCTGTATGGCCCTGCCTTCCAGGTTCTCCCGGGTGGCGATCACCAGCTGTTCTTTCCCGTCCTTATCGTACGAAGTACCTGGATCAATACTGACATATTTTCCCGCCAGGGCGGTCTCGTTTTTTATAGTTATACGGTAATTCTCATAAAGGGTAAAGGTATTAAAAAGTTTCATTGTAACCAGCACCCGGTTATTTACCAGCTCTGTCTCTTCAACGCTTCCAGAGAGCACGCCGTTGATCCGCACCTTGTCGTTGCCGCCAAGCCCTTCTATTGCGGGAAAGATCACCGTCATTTTGTAATACTCGTGAGTATCAAAAAGATCATCACTCATGATCACGGTAAAATAGCCCAGGATCAGCATCCCTATGATGAATACGACCCCAACTGATAATTCATTTTTCACTGCCATCGTTATTATCCATTACTCAATTATTATATTTGAATGGGCCCCTCAAGGGAACCGCTTATAAACTGGCGGACGATCGCGTTATCAGTATTTATTATCCTGTCAGGGGTATCACATTGTATCACCTTTCCGTCATACAACATGGCGATCCTGTCCGCGATATCATACGCGCTGTTCATGTCATGGGTAACCACCACCGAGGTCACGTTGAATTCCTTCTGCATTCTTCTTATAAGCGAATTTATAAGGCTGGACATAACAGGGTCAAGTCCGGACGTGGGCTCATCATATAATATGATCTCGGGATTCCGCACCAGCACCCTTGCCAGCCCCGCCCTTTTCTTCATCCCTCCGCTTATATCAGCCGGCATCTTACCGGCAGCATCCTCGATCTGCAGAAGATGTAACCTTTCATTCACTATCTCTTCGATCTTTTCCGGCGGGTATAACCTGTGTTCAACAAGCGGGAGGCCAACGTTGTCCCGGATATTCATCCAGTTGATAAGGGCACCGGATTGAAATACCATCCCCATTCTGTTACGAACGCGGTCTTTCATCCTGTTTGAAACCCCGTTTATCCTGTCACCCTCCACCAGGATATCACCACTGTCGGGCTCAAGCAAACCCGCGATATGCTTCAGGGTTACCGTTTTCCCCGTACCCGATCTTCCTATTATCACATAGGTTTCACCCTTCTCGATCTTCATACTCACATTATCAAGCACGGTGTTCCCGTCAAACCGCTTTGTCACATTCACAAGATCAATCATGGCTATTTCCCATAGAATATTGCCGTAATATAATACCCAATTACAAGAACCATGAGAAAGGATGCTACCACCGAATCCCTCGTGGCTTTCCCAACACCAAGCGCGCCGTTGGTAGCCCGTAAACCATTGGCACAGCTTATGGTAGATATAATAATACCGAACATGAATGCTTTCAAAAGTCCAACATAGGTTGCCTTGAAATGCAGGGAATCCAGCACGTGATCATAATAGGTTACAAATGTCACATCAAGCTGGAACTTCGCCACCACGCCACCTCCAATTGTGCCCAGCAAATTGGTATAGACCGTGGCTATTGGAAGCATTATCGAAAGTGCCACAATGCGCGGCATCACCAGGAACCGTACAGGGCTTATTGACATAACTTCAAGCGCGTCTATCTCCTCGGACACCTTCATTGTGGCCACCTCGGCAGCCATTGCCGAACCTACAGCCGCGATAAGGATGATGGCTGTCACGAACGGCCCCATCTCGCGGGTCAGCGTGGCGATCACCAGGTTGCCAACCAGGGCCTGCTGCTGAAACGCCCTGAGTTCGATCCCCGCCTGCAGGGATAGTATCATGCCGGTAAAAAGGGCAACCACGGAAACCACGAAAAGGCTTTTTACCCCGGCAAAATACATCTGTTTTGCTATCTCTTTTCGCTGGGTAAATATGTTCTTTAGATAATAGATCGACTCCCCGAGAAGGATCAGGGAATATCCTGTCATATAGAAAAAATCTATCAGCTGCCGCCCGATATCCCTGACGGCATTAATGGTTTTCTTATTTGGACTTTCGTTTAGATGTAGCATCTGATTTTCAATATATCCTTACCCGGTATGTATACAGGGACGCATGTGATGCCACCTGCCATCCGGCATAACGATACCGGTTCCCATCCGGTTTATCACTATGAATTTCGTTACTTCGATTATATCCCCGGTTTTTCGCCTGCTCATTTTTTTTGTTGCTGTTACCTGTATCGCCCTGTTTTTCTTCTTTTATTAATGGGATCCAGGCTATTTTTAAACTCTTTTTTTCGGCGTTATTTGTATAAGAAATGAATGACAGCAGGACAGAAAAATGCTCTATCCTGTCATTACGGGATGTATAGCCAATTAGAAGCGGTATCTTCATGGAAAAGAAATCCTCGCCCCAGCGCTGGTAATAGGTGCGCATCAGTATACCAAGACGTTTCTCACCATTTCGACGGGTATGATACTCGAAAATGGTCCAGAACGGCTGGTACAGCCGCTCATATCCTTCAGGATCACGAAGCGGCAGCAACGATAACATGCTGAATGAACTATCACCAAGGTCATTCTGCTCGTAATGGAAAAGGGGCCATAGTTTGAAATATCTCCATGAATTCCCGTACCTTGCATGTGTTTGGGTCATGTACTCCCGTTTGAAATACCAGGCTATTACGCAATTGAAATAATATTCTGAATGTAAATTCGGGGTTTTCTTTTTCAAAACAAAATGCAGCGGGGTCACGAAGAATGTTCTGTTGCTGTTTTTCCGGTAATCGCCGTAAAAGGGGAAGAATATCCGCTTATATACACGCGGTTCAACCGAGTCCTGTATTTGCACAAGCGGCCATGGAAAATTGACAGCAAACTCCCCTCTTTTCCTGTTATACCCCCATGAAAAAAAAGGCCAGAACAGGGTGCTGGACTCTGCATGATCTGAAGTGGACCAGCGCCTTCCCATGAACGGGAATGCAAAAAAAGTTTTATTTATATCATTTCCTACATATTCTTCCCTGTAGTTGAACAACAGTGCGTACTGGTACGTATCGTAAAATCCTTCCTTGTAGTTGTGCGCATAGAAGGGCAGCACCCGGAAATCGTCACGTTTTTCACTCTTTCCCCTCTGCACCAGGGGCCATAAAACCGCCCACGCGTGATAGTCCTCCATGTTGTACGTTGCATACACGGGCACGAGCGAAATTAACAGGTATGCTGCTATCATAAAGTAACCTGAAGGCGGGTACAATACAAAAAGTGCCGCTCCCGGGAAAAGAATTGTATTGATATCATCAGTGGCAAGTTTGCCTTTTATGGTACCGCCAAATGGCCACAGGTGAAAGTACCTGTCTCCAGGTAAATCCGATCTGCCAAAAAGCAATACGGGGAACAGGCCAAAATCGTAGTCCCGTGCACCATTCGCATGCCGGTAATCCACGGCCCCCATGAACCCGAAAAGTGATTTCCACTCGTGCTGCCTGTCAGTGGCATAACTCCAGTACACCACCGGCATCAGTGAAGCCGTAAAATCTCTACGCGAATTGTCATTATGCAGGTACAGCGGCCTGTATGCCACGTAGTCGTTCCCATCCTCCACCCTTTCCTGTTCATAAAGCATCCAGAACCAGTTATACCGTATCCCGTTATGCTCCGCGGCATGCGCGTCCGCGTACAATACAGGCAGCAGGGCCAGGCTGGCCAGAAATATCACATATTTATTTACCATTTACAGGTTTCCGTGAATCATATGAAGTTTATCAACAAATGCCTGTATAATATTCCTGTCTTCCGCGGAAAGTATATCAAAACTTGCCCCGCCACGGACAATTATACTATTACCTTTTTTCTTTCGCAATGTCCATATTTTTCTGACATACGATATCACCCGGTCATCATCCAGTTGCAACTCAATAAAAAAGTCATCCTGGTTCTCCAGCAGGGAATAGTACTCTTCATCAACACCTTCTATGGTAAAACCAATTCCGCTGGCACTTATATCATCCACGGTTGCGGGGATCCTGCTGTCTTCCGCGAGTATACACAGATCGGCAGTTATTCTTTTTTCCAGGAATGCCGGTTTCTCTTTTTCTACATGGTACCTTGCAAACTGTCTTTTTGATGGGTACTGCACCTGCTCTCCACCTTACATCTAACATGTGTAACAATATTAATATTGACATGAATATATTGATCAAGTAGGATACATTATCATATTTCGCATTTTCATTGCAACTTTAAATTATGTATGAATATTTTGTTAATTTTCTGGAGGTAATTGTCAAATGAGAAAGGTATCTGCCGCGTTAATTTGCCTCGGATTCATTCTTCTCACCTCTCTGCCAATGCTATCACAGGAAAATACTGAAGAAAGCAAGGATGGAGAAGCCAGGGAAGAACAGGTGGAAGGGAGTGACCAGGTTTACCACGAGGTAACTCTCGAAGATTTCGAGAATACACAATATACTGATAAGAATATTGATATCAGGGTAGTTCGTAATGAAAAAGCCGGACTTGCCATCAGGGAAGAGTACCCCGCACCTATTCAAAAATCCAGCAAATACCTTGGCGTAAAGGTGTTTGGCAGAAATGGCAGGGTGGCTACCATAACCCCGTCGGAACCATATGTCATAAAAAAACACTGTAAGACCATAAACGCCTGGGTGTACGGCAAAAAGTTTTCCGGGGAATTGTCCATTATTTTGAAAGATGCCGCGGGACGGTCACATCGCCTGGTACTTGGGAAGCTGAATTTCCTTGGCTGGAGAAAACTTTCCATCAAGCTCACCGATGAAATCGCGCAGGAAGACAAGTACCTGAGCCAGGAACGACAGATGGAAATATTGAAGATCATGTACAATCCCGGCAATACCGGAAGGGTGAACCAGTGGAATTACTTCTACATTGATGATATTACCGTTGTTGTTCGTGAAAAATACATGGACCGACAGAGTGACGACTGGTAGTAATGATCAGAAAGATCCCGCCTGGTGGCGGGATCTTTTAACGTATTCGTATGTATTGCAGTTCTGCCATCCCCGGGATCCCCTCCCGGCAATGAAGGATGTAAAGGGCCTGTCTCTGGAATAAGTCATCCTGTACCGGTTGTATCTTCGCTGATAATATTTCTCCATCAACCAGCAATGTTGCGTTAACGCCGTTTCCGCTTTTCAATTCGTACTGATGCCAGTGGGTAACATTAAAGGGCACCTTCCTGCCGGAAACATCAATACCATCCTTTTCAAGGGTCAACCGGTATACGCCATTGCCGGGAACTACCAGTGCAAAAAGGGTCACCCCGTCTCCACCGGTAAACCTGGCCCTGGCCTGCACCTGGAATGATCTGAAAGCAGCAACCCGGCGGTAAAGACCTGCTTCGCCCCTGCCATCAGATTCTATACGGGCAATGCCGCCGTCAGTTTGCTTTTCAAAAGACAGCACCGACCTGTTTCCTGGTTTAATATGCTGCCAGCCGGATGGTGTATGAGAATCATCCCACGATGTGAAGGTTTCATCAATTACCCAGTTAACATGGTCCTTCTCTCCCTGGTACTTGTCGGTATCAACATGATCCAGGAATTTACCAAATATCCATCCCCTCTTTCCCTGTATGGATACTATTCGGTACCAGTAATCGCGAACATCACCTATCTGCATGCTGTCCATAGATCTTTCCAATTGTATGCATAATTCGTCCTGTGCGAGTTTCCCAACAATACCCCCCTCCAGTCCGGGGGTATCACGAAGATTTACATTATCCCCATTACAGGTATATATTCTGTGATACTCGGAGCTTGTAGGGTAGCGGACACAAAACCTGGTCAGCATTTTTTCAAGTGTGGTGGCATGTTCCCTGAACTCCAGGTCTGTCCTGGAAATGTTATCGAAGAGCAAAGATACCGCGCTGGCAAGATATCCGGTATCGGGATACTTTTTAAAAAACCCTGTGATCACCTGTACTGTACTCTGCGGGGTCAGTTTGACGTTCTTCCGCGTCATGTCAAAATCAAGGTCTTCTATATACCGGCTGCCATTATACAGGCTTGTAAATTCCTCGTATAATTTACCCTGCGATACAACATACGACCTTTCAGCCCCGATCTTGAGGGTGAGATCACCCTCAAACCTGCTGTTTATCTTTTCAATCTCTTCATTGATATCCCGGATATTTTCCCGGACTTCTTTTTCATTCTTATTGGATGACGTGATATTTTTCAATTCATCCTCGTGATCCCTGGTAAGCTGGTCCGCAAGTGCGTGCATCACCTTTACCCGGTAATAGTACACCTTCTCCGCGCTTTCGTAATTCTCAACCCTGGCAAGGGTGTTCAGTATTTTCATGGAGTCCCTGAAGTCACCGTCCTCGTACTCCGTAATGGCATCTTTCATGTCATCTTCATCGAAGAATATGTAATATATTCCCCCGGCAAGTATGCCCAGCATGATAGCGATCATTAGTATAGACTTGATAATCCGCATAATCATGTAACCCTTTTCTCTTTAAAATCTATGATCCATGATCCGTTCCAGCAGGGTATGTGCCCCGTCTACCATGAGTCCGGTGGTAGCGGCAGAACTCTCAGAATACGTCAATTTTTCCGCACCTGCTAACGGTTTACTGTTTTTCGAATACACGCAGAACGGCACCGGGTCATCGGTATGGGTCTTGATTGACAACGGTGTGGGGT
>CAYFSO010000126.1:0-8441 GCA_964345775.1 uncultured Leptospiraceae bacterium | reverse complement strand
ACTTGCCGCACGCCTGGGGTACGGCCACCTCTACCCGCAGGGTGAGGAGGCGGTGCTGCGTCACGTCTTGAAGGGATCCGGCTTTTCGCTTGAAGATGTACGGGAACAGGGCGGCATGGTATCAAAAGAAACCGGCATGATGCAATACCGCAAGTGGGAGAAGGGACTGTTACGGGAGGACGGGAAGCCCGGGTTCGATACCCCGTCCGGCAAATTTGAGATAGCATCATCAGTACTTGAAGAATACGGCTACCACCCGCTGCCCGTGTATACCGAACCCGCCGAAAGCCCCCGGTCACGGCCCGACCTCGCGGATCGCTTTCCGCTGGTCTTCAACTCGGGGGCCCGCATGCGCTCAAGCTTTCACACCCAGCATCACGGCATAAAAAAACTGAACAGGGAAAGCCCCGAACCGGTGGTCACCATAAGCACGCCCGACGCCGAAGCACGTGGTATCACGCGGGGCGACAGGGTGCGCATAAGTACCCCCAGGGGCTCGGTGGTGATGCGGGCGATGGTAACCGATGATATGGCTCCCGGTTTCATCGACGCCAACCATGCCTGCGGATCACCGGTGGGACCAGTGGAATGGCGTGAGACCAACATCAATGATCTCACCGACCTGGATAACTACGACCCGGTTTCCGGCTTCCCCGTGTACAAGTCCCTCCTGTGTGAAATTGTCAAAGAGGAGAACGCGGCTGACATGCCATACCCGTCTGCGGCCCGGATCAAAAGGGAGGAGTTCGAAACGGGACAGCTTGAAGAGACAGAAAAACGTGAAGTATACCTCGACTGGAACGCTACAACACCGGTTGCACCCGAAGTACGGGAGGCGGTGATAAAGGCCATGGAGCTTTACGGCAATCCTTCAAGTATTCACCAGGCAGGCCTTGACTCACAAAAGATCATCGACACCGCCCGCAGAACACTTGCCGACGCCCTGCATACAACATCGCGCAGGATAGTGTTTACCGGCGGCGGTTCAGAGGCCAACAACCTGGCCATCAAGGGTATTGCCCTGTCAGCGGAAAACAATAAAAGGCATATCGTCACCTCGGCCATAGAGCACCCCGCGGTGACCGGCACCTGCGACTGGCTTGAAAGCCGCGGGTTTACCGTTACCCGTTTGCCGGTAGATGAGAACGGGCTGGTGTCCCCGGAAATCCTGAAAGATGTTATCGACGAGAACACCTGCCTGGTCACCATCATGCTGGCTAACAACGAGACCGGTGTCATACAGCCGGTAAAGGAGCTGGCCGCCATTGCCCGTTCAAAGGGGGCGTTGTTCCATACCGACGCGGTGCAGGCCTTCGGGAAGATGCCGGTAGACGTAAAAGACCTGGGAGTGGACATGCTCACCGTGTCCGCCCACAAGATCGGCGGCCCCAAGGGGACAGGCGCCCTGTACGTGGGGCGGGGCCTGCCGGTTGAACCGCTGGTTCACGGCGGGGGGCAGGAACACGGGCTGCGCTCGGGAACGGAGAACATCCCCGCCATCGCTGGTTTTGGAAAAGCGGTAGAATTGATACCCCGTCACATCCAGAACAGTGATCACCTTGAAATGCTGCGAAATATGCTGCAGGACGGGGCAGTGTCAATGGTTGAAAATTGCGTGGTGAACGGGGAACGAGCGCCCCGGCTGCCCAACACGCTGAACGTGACCCTGCCGGGTTTTCGTGGAGAATCGGTGGTGCTCTCCATGTCACGGTACGGGGTGTACTTCTCGTCCGGCTCCGCGTGCAGTTCGGTTTCATCGGCACCATCGGCCGCCCTTCTTGCCATGGGGCTTTCAGAGGAAGCCGCCCATTGCACACTGCGCCTGTCACTGGGGCCACCCATCACCAGGGATGATATTATATATACGCTGGAGCGGTTTGACCAGACGCTGAAAAGCTCCAGGAAAATTGTACATTTCGTACCCTGCAGGTAGGGTACGCCTGCTGTCCGGGAGGAGTTTTACATATGAAGAATGGATACACGGTGCTTGACCAGGCTGAACCGTTAGAAGGTGAAATACGCAATTGTTTTGCAGACGATGTTGCTGGCGGGCTGCGGGGTGCGCACAAGAGCCTGCCCAGCAAGTATATATACGACGATGAGGGCAGCAGGCTTTTCTGCCGGATAATGGAACTGCCCGAATACTATCTCACCAGCTGTGAGACAGGGATATTGCGAAATAACGCCGGCTCCATAGCCGATGCCACGGGGAACGGCGGCCTCAACCTTGTTGAACTGGGTGCCGGTGACGGGAAGAAAACAAGGATCATATTGAACAGCATGGTAGAGAGACATGACGACGTGATGTACGTACCCATAGACATCTCGGAAAGCGCGGTAAAGTGCCTGCTGGATGAACTTGGCCGGGAATATACATCTCTCAGGGTAAAGGGACTGGTTACCGATTATTTTGCGGGCTTGCGCTGGCTTTCAGGTTCAAACTCGTCCAGGAACGTGGTACTTTTTCTCGGCTCCAACATAGGGAACTTCACACCGGAAGAGAGAATGGAGTTCTTAACAAGCCTGCACGCCTCCATGAGTCCCGGTGATTACCTGCTTATCGGTTTTGACATGGTGAAAAACGTGGATGTCCTTGAGAATGCCTATAATGACAGCCAGGGTATCACTGCCAGGTTCAATAAGAACCTACTTCACAGGATAAACCGTGAACTTGGCGCTGATTTTAATACCAGCCTTTTCAGGTATGACAGCAGGTGGTATCCCGGTGATGGGGCCATTAAGAGTTACCTGGTAAGCGAACGTACCCAGGAAGTGCTGATAAAGGAGCTGGGGCAAACCTGCAGCTTCGAAGCGGGGGAAGCCATTCATACCGAATCATCATACAAGTTTACCCGTGACCAGCTGCGCAGCCTGGCCCGGGAATCAGGCTTCAGCCAGGTTGATGTGTTTTATGACAGCCGGTACTACTTTGCAGATTGCCTCTGGATGGCCTGAAACCCGCATATTTTTTTGAAAGGATCCAACGGTTTTGATAGGATGTAAAGACCCGATTTTGCCGCGCTGGTGGGAAATAAAAATTTTCAATGGTATTTAAATATTATTGTTGAAATATGCGGAAGGGCTATACTATTGTCGTTTCTCTTAATTATCCCCACGGCATTGTTCCAGCGCGGCGTGGTTTAACAAGCATACACACACGTTGGTGTAGATGATATTAATTAAAAGAGGTGGTGCCATGGAGGGTTTGGGTACACACATAATAGCGGAACTCTTCAACTGCAACGAGTTTCACATCAACGACATTAACAAGGTTGAGGAGGTGTTGACGGCCGCAGCCGAACTCTCTAATGCCACTATCGTCAAACCTTTTTTTCACAAGTTCTCACCCTATGGTATAAGTGGTGTGGTAGTGATCGCGGAATCGCACATTACCATACACACATGGCCCGAGCACAGCTACGCGGCAGTTGATGTATTTACATGCGGTGAACATAATTACCGCGTTGCGATAGATCATATAACCGAACAACTTGGTGCCGAGCGCTGCTCCATCTATCAGTTTCAGCGGGGTATGCTGGCGCATAACGAAACTACGAAAGGAATTTTAGTACCTCCGGAGGTGGAGAATGTCAACTTTATTGAATAACAGGGAAATAATGCAGAATATCCCGACCGAGGCCCGGTTCAATGAGCTGGGTGCCTGGGGACTATACTGCAGCGTTGATATTCACAACTGTGATCCCGAGACAATACGGGATGCTGAAATGATTCGCCAGTACGTGGTACAGCTCTGTGACTTGATCGAAATGAAACGATTTGGTGAAACCCAGGTGGTTAACTTTGGTGAAGATGAAAGGGTGGCGGGATATTCCATGGTGCAGCTGATCGAAACATCGATGATCTCGGGTCATTTTGCCAACCTGACCAATACGGCCTACATCGATATTTTCAGCTGTAAATACTATGACCCGGACGTTGCGGCTCATTTCTCCCTGAGTTACTTCAGGGGAACAGACTACAATTTAAACGTAGCTCTCAGAAAATAACAGCATATACACATATATGCGCATTCCTCTATCGGGGGCCCAGGCCCCCGATAGTATTATTCAGGCGGAGGAAATACTACATGGCAACTGAATCAAATCTCTGGTTTGAAGAAATGCTCGAGATGAACGCGGGAAGGACCATGAAGATAAAGATAGAGGATCTCATAGAGGCCTGCGATTCGCAGTTCCAGCGTATAGAGGTGTACAAGACACGGCCCTTCGGGAAGATGCTGGTACTTGACGGGGTGATCATGCTTACCGAGTGGGACGAGTGCGGGTACCACGAAATGCTGGCCCATGTCCCCATGTTCTCACACCCGGCCCCGAAAAACGTGTGCATAATCGGCGGGGGTGACGGGGGAACCATGCGTGAAGTGCTGAAGCACCCGTCAGTAGAAACCGTTGATATATGCGAGATCGACGGTGACGTGATACGGCTTTCACAGAAGCACCTGCCCCATCTTGCCTCGTCATTCGATGACAGGCGGGTGACGGTGCATACCGCCGACGGCGCGAAGTTCGTGGCCGAAAACAAGAACTCCTTCGATATTATACTGGTGGACTCGTCCGACCCCATTGGCCCCGCGGAGGTGCTCTTCTCCGAGCAGTTCTACATGGACATGAAGGAGGCACTGCGGGAGGACGGCATCGCTGCCACCCAGTCCGAGTCGTTTTTCTACCACGAAGATATCGTGGCCCGGCTAACCGGTTACGCGAAGGCCCATTACGCGTCCCCCTCCTACTACTATACCATGGTGCCCACCTACCCGAGCGGCATGATCGGGTTTACCTTCTGCTCGAAAAAATACGACGGCCTGAAAGATTTCGACGAAAGCCGTGTGGCGCCCATGCAGGATACGCTGAATTACTACAACCCCGACGTACACCGTGGAGCTTTTGCCTTGCCCCAGTTCGTACGCCGCCGGGTGGAGAGGCGGTAATGAGTGACGGGTGATGGGGGGTGAATTATACGTTGATGTCACGGGTAATGAGCATTGACGTGTCCTCTTCGTGGGGCTGTACCCTGTAGATCACCCCGTTTTTATCTGCTATAAGGCTTCGTGCCTGCAGAAAGTTTTTGTATTCAGACTTGACACCGCATACCTTCACCAGCACCGCGCCGGATACGCCGGCACCCCTTACGAAAATATCGTTATCACGCTTGTATTTCTCTTCGGGGCTCTCTTCACGTTTCAACGAGAAGGTTGGTATAAAGATGATCTGCGCCCCCATCTCTTTCATGGCAAGAAAGCTTTCATCCTTGAACACGTCGGCACAGATGAGTATCCCGAACCTGATGCCGTATGCCTCAAACACCCTGAACCGGTCACCGGGTGTTATCTTCCCTTCCTCGGCGAAAAAGAGTGTCCTTTTCCTGTAGAAGCCCAGCTGTTTTCCCCGGTCGTATACCCAGGTAGTATTGTATAAAAGCCCTTCGGCAAGTTCGGGCATGGTGCCGCCAATGACTACCGTATCCAGTGCGCGGGAAATGACGGATAAGCGCTGATGCTGGCGGCGCATGTTGTGGGTGGTCTGCGCGTGGTTGCCCAGGTGCCTGTTCACAAAGAAGTATTCGGGGAAACATACGAAATGCGGCTTCTTTTCCCTGATGATGGATGCGTTTTCACGCGTTATCTTCGTTCCAAGGGGATACTGGTATAGTGTAATTCTACAGGTTGACATGACTTACATCTCCGGCTACAATATTATACAAATTTATATTCACGCGTGCGAACGGTCAAATGAAAAACCCGTTATTTCTGCTTGCTATTTTAGCTGCTTTCTTGTAAATATTAATACAAATATATTTATTTATGTTATACGCTGCTATTTCGTGATAAACTGTATCACTTGTGAAATTCATGATGTAAGAGGTTGATATGAGAAGAATCGAGACGTTCCGGGTATACCCATATATTCCCGAAAAGCTGGAACCGCTGAAAAAGATCGCATACAATATCTGGTGGGTCTGGAATTTTGAAGCTATAGAGTTATTTCGCAGGTTGAATGTTGAGGTGTGGCGGGAGGTTGGCCATAATCCCGTGGCCCTGCTTGGCACGCTGTCGCAGAGAGAACTGGACGAGGCAGCCGAATCGGAGAGCTTTATTGCCCACATGCAAAGGGTTGAAGAGGAACTTGACTGGCATCTCAGCAAGAGATCATGGTTTGAAGAGAACAGTTCCGATGCAAAAGACACGGGCATCGCGTATTTCTCGGCCGAGTTTGGCATTCATGAATGCCTGCCGATATATTCCGGCGGCCTGGGCGTGCTTGCCGGTGATCACCTGAAATCCTCCAGCGAGCTTGGCTTACCGCTCACGGGGGTGGGGCTCCTTTACAGGCTGGGATATTTTCACCAGTACCTGAACATCGACGGATGGCAGCAGGAGCGTTTCCCGGAAACGGATTTCCACAACCTTCCCCTGACGCAGGTGCTTGATGACAACAATGAGCCTCTCCTGGTTGATGTGGAATATCCCGGGCGTAATGTCTATGCCCAGATATGGCAGGCAAACCTGGGCAGGCTGAAGCTCTATCTTCTCGATACCAATATCCCGCAGAACAGCGTGGAAGACAGGGGTATTACCGATCAGCTGTACGGGGGTGATAACGAGATGCGGGTGAAGCAGGAAATGCTGCTTGGTATTGGCGGTGTGCGGGCCCTGAGGGCGGTGGGTAAGAAGATCACCTGTTTCCACATGAACGAGGGACACTCAGCATTTCTTACTATCGAACGTATTCATGATACCATGAAAGAGCAGGGGTTGAATTTTTACGAGGCCCAGGAATTCGTCATGGCAAGCACGGTATTCACCACCCACACCCCCGTCCCTGCGGGTAATGACAGGTTCGGCCCGGAAATGATAGATAAATACCTTTCCCACTATTACGATAAACTGGGTATCAGCAGGGAAGAGTTCTTGGGACTGGGACGTGAGAATATACATGATAAGAATGAAACATTCTGCATGACGGTACTGGCCATAAAAACCGCCGCCTATTGCAACGGTGTATCCGAACTGCATGGTTCCGTTTCCCGCAACATGTGGCAGAATATCTGGCCTTCACTGCCGCAGCACGAGATACCCATAGACCATATTACCAACGGTATACAGACCCTGTCCTGGACATCCGACGAGATGATGCGGCTTTTCAACAGGTACCTTGGTCCCCGCTGGATAGACAACCCGGTGGACAAGAATATCTGGATGAACATAGATTCTGTACCCGATTCCGAGCTGTGGCGCTGCAGGGAGCGGCTGCGGGAACGGCTGGTGGGCTTTTCCCGGAAAAAGCTCTGGGAACAGTTGATCCAGAGGGGTGCCCCGCGTACAGAAGCCGAGAAGGCTGAATCGGTACTTGATTCAGAGGCGCTTACCATAGGCTTTGCACGCCGTTTTGCCACCTATAAGAGGGCAACCCTCCTGTTCAAGGACATGGAGAGGCTTGAAGCAATACTTTTGAACAAGGATTTGCCGGTACAGTTGATATTTGCCGGGAAGGCACACCCCCGTGATAACATGGGTAAGGAGCTTATAAAGAGGGTGATACACTTGACCCGGGATGACCGGTATCGCAACAAGATAGTCTTCCTTGAAGATTATGAAATCAATATTGCACGGTACATAGTGCAGGGAGTTGACGTCTGGCTCAATACTCCCATCAGGCCCAAGGAGGCCTCCGGTACCAGCGGCATGAAGGTGATACCCAACGGCGGGTTGAATATCAGCGTGCTTGACGGCTGGTGGGCCGAGGCCTTTACCAATAATAACGGCTGGGCAATAGGCAAGGGGGAAGAGTACGATGACCTCAGCTACCAGGACGAGGTAGAAAGCCTTTCACTGTACAACATACTTGAAAAAGAAGTGGTTCCCATGTTCTATAACAGGGGGGCCGACGGACTGCCCCGGGAGTGGATCAAGAGAATGAAGGAATCGATGAAGTCCCTGCTTCCGCAGTTCAACACCAACAGGATGGTGCGGGACTATACCGAAATGTTCTACCTTAACGGACACAGGAACTATAAACTGTTTTCAGATGATGGATACAAGAGGTCAAAAGAGCTCGCCAGTTGGAAGAAGAAAGCGGCAGCCGCGTGGGACCATGTTTCGGTAAGTGATATCTCCTACAGCAGGGACAACGAGATACTGGTAGGGTCACGCCTGAAAGTAACCGCCGAAGTGAACCTGGGCAGGCTGAAACCGGAAGACGTGCAGGTTGAGCTGTACTTTGGAAGCCTGAACCTGCGCGGGGAAATTGAGAACGGTGCAGCACTGCCAATGAATGCGGGTGAAAATAGCGGCGAGCATTCGTACACGTATCATGGACAGTTATTGTGCCTTAAATCAGGACAGTTTGGGTTTACGATACGGGTGATCCCGGATCATCCAAGCATAAGCCGCAAATTCCAGACTAAAATGATCACGTGGGCAG
>CAYFSO010000125.1:0-8495 GCA_964345775.1 uncultured Leptospiraceae bacterium | reverse complement strand
CAAGATAGGCACCATCACCTACGAGGTGCTTACCACCATCAGTTTCAGGGTACCGAGGATATACGTGGACTGACCAGGCTACAGATACTTCGCATCATCCGACAGGGCAATGAGATGGATCACTTTATCTTTTTCATCGGTCATTGCCCATGTCTTGCATTTCATGAGTACCGGTTTGCCGGATTTGGTGTAATTGATTATCTCACCTGTCCAGGAACGACTGTCTTTTGTCTGCTTTGCAACGCGAACCTGCTCGGATTCACCATGCTGCTCCATTCCAAGCAGCCAAATTGGCCTGCCAACTAATTCATCCTTACCATACTCCAGGATATTGGCACCGGCTTCATTGATATACTCGATAATTCCGTCCCCATTGGTTACAAGTATATAATCACGTATATGGTCCAGTATGTGCGCCTTGAATTCCAGGTCATATTGCGCATGTTTAAAATCGGTGATGTCATTACCCACACAGAGAATTTCTTTTATTTTTCCGTTTTCGTCGATTACCGCCCTGTTACTCCAGGAAATGAAGACCGTCTCACCGTTTTTCTTTATATTTTCGTTTTCATTGCGGATATAACTTTTGGGATCCCTCAACAGGTCCGTTACGAACTTCTCCAGGTCTTCACCGGTTGTGCTTGATGCCGGCACGAGTGTCCCCAGTATATTTTTACCATACAACTCGTCCATGCGATAACCGAAAAAGTTTAGTCCATAATCGTTCATGTAATTGATATTGCCGGACATATCAAAGCGAAGGATTATACTGTTGACGCTTTCAACCAGTTCCCGGTATCTCTTTTCACTTTCCCGTAATTTGTTTTCTATCCTGTGCCGGTATATGGCAGAATCGATGTTGGAATGTATATCCCGGGTGTTGAGGGGTTTCAATATATACCCGTATGGTTCTGTCTTCCTGGCCCGCTCTATTGTTGCGGCATCCGCGTTTGCGGTCATGTAAATAACAGGAATACCCAGGTTATCAAGAATTTCAGCAGCCGCTTCGATCCCGTCTAACTGGCCCTTGAGTATTATATCCATCAATATGAGATCAGGGGATGCTTCTTTTGCGAATTCTATGGCTTCTTCTCCGGAAGCCGCAATGCCAACCACGTTATATCCTATACCCGTAAGTATGCTCTTAAGGTCAAGTGCAATAATTGCCTCGTCCTCCACGATGAGTATTCCCGTGGCAGTGTTCATATTCTACTCCCCTCCATATTGGACCTTGTACATCATTGATATTATTCATTTTACGATGATTGAATATTTTAATCATGACAGCTGAATAGTTACGATCTCCTTACTTGAACATGGAATACTTTTCCCGGTAATCCTGTAATGCCTGCTTGATCTGCTGCTCACTTACGAATCCCAACTTCATCAACGTCAGGCCGATCAATTCTCCTGTTTCTTCCTGCCGGTGCAGTCCCTGCTGTAACTGCCGATCAGATATGTACCCCTCATGGATGAGGTATTCTCCAATACGTACCATTGTCCCTCCGCACGTAATAATTTGTACAGGTGTAACGGATCCAGTTAAGAATATAATAATACCCGGCGGCAATGAAAAATATTTTATACAGGAATATAGATAGTAAACATCCCACCATTGGTGCCATCTACACGTATACTGGCATTCAACTGTGAAAGAAGGGCCCTGACAAGCTGAAAGCCCATTGAAGCTGAATCCTCGTAAAAGACCTTTTCCGGAAAACCCCCACCATTGTCAACTATTTTCAGCATGTACTGATCATCACCTGTTTTTTGAAACAGGACATCTATCCGGCCGTTTTCATCATCCCTGAACGCGTGCTTGAGGGAGTTGGTTATTAACTCGTTTATGATCAACCCGCATGGTATGGCTTCGTCGATACCCAGCTCTACGTCTTCAACCTGCACGTTGAACGTTACTTTTCGCGTTTTGTTGTCATAGGATTTCCTGTATTCACTGATAAGACCAGTGATGTATTCTTTAAAATCTATGTAGGCAAGGTTGTCCGAGTGGTACAGCTTTTCATGTACAAGCGCCATGGCGTATATTCTTTCCTGGCTCTCTTTGAAAAGTTCCCTGTCACCGGAATCATCCATGTTACGCATTTGCAGGCCAAGGAGGCTTGTTATGATCTGCATGTTATTCTTTACCCTGTGATGGATCTCCTTCAATAGTACTTCCTTTTCAGCAAGGGAGGATCTCATTTTTTCCTCGGCATACACACGCTGTTCTATCTCGTGCTGCAATTCATCAATTTTCGCCGAGAGATCATCGGCGAAATTGCTCAGCAGGATATCACGCTCACGGTAGTAATCGATTCGCCGTTTCAGGTCATCGGGGCTCAGCCTGAGACTCGCGATCACTTCACCATAGTAACGGGAAAGCTCTTCAAGTTCCTCCCCGGTATAAAGAACTGTATCACTAAAAACCCTGTGGGCAGAGGCAAGCCCTATTGATCCTGCCAGTATTGATTCCATCTTCGCGCATACATTCGCGAACTCCTCAACAGAAACCAGCTTTCTCCGGTTCATGTTAAATGAATCGAGGGTGTTTTTTACATACTCTTCAGCTTCATACGTACTATAATAAGAAGAAAGCAATTGTACAAGTAACGGCCTTTTCTCATCCATGTCTACCAGCAGGCACGCGGGAGCCGATGCATGCGTATATTCAGTATGCATGTTTTCATGTAACCCGATGCCGGGCAAGTCCATGTTTTCTGTTGAATCATCTCTGGAAATCAACGAACACAGTGCGAAAACCAGTGAATTAAGGAAAGTAGACCAGAACACCGCATGGGGGATCTTTCCCAGAGATTCAAGCCCTAAAAATGCTTTTGGTTTCAGCAGCTCAAGACCAAAAGGTCCTTCGGCAACAAGCGACATGGAGATCATACCGCTCTCTGCCAGTGTCGGAAGCAGCAGCATGTATATCCAGCCGGCAAATCCCACAATGATACCGGCCCGCGCACCGGTTTTACTTGCCCTTTTCCAGAATATACCGCCAATGATGGCCGGTACGAATTGAAATATGCCTGCAAAGGATACAATGCCCAGGTCAATCAGCATATGCGCCTGGCTTACCAGGCCCGCAAAGAGATATCCCATGTAAATGAACAGTCCCACCACCAGCCACCTGATGGGCAATAACCTGCGCTTCAAGACTTCGAACCCCCCTGTCATGTTCAGCACAGGCATTACCAGGTGATTGGTGATCATGATACTCATTGCAAGGGTGGAGATCATGATCATGCTTATGGCAGCAGAGAAACCACCGATAAATACGAGCAATTCCAGCCAGTACATTCCCGCATCTCCAGGCAGTAACAGGAGGAAGAGATCTGCCATGGAAGGATCGTATCCTTCAACCAGGCCAACCATCGCCACGGGAAGCACAAGCAGGTTTATCAGCAATAAATACAAGGGAAAGAACCACATTGCTGTTTTAAAATGACGCGGGTTGCTGTTCTCTACTACTGACACATGAAATTGCCGTGGCAGGAATAAAATTGCTGACATCGATAACACGAGGTATGTCATCCACTGTATATAATATCCCGGCGTTTGCATTATACTGTTCATCCGTGTGGCCGCATCACTGGCCGAAAATTCTCTGACCACGTTCCCAAACCCGCCGCCAATGAAATGGATAATACTAATTCCCGCCATAATGAACACCACAAGCTTTACCACCGCATCAACTGAGATGGCGGCTATTATCCCCGGATGACGGGTGGTGGCATCAAGTCTTCTTGCGCCCGTAATAATCGTGAATACTATTAGTATGCATACCAGGATAATATCCAGGTTCTGGTTAATATAGCCGTAACCTGTCCGTGTGATTATATCAAAGCTGCCGGTGACTGCCTTGATCTGCAGACCAACGTAAGGCACGATACAGGTCATTGCAACTACTGTTACAATAGCTGCCAGGGAGCCGGATTTCCCATATCTCAATGATACGAGATCGGCAATACTTGTAATATGATACTTTTCTTTCAGTTTGAAAATTTGCTTTTGTACTCCCGGCACCATAAGCAGGGCAAGGGATGGGCCAATGTAAATCGCCAGGAAGAGGTAACCCGAATTTGCCGCCGATCCTATGCTGCCATAAAAAGTCCAGGTAGTACAATACACGCAGAAAGAAAGGGAATATATCCAGCGATTCTGGAAAATGGATGTGATACGCCGGCTTCGCTGCACAATTACCCCGAAGAGAAACAGCAGCCCCGCATATCCAATAATTGAAGCCAGTATTGTAGAGGGTGAAAACAATTATTCCTCCCTTACCTTTTCCGTTGGCTGGAAAACATATGCCGTGAAAAGCCATAGAGCGCAATTATCATGAACAGCCAGATCATCAGCAGGTACAGGACAAAGTAGAATACTCCTCCTGGTTCAGGTATGGACAATATTGGCCAGTTCAGTACAAGGAAGAAAAGGACAATGAAAAAAATGCGCCTGTCATGTATGTATTTTTCCTTTTTCATTGCCGTCGTATTATATACCCGGGAATAGTAATACGCAAGCAAAATGCGTATTTTGAACTTCATCTATTTCTCCTTGACCCGAAATGCTATAAGGTATGAGAATACAGCAAACATGATCCAGGATGGATATAAGAGCATGGAATATAAGAAAAGCGCCATTCTTATAGGAGCGGGAGACAGGGGTGAAACATACGCTTCGTACGCCCTGCAAAACCCCGAAAAACTAAAGATAGTTGCAGTTGCCGAACCTGTAAAAGAGCGACGGCAGCGCCTGGCCTCGATTCACGGCCTGGACGGATCTGCCATGTTCAATTCATGGCAGGACATACTTGATCGGCCAAGAATGGCGGATGGTGCCATCATAGCTACGCAGGACACCATGCACGTGGAACCGGCAGTGAAGGCACTTGAAACGGGATACCATGTGCTGCTTGAAAAACCCATGGCGCTCACCCTTGAAAACTGCAACGCCATTGTTGACGCGTCAAAAAGAACGGGACTGACACTGAACATCTGCCATGTACTGCGATACATAGATTTCTTCTGGAAGGTAAAATCCCTAATTGACAGCGGCATTATAGGTGACGTGTTAACCATATATCATGCCGAGAACGTATCGTATTATCACATGGCACATTCATATGTTCGGGGTAACTGGCATCGCAGCCATATTGCTTCTCCCATGATACTGGCAAAATGCTGTCACGACCTTGATCTCATCCAGTGGTTTGCGGGGAGCAGGCCGCGGCATATCAGCTCAATGGGAAACCTTTCACACTTCAGGCCGGAAAATGCGCCCGAAGGAGCACCCGGCAGATGCACCGATGGGTGTCCCGCGGCAGATACATGCCAGTACGAGGCCGTGAGCAGCTACCTGTATGGGAAGCATATGAAACTGGGCATCACCAAGACAGATGCCAGGATGTTAACGCTGCTGGCAAAGTTTATGCTGAAATTTCCCAAATTATCACGTTTTATCCCTGGTCTGGCGGGATACCGCATATGGAAGATGTGGCCCACCAGCACCATAACTGAAGATCTTACAGAAGAAGGGATCATGAAGGCCCTCAGGGAAGGACCCTACGGGAAATGCGTTTACCATAATGACAACGACCAGGTAGATCACCAGGAAACTATCATAGAGTTTGACAACGGTGCCACTGCCGTACTGAAAATGCATGGTCACTCCCAGCAGGAAGGCCGCACCCTTCGCATAGACGGTTCCCTGGGCACCATCAGGGGAAAGTTTGGCGGCGGCGGACGTCTTGAAACACATATTCATGCCACGGGAGAAAAGATAACCTACCCTGTGAA
Organism: uncultured Leptospiraceae bacterium; assembly: GCA_964345775.1. Classification (GTDB taxonomy): domain Bacteria; phylum Spirochaetota; class UBA4802; order UBA4802; family UB4802; genus M55B154. The sequence goes on along the minus strand of CAYFSO010000125.1, from coordinate 2,694 downwards.
GACCGACCTCATAGGTCACTCAGAGGGCGATTATGGTATCATGGAAAATTTCGTGAACGTCCTGAATGGGAAAGAAGGACTTACAAATGCAGAAGAATCGTTGCAAAGTCACCTGATGGCATTTGCCGCACATGAAGCAAGAACACAGCGAAAGGTGGTGACACTGTAATGCCTTCAGGCAAAAAGGAACAGCCGGTTATTCCAATTAACTGGATAGATGATGCCGAACGATTCATCGTGGTTCCACGGATCGAAAAGGGCCGTATTATCAAGAAAATAAAGCCCCTTAGAAAAGTAAAAGGCAATTGTTACTTCACAAGGGGAGTTGCATACAATCTCATCGATTTCATTTACCGGGCCATACGGCAACTGGAACTTACAGACAGGAAACTCATTATTTCAAGGGGATCGGTAAAGAAGAACGGAAGGAATGTCTGGAACGCCGTTGCGGTGCATGAACTTGAATGGGACCTGGGTACATCCATTATAATTCCCCAGAGGCTGCGTCACGACAAAATGGTAACGGTTGAAGTGGAAGGTGAGGATCATGTTGTCAGGCTCATGGAGCTTATACTGCTGAACACCCTTCTTCGCTTGAGATATAAAGACAAGCCCGCATCCTGGTACGATTCGACTGCCTCACTCATTCTTGCAAATGGCTGGAAATCTTTACAAGACCTCGCTTAATTTTTCAGACAATTGCTGTATTGAATACGGTTTAGGCACAAAACCGTCTGCACCCTCCTGCATTGCCTTCTTAACCCTCTCATCCATGGCATATCCGGATGAGAGCAGGATCTTAACTCCCGGATCAACTTCTTTCATTCTGTGTATCAGGTCAGCAGCAGACGTTTCGGGCATTGACATATCCAGTATAACCACGTCAATATCATCATGATCCCTGTTGAAAATATCGAAACCCTTTTCACCTTCATCTGCCGTTATAACCGAGTACCCGCTGTGCTGCAGCATCCCCTCGGCTATTCGCAAGATTGCAGGTTCATCATCTACTACCAGCACGGTGCCACTTCCCTTTTGAATACCTGCAGCAGAATTTTTCTCATCAGATATCATACCGTCCTCCTTTAATTCAGGGAGATACATCACGAAAACCGATCCGGTTCCGGGTTCTGTTTCAACCTTGATAAAGCCGTCATGCTGTTTTACTATACTGTAGACCATTGCAAGTCCAAGACCGGTCCCTTCTTCCTTGCTCTTGGTACTGTAAAATGGTTCAAAAATTCTCTTCACCGTCTCGGTGTCCATTCCAACACCCTGGTCTCTAACCTCAATATACACATATTGTGTGCCCCTGTCAGCCTCAGGATTCTTTTTTACAAATGATTCATCAGCCTTTATTCTGCCAATGGTTACATGCAGATCCCCGCCTTCTTTTTCATTGTCCTTTCGCATAATTGTCATCGCATGTGCCCCATTCAGGCACAGGTTAAGTATTGCCTGTTCTATCTGGGTAGGGTCTGCATTAACTCTTACAGGTGAATCCCCATTATCGAAATCAAGGTGTACTGACTTAGGGAAGCTGTTCTGGCATATCTTCATTACGTGCTTCAGTGAAAGGTTTATATCTACAGGTGCAAGCTGCATCTCCTGTTTTCGTGAAAGGGTGAGGAGCTGTTTTATCATGTCAGCGGCCCGTATGGAAGACTCGAAGGCTGTATCAATATATTTCTTTAACGAATCTTCCCGGGAGGGTGCCTCCTTGTCCATAAGAAGCTGCATCATGTTAAGGCTTCCCATGATACCGCCCAGAACATTATTGAAATCATGGGCCAGCCCCCCTGCCAGGGTTCCTACCGCTTCCATCTTTTGAGCGTGCATAAGCTGTGCCTGTATAGCCTCCCGCTCGCTTTCCGATGTCCTTCTTTCGGTAATGTCATTACCTATGCAGAGCAGTTCCCGCATGTTTCCGTTTTCATCCCTTATAGCCCTGTTTGTCCAGGCCACCCAGACGCGAGTACCGTCTTTTTTTACATTTTCATTCTCATTGGATTCGTACTTTTTTGGCTCCTCCTGTATACCTTTCAGCATGTCAGCAAGATCCGTCCCGCTGCTGTCCCTTGCAGGAACAATTGTACCCAGTACGTTCTTACCAGTGATCTCTTTCCTGTCATATCCGAAAAACTTTTCAGCGAACCTGTTAAAGAAAGTAATTTTCCCGTGCATATCCATTCGAAGGATAAGACTGTTGGCGTTTTCAACAAGTTCCCGGTACCTTGATTCGCTCTGCACAAGGGCATTTTCAGCCTCTTTCCTGTCACTGATATCCCTCACCGTTGCCTGCAAAAAGTTCTGCTTTCTGAATACGAAGGCGGTAAGGATCACCTCGGCGTAGAATTCATCTCCATCCATTCGTTTATGCACCCATTCAAACTTGTTGCTGCCTTCACGGTAGGCCTTTTCTATCATTTCACCGGCTCTCTCCAGTGAATCCCTGCCATCAGGCTGCCTGCCTGGTGACAGGTCGGCAGGGTGCATGCTGGTAAATTCATGCCTTGATGGAATATTAAACATCTTCAGCGCTGCCTCGTTGCAGTCAATGAAACCTTCACGGGTAAGCAGCATTATGGCATCAGGTGAAGCCTGGTAAATTGTGTGATAGCGTTCTTCACTTTCACGTAACGCGGCCACCGCCTTTTCGCGTTCGGTAATATCACGTCCCATGGAGATTATACC
>CAYFSO010000124.1:0-8610 GCA_964345775.1 uncultured Leptospiraceae bacterium | reverse complement strand
TTGCGGGAAGCATTTTCACATGAATACATCTTCACATCATTTATGCTTTTGGTAACCATTGATTCAAGTGATTTAATCGGCATTTTTACAACAATTACCTGCAGTACCCTCTTCAAAGCTTCAACATCATCAACTTCACACAGGAACCCGTTTTCCCCGTTTTCAATTATACCGTCAACTCCCCATCTGCAGGCACCTATGACGATATTGCCTTTTGCCATTGCTTCCAGGTACGCAAGTCCAAACGTTTCCCTGTCGCTGACCATTATAAATACGTCAGACTGTTCCATGAAGGAAAGGGCCTCTTCCCTGGGAACAAAACCCTTAAACAATACCCTGTCTGCAATACCCAGATCAGATGCAAGAGTTTCCAGGTACTGACGTTCTTCCCCGTCACCAACCAGCAGGTATTTCCAGTCCAGATCATCCGGAAGTGATGCCAGTGCATACAGGTTCAGGTCAATTTTTTTCCTTTTTTCAAGATAAGATACAGTCACAAAACTAATATTTCCGGTGTTTTTCCAGTTTCGAACCCTGTCTATTGCCTGGTCAAGGTCAATAATAATACCGGGGTCTATACCGGAATTTGCCGTAAAACACCTGGATCCCATTTCCGGCATTTGTTCAATAAACCTGTCCCGGATAGGTTTTGACCTGCAGGCACACGCGGTTGACTTACGCAATGTTCGTTTCAGTCTCCACCCGGCAAGAGGATATTTAAAAAAGTCAAGATCTGACATATGGATCCCGGATATCAGCGGACAGTCAAATTTACGCGCCAGCCTTTCTGCAATAAAGATGGACTCGTTGAGGTGAGCTACTATGACATCAGGCCTGAAAGACTTTTTGCTGATATACCTGAAAACCCTGTTATATTCATAGATTTCAAAAAAAGGAAGTCGTAATGACCTGACCTTGCCAATTATTACACCATCCATTTCAAGCTCACCGGGTTTTATTTTTGACGGATCATATTTATACACCTTAAAAGGATTAAGGCTTGTCACCAGTGGACGAATCACCATGACATTCTCTGTTTTAATCCAGTCCCTTACAAACATGTGCAGGGCGTCTGAGACCTTTTCGAAGGCATAGTGATCCTTCGAAACGGGGTATAACTGTGACATGAAAAGTATATTCATAATACAACCAGTTCATCCATGAGCCAGTCAGAAATTCTACAAAGTTCATATATCCTGGCGGTAAGCACCACGGGGTCCGGGTTATCCCTGTCAAACATCCCGGTCTCTTCGTTATAATGTAATTGGAACTGCCTGTTCAGCCAGTACTGTGATTCCTTTATAATGTATTCCCTGTCCTCCAGGAAGGTTTCAAGGATATACGGCATCTCAAATCCTGCCGGGTTATAGGGGAACCCGTAGGCATTACCTTCAATATCCTGTTTAAATTCATCGGATGTCACATATCCCAGGAGTTTTCCGAAAATCCCTGTTCCCCAGAATGGATGTTCGGGATAACTGTTCTTGAGCATTGCGAAGGCGTACATGTTAAAGGCATGATACCCGGCGGACCTGTACACCTCGTGTGCCTTGAGACGTTTCTGCCTGAATGCCGGCATTCTCACATAAGCCCTCTCAAGCGCGGTTTTAACCACCTTGGCAGATTTTCTCGGCATCTGCAACAGTGGCGGAAAGGCAAGCAGTTCGTCAAGTGTGACCCTTACTATGGGGTGAAAGAGCAGTCCGTTATTCAGCACCTCCAGGTTACGGGGTATTTCATCAATGAACCTGTTAATTCGATCATGTATGATGGCAGTTGTATCATCGCATAATTGTGCAGCAGCTGCTGCGAACCATAGCTGGTGATTAAAAGTTTTATCAAGCGGAAGTGTTTCACCATCAACTTCCAAACGGTACCACAGGCCGTATTTTTCATTAAAAACGTGCTGGTTAAACACTTCTCTTCCCAGGTTTACGTATGAATCATCCTGTAATATTCCGGATGCTTCTGCAAGAGCCTCAAAAGTCCAGGCCGGGCCGATCAGGCCGTTACACCGGTCTTTACCCTTTTTATGACGATGGTCAAAGTTAAAACCTTCCGGCCTTGCTGCCGGTGATGCAAGGTAATCAGCGTATTCTTTTACCCTTTGCAGAAGTAATTCCTGTTTGGAAACAGTATATATTCTTGAAGCAGTTACCAGGCAATGTGATACATTCCGAACAGGTGTTTCCGGATCAAGATAAGGACCGTTGTGACCGGTTTTAAGTTCATTAACTGGAAGAAGATGTTCATGACCAAACTTTACAATGAATTCTTTTAATTTCATAATATAAATACACAATAAAATCTAGTTAAGAATATCAAGTATCTTACTGTATTGCGAGCTCCTGGAATATTTGCTGGCCTCTTTCCTCGAAAATCCGTATTCATTCAGCTTATTGTTATTCCATAGTTTTATTATATCATTAAATGTTTTTTCCAGTGAATCCGGGTTAAAAACATCAGAGTAGAGTATCTTGCCCCCTGAATCCTCAACAAGTGAAAGGAGACTATCCGAATTATCAGGGATAATAAACCAGAGTGGACGACCACTTACAATGTAATCATACACTTTCCCACCCATAACCAGGTAGGCATCATAATCTACTGTATACAGCATGATATTTACATCCATGAGGGACATATGTGCCCTGGCCTTCTCATTTGCTACCGGAGGATATTTATATATATTAAGCGTGGAATAACATGACGGGATTGGGACCTGCCCCTGGACGAAAAGGGATACCCTTTCAGCTGTTTCTCTATTAACAGGAACCATTAAGTAATCAAGAATCACCCGTAAATCTTTATGTATCATTGTGCCGTCAGCAGCACCTGTTCCAAAATAACCAAGGACTATCTTCTTCTCCTTGTGTAATTTATTTACCAGGTCAACAACCTCAGGATCTGGGTCTCCATCAGGAGATTCAATGAATCCATTCTCAACTACCTGTGGGTTATTCACTGTAAATGATTCTGTATACCCTTTCTTCATCCCCTCGCTTACAAATAACGTAGTATCAATATAGTTTAGAAGATCCTGTTCAATTGAATTCATTTTCTTTAACTGGATATCGTCTTTATCGACTATATAAATCTTCCTTAATGTCCATGCATCCCTGTAATCAGCAATAATATTAATAGATTCTTCATAATGTATCTTTAACTTTTTACCAACCTGAAGTAAAGAAGCAGGAGGGATCGATATGAGAACATTTTTAATGGATTGATCATCAATGACCCGGGATGCTGAAATGAAATACCTGTTCACATCAAGTTGATCAATATCGATAATAATTTTTTTTAAAATCAAGTTGAGTAAAGAAATGAATTTTTTTATTATTTTTCCGGTAAAACTGGCATTTTCATTGGGCACATTCCAGTAGCCGGACACGCCTTTGACTGTATGAACAGTAATATCATTATCTAAATTAAAAAGCTCAGGCCATGATTTGTACCTGTCAGTACAAACAACGTGTACTTCTACACCGTTTGCTGCAAGAAAATTGGCAAGAGAGCCCATCCGTATCATCCATCCAACCTTTGGAGAGTTTGGCGGAAAGTCCCTTGTTATGATCAATACTTTTTTATTCATTATCTACCTGAAAGATAAGATGTAAATCTGCTGAACAGGATATAAGGCATCTATATACTATTAATAATTTCAGAACATATCCTGTCCTGGTCACTATCACTTAAATAGGGATGCATGGGCAAACTCACCACCCTCTGGGAAACTTCTTCTGCCACCGGCAACTGATCGCTCTCATGCTCTTTGAACGCCGGCTGTTTATGCAACGGAACAGGATAATGTACCGCTGTTGGGATCCCCGCATCCCCCAGCCTGTCTCTCAGCTTGTCCCTGTCATCAACCTGTATAGTATATTGCGCGTACACACTGGTATTAAAAGGTTCAATATACGGGGTAACAACGTGATCCCGCAATAATCCAGAGTACCGCGTGCCCATCTCCATTCTTGCCTTCACTTCATCATCAAATATCTCCATCTTTGCAAGCAGCACCGCCGCCTGGAGGGTGTCCATTCGACCGTTCATGCCTACCAGGGGATGATGGTACCGCCGGTCCTGCCCGTGCACCCTGATCTGCTTCATCTTCAGGGCCAGTTCATCATCATCGGTAAAACAGGCACCCCCGTCACCGTAACAGCCAAGGGGCTTGGACGGGAAAAAGCTTGTACAGCCAACAGTTGACAGTCCGCAAGATCTCTTACCCTTATATGTGGCACCAAAACTCTGGGCCCCGTCTTCTATAACGGGCAACCCGTGTTTAGCCGCTATTTCATTAATCCGATCCATATCAGAACACTGACCGTAAAGGCTAACCGGCATAATGGCTTTTGTTTTACCGGTAATGGCACCTTCAATAAGATCAGGGTTAATATTATATGTTTTGGGATCGATATCCACGAACACCGGTTTTGCCCTGAGCAGGGCGATCATTTCGGCTGTGGCAATAAATGTGAAGGGACTGGTGATCACCTCGTCACCCGGTTGAATATCCAGGGCCATCATGGGAATAATGAGCGCGTCTGTACCACTTGACACTGTCACACAGTGTTTCACTCCCACGTAATCTGCCAGTAGTTCTTCCAATTCACCGATCTCGGGACCCATGATGAATTTACCGTGATTGAAAACGGCATCAATCTTTCTTTCAATGGAAGTTGATATACGTGAATTCTGTTTTTCCAGGTCAATAAAATTCATGGTAGACCTGTCTTCCCTTAATGTATCAAAAAAATCATCGGGATGGATGGCAATTTCAGAATCCCTGAGAAACTTTTTGTCTGTTGTTATCACTTTCGCACCAATGGCCCTTGCGGACAGGTCAACTATGTAATCTTCAGGATCAACCTGAAAATGTTTATGCGCTATATCAATATACGAAGGCGACTTACAATACTGAAGTTTTTCAATCAGTTTTCTTAAATTAGACCTTTTTGAACTGTCAATTTTATTGACCACGTAATCGATTGTATGGATTGAAGACACACATAGAAAACCGTTTTTGTTAAAGATCAGGCTGTTTAGAATTTTTATATATTCTCGGTATCCATCACGCCTGAGAACAAGATCAACAATAATGTTCACATCCAGGACAAAATTCATTATAACCTCAACAGATCTTCAATACTTTCAGCCATCAGTCCAAATTCTTCACTGACCTGATCAATTTCATGATCAGTTAAACGTGAAGACTCTTTATTTTCATCTTTGGCCTTATACCGTTCCCAAATACCGTTATCACTTAAGTGTTTATAGTCATTATGTATATCTTCCGGCTTTTTATTATCTTTTTTAACCTTTACTTCAAGTAAAAGTTTATCATCTGAATAATCCTGTAAAATACCTGATGGTATCAGGTATCCATTTTCAACTTTTTTTGCCCATACCTTTATAGTTTTCATGGGATCCCCCGGAGTTATAATATTTCATGCACCATTCAATATATATTGTTGGGATAGTCACGACAATATTATGTTACCATGTTCATAGTTTATATATTTTATCCTTGTCATCAATCTCATAGGTGGCATTTCTCAGGTCAACAACAAGTTTTGCGTTATCAACAACTCTTTTTACATCATATACCGAATGGTTGGTAACGAACACCACGCAATCCATATCACTAACAAGCTGATCAGAAAGATCAGAGCTTTTAAACATCCTGCCTTCACCGGTAGTTACTCCTGGTACATATGGATCGTTATAATATACCACGCCGTTCTTTTTCGCTATCTCGTCCATGATCTTCAAGGCAGGACTTTCTCTTTCATCTGCGATATCGGGCTTATATGCCACCCCCATAAACAATACCTTCGACCCGTTAATTGGCTTCTGATGACGGTTCAGGGCTGAGTTGATCTTTATGGTCATCCGGTGCGGCATCAGGTTTTCTATATTGTCGGCGGTGTTTATCATTGTAAGGTTGAACTGATAGTTCTTGGCAATATACTCAAGGTAAAATGGATCAAGGGGAATACAGTGCCCCCCGATACCCGGGCCCGGATAGAATGCCTGGAAACCGAATGGCTTTGTTTTTGCCGCGTCAATTACTTCCCATATATCAATGTCCATCTTGCCGCAGAGCAGGGCCATCTCGTTGATCATGCTGATATTCACCAGCCTGTACGTATTCTCAAGTATCTTCACCATTTCAGATACCCTGGGCCTGCTTACCGGGTGAAGTGATGAGATAGCCTTTCCATATATGGCAAGCCCCAGTTGAGTGGCTTTTTCACCAAGCCCGCCAATTACCTTGGGAGTATTCTCTGTCTTATACAGCTTGTTGCCGGGATCAACACGCTCTGGTGAGAAGCAGAGCCAGAAGTCTTCTTCGTGTTTTTTACCAGAATGTTTTTCAATTATTGGCAGCATCAGGTTTTCAGTTGTAGTCGGATAGGTTGTGCTTTCGAGTGCTATAAACACGCCATCTTTCATGTATTTCCCGATATCAGCACAGGCACCTTCTATAAAGGTCATGTCCGGTTTTTTAAAACGGTCAAGTGGTGTAGGCACACAAATAAGCAGCGCGTCACACTCGGCTATCCTTGAAAAGTCGGTGGTAGCCTGCAGGTTGCCGTTAGCCGTTACTTCTTTCAGATCATCATCTTCCACGTCGCCGATGTAATTTATCCCGTTATTGACATTTTTAGTCTTTTGTTCGGATTTCTCAAAACCAAGCACCTTCGTACCTTTTTTCGCGAACAGCACGGCAAGAGGGAGCCCAACGTAGCCAAGCCCCAGAACACCAACAAGGATCTCGTTGTCATTTACCCTTTTCAATAAAGTATCGTATGAATTCATTTTCGTAAATCTCCACAAATAATCATTCAGGATTCAATAATAGCAATTAGAGAATTATTCTCTTCTTTATAACTGTTTCCGCATGCGCAGGAAAACATCTCATCTTTCTTATTTTTTAAAATTTCGCCGCATTTACAAACCCAACCAGTGCGCCTGGCAGGAACACCGGTCATGAGGGCGTAAGCCGCTACTTCTTTTGTAACCACCGCGCCGGCAGCGATCATGGAATACATGCCAATACTATTACCACAAATAATAGTGGCATTAGCTCCGATTGTAGCGCCCTTTTTTACAATTGTCTTTTTAAATTCATCTTTCCGCTCTACAAAAGCACGCGGGTTAATAACATTGGTAAACACCATGGAAGGCCCGCAGAATACATCATCTTCAAGCTCCACACCCTTATACAGTGAAACGTTATTCTGTACCTTGCAGCCATTACCTATTGTCACATCCGGCCCCATCATGACGTTCTGCCCCAAAACACAATTATGCCCTGTCCGGCAACCGGATAATACGTGTGAGAAATGCCAGATCTTTGTGCCTGCTCCTATTGAAACATTGTCATCCACGAAGGCAGATTCATGTATAAAATAATTCTTTTCCATTATATACCGCGGCTAAAATGATAGTTTTTCCATAAGGGCAATACCGGATATTACTTCATCATAGCTTGGGAATCTCTCCCAGTCACCGTCAACTATATACTTGTACATTGAATCATGCCCTTTTCCGTAAATATGATCAATGGTAAAGTCCATATCCGGCTTTTCCATGTTTTCAACATTCCAGTATTCAATGGTATTAAGATTGGTGCCTGAAAGCCGTATTGTTCCCTTCTCTGCTATAATAGTTGCCTCAGTGCGGTAATTCTGACCATACGAACATACCGTGGCGTTAAGGCTTCCAACAACACCGCTCTCAAAACTCATTGCGGCGGATATACTGTCCTGAATTGGGAATCCCCTGAGTTTACCCCCGTATCCTTTCGCCTCGATAATTGGCCCGAAGAAAAAGAGAAGCATGTCAACATAATGACTTGCCTGCGTATACAACACACCGCCATCCAGGTCCATGCTTCCATGCCAGCTGTTTTTATAATAATCGTCGTTCCTGTTCCAGAATATATTCACACTGAACTGGTATACGGTTCCCAGTTTACCCGAAACGATCAGGTCTCGGGCAAACGCCACCAGTGGATTATACCGGTTCTGAAATACAGGTAGCAGGGTCTTATTTTTCTTTTCAACGAAATTGAACATCTCAACTGCTTCACGAACAGTAAGTGATACCGGTTTTTCACATATAATATATTTTGCGTCAGTCGTTTCCGCGGCCTCCATCACGTTACGGGGGTGGGCACCTGATGGGGTTGCGATAGTGACAATATCCATGTTCCGGATCTCCGAGAGGTTTGTCACAAACGGGACATCAAAACGTGAAGCCGCCTTTTTCGCCTTCTCTTCATCAATATCGCATACCATACCGATATCAATACCATTGTTTGCTTCAACCGCCTCGAAATGACGGTTTGATATTCTACCACAACCAACAAAACCAATTTGCAAATTCTCAGACATTGTAGACTCCACCCTGATTTGGTTATTACTGCAAGTTGAAGTACCCGGGGATCTTTAAACCTGTACATCTATTCACGTACTTCAGAATATCATGCAGTGAAATCATGATCGCCCCATATTGTCAATTACTTTGAATTTTTCATCAAACTTCACATATATTCATCCACCAGCACCTTCGCGAAGGCCATGGAGCTGGTGAAAG
>CAYFSO010000123.1:0-8798 GCA_964345775.1 uncultured Leptospiraceae bacterium | reverse complement strand
CGTACTTCTCAAGTTCCATCTTCTCCGACATGGCGATGAGAGCTTCATCTTCTACCAGGAGAAGGGTTTTCCCGTTGTTATGCATGTGCACCCGGAGTTCGATATAGTTGTTCTCTTAGACAGCATCAATATAATGGGACATTCTCGTTATGTCAATGTAATATTGATACCACTATATGAATTGTCTAAGGGGTGAGTGGAAAGTGAGAAGTGATGAGTATAAGCGGTTAAAAAATAAAATTCTTGCAAAATCCAGCAAATACCGTCAACCTCGGGGCATGCTGAAAAAAATGATCATGAAGCTGTAAAGAGATGAATTCAAGAATAATTATATGTTTAGTGCTGCTGGCAGGTTTGCTGTCCTGTTCCGGAAATACAGATAAAAAGATGCCCGTTGCCCGAAAAGGTGTACTGGATCTCAGGGACTGGGATTTCAGTAAAGACGGCCCCGCAGAGATCACCGGTGAATCACGTTTTTACTGGAAGAAGCTGTATAAACCTGAACGATTCCAGGGCGATGAGTATCCGGACGGTATGGAATATTACCATTTCCCGGTGTACTGGAACTGGGAACATGAAAAGAATACACGGTATCCATTGTTCGGATACGCCACCTATCAACTGGATATACTTTTGCCGGCGAAAAATACCATTGGATTACGTGTCCTGTCCCCATTCCTTGCGTACACTATCTACATGAACGGTGAAAAGATAATGGGGAAAGGGAAAGTTGGCACCAGTAAAAGCGAAGAAATGCCGCACATGGAACCGGACACAGCCTTCTATACCCCGGATACCAACAGGGTCTCGATGGTGATCAATGTTTCAAATTTTCATGGCGAATATGGGGGGTTCTGGTATCCCGTAAAGATCGGTACCTGGGAACAGATCAGGGATAACTGGGAACGGGAACTGGCACTCCTCTTTTTCCTGGTTGGTAGTTTTATTGTCCTGGGTTTTTATCATATTGCCCTCTACCTGTTGCGCAGTGAAGACAGGTCACCCCTGTATTTCGCTATTTTCTGCATACTAATGGCAATACGAATACTGGCAATGGATCAGAGATACATAACCCATCTTATTGACGGCATTCCGTGGAAGGCAGTAAGGAACATGGAGCTGCTTGGCATGTACCTGGCCACACCCATGTTTGCCGCGTACCTGTATCATGTATACACCAGTGAATTTTCCCGTAAGATTCTTAAAGGCATTGTCACGGTATGTGTTATTTTCAGCGTATTGGAATTATTCAGGATCCCGCAGATCTTTTCGTACATGTTCATGTCATTCCAGGTTGTCATGTTCGCGCTTATGGGGTACCTGGCGTACGTAATTTACAGGGCATGGAGGAACAGGAGGGACGGTATTGTAACCATGATCGCCGGTATTTCGGTTTTTATGGTCACCATAGTCAACGATTTGCTCTATACCAGTAACATCGTTAATACCGCCTTTATTGCCCCGTACGGGCTTTTCATATTCCTCTTATCACAGGCGTTTCTCATATCGCAGCGTTCCGCCCGTACGTATAGAAAGACAGAAGATCTGTCCAGAACGCTGGAAAACGAGAAGTCCAATCTCGAAGAGTTGATCGAAAGCATAAGGGTAGCCACGGGTGAACTGCGGGAGTTTTCCCATACGGTACAGCACACCGCTGAAGACCTCAGGGTAAAAATGGAAAACCAGGGTCAGAGCCTTGAAGAAACCTCTGCGGCAACTGAAGAGGTGAACGCCTCTATCGATTCTATTTCAGAGAATATACGGTACCAGGATGAAGCCATTAAGAACAATATGAATATACTTCTCGATTACGTAAACAGCTTGCACCAAATTACCGATTCGGCCCGAAACGCCGAATCATTGAGCAGTACAAGTATCCACATGACAGAAGAAAGTGAACGTCGTCTTGGTGATATCGTGGATGGCATGGAAGCCATAAAGAGATCATCCGCTGAAATTGGCGAGATAACCAGTATTATCAATGAAATATCAGAACAGACAAACCTGCTGTCACTTAACGCCTCAATTGAAGCAGCCAGGGCGGGGGAGTACGGCCGCGGTTTTTCCGTGGTGGCAGAAGAAATTGGTAAACTGGCTGACAGGTCCATACAGCAGGCAAAGTCCATACATACTCACATTGGCGAAACGGTAAACAACATCGAAAACGAAACAGAAATTATTGAGAACTCGGTGCAAACCATCAGGAATATAGGGTCAGCGGCAGGACGGGTGAGCGAGGCCATTCAATCAATAACTGAATTGTGCGAATCACAGGAGCGGCTGGCAACAACTGTGCAGGAAAACATGAGATCAATTGAGACCCGTTCATCGGATATTACAAGTTCAACCGAAGAGCAGAAGAAAACAATGACAGAGGTATCCAGCTCAATAGAATACCTGAACCGAATAATGTACGATGTTTTGGAAAGCAGTAAGGTACTTACCGATTCAATGATAATCCTTGAAAAACAGGTAAAGGCATTGTCCGGAATGGTGGATTAATGATTGCAAATGGTTATTCTGCCGAGAAACTGCCAAACACCCTGTTGAAATGGTTTTCAAGATTGTAAAAAGTTGATTCCGGAGCCCTGCACTCGACAATGAATATCCACCTGGGAGTTTTTTTCATGAGTATGCGGTGGATGATCCGTCCATCTTTGGACTTGTAATTCACCACCGCAATTTTACCTTCTCCCATCGATTCAACGTTATCTTCAATAATACGCTTCATTGACGGGTCCCTTTCCCACAATTCCCATCTTTTGTCGTTGTATATCCTTTCCATTGAATTGCTGGTTGCATCAACAGTGGTCACAACAATTGAGGTTGTCTTGTTTTTCGCGCTGATAAACTGGTGGGACTTCCCAAGCATCATTTCAGCCCTGTCCCAGCCGGAAGGGACCTTGATAGTATAATCATAAAACCTGTTCGTATATGTGGTGACACAGTTATCCGCGGCATTGATGAGGGTTCCGGTAGATATGATGATACACAGTACCAGTATAAATGGCATTCTTTTCATAAAAGTCCTTCCTTGAAACAAGATTGCGTGGTCGGTGCTCATATGTTATTTTCAATGTTGTAATTCACGTCCCTGATGATGGAAGAAAGCCGTGGTTTCAGGTATTCCAGTCCTTCTTCAGGTGACGATATGTAATGAAACAGGGATATATCTTCCTCTGAGATCATTCCAAAATCAACAAGTTTTTGAAAATTAATAAGGCTTTCCCAGAATGACTGGTCGTAGAGAAGGATGGGAATATTATGCTTTTTCATCTTGTTGGTTTGAACAAGGGTAAGGGTTTCAAAAAGCTCATCCAGGGTGCCATAGCCGCCGGGAAACACAATGATGGCTTTGGCATGATAGAGAAACCAGAGTTTTCGCATGAAGAAATAATGGAACTCGAAATTCAATTCCGGCGTAATATACGGGTTAGCATCCTGCTCAAAAGGAAGTGATATATTCAGTCCGATATTTGGCGCCCCGGCCCTCTCGGCACCCCTGTTGGCAGCTTCCATGATACCCGGCCCTCCGCCGGTACAAATGGTGAAACCGTCCCTTGTTTCGAGGTCTTCCCCATAGGATGCAAGCAGAAAGGCAAGTTCTTCTGCCGCCCGGTAATGGTTGAACCTGTCATCAACAAGCTCGCTGTTCGGATCAGACCTGGCCGACCCGAAAAAAACAACCGTATGTGCGATCTTCATGTGCTTGAACCGTCTTTCAGGTTCAAGGTATTCACTGAGAATTCTTATTGTCCTGGCTTCATGTGAATTGAGAAATTCTTCGTCCTTGTAGGCCTTGATGGGTTTATCGCGTGACATTAATACCGTCTTTTCCTTTTCATGTTAAGTATGGTGCCATCCGTAAAATCAGAAATGGAATTTGATATGAACTTTTCCTTGTCAATAAGGTCAATTGTGATGCTGTCCATGAATTCGGTCATTATTTTGAGGCCGGCTCCAATGCCTTTCAGAACGATCTCTTCTCCATTCAAACGAACCTTCAAACCGGATTTTTTGCTGTCAAGTGAGTAGTTGAACAGCTGGTTGAAATAATCGACAGAATCGCTTTTAGGGGTGTTCTTCCTTGATTTCAGCAGGTCAAGTCCTTTCCCGTGGTCAATTATGGTAGTGTCGAACAGTTCAGGAGTGATAATGTAACTTACCGTGATCTCTCTTCGTTCGTGGTTGTGATGATGATAGATATTCTCTTCTTTGCGAATGGTTTCCTGTATGGCATTGGTCAGGGCCTCGTCCATGGATAACACAATTTCATCAATATCTGGCTGTGGATATCCAATGGCATTCAGGTCTTCAAGCAGCAGGTCTATCAACACAGGTACTGTTGCCGTCTCAGCCTTGAAGCTGTCCAAAAATTTCTTTATTTTAGGATTATAATTATTCATTAGTTTTCTATTCGTAACATACTGTTATTTTACTATTCGGCATAATGAATAATACCTTGTTACGTATATATAAAAAATATATCAACAAAACGAAAAAATATCAGATATATATTGCGTATGTGCTGATACACGGGTATGGTGCGTATTTTTACAAGGGAAAAATTATTTTACAAGAAAAAATGTTACTACCCGGTTATTATCAAAATAACAGTCATTTTCTCTAAAATTGGTAACTTATCAGCTGTCATCATTAAAATATCTAATCATCGTAAAATGAATAATCGCATGGCGGTTCCCCACGATGGTCGAATATTATAGTCATTACAGCTTAGTAGTTGCGAAAAATATACTAAAATCCGTTATCTATTCAAATAGGTATTGACTATTTGAATGTGAACGTATGAAAAAAGTAACAAAATATGGAGAAACCGTATGAAAAAACTTGGTATTATATTAATTATGATGTGCTGCATGTCAAGCCTTGCCGCCTGTTCACCATACAGGTACGAAGAGGTTATACCGGTGGTTGAAAAAATGACCATAGAACAGAAGATCGGGCAGATGCTGATGCCGGCAGTTCCCGGTTCAAAAATTGGCACGGCATCACGCAATATAGTGAAAGACTTTATGCCGGGAGGTATCATTCTTTTCGGGTTCAACCTTGAAAACAGACAACAGACCGCCCGGTTCATCGAAGAACTGCAGGCAGCATCCATGCAACATTCCGGTATACCCCTGTATATATCCATTGACCAGGAGGGGGGAAGGGTAAAGCGTATACGGGATGGTGTTACCCAGTTCCCCGGTAACCTTGCGTTTGGCGTGGCCGATGATAAGAAGCTCATGTACACGGCGGCCCGCGTGACCGGCCTGCAGCTGCGATTGATGGGTGTAAACATGAACCTTGCACCCGTGCTTGACGTGAACAATAACCCGCTGAACCCGGTAATAAACCTGAGATCTTTCGGTTCTGAGCCCGAAATAGTCTCAAGAATGGGAGTGAGCTACATAAAGGGTTTGCAGGACGGGAGATGCATCGCCGTGGGAAAACATTTTCCGGGCCATGGTGATACGGACAGGGATTCGCATCATACTTTACCGGTCATATCGTATGATATGAAACGGTTGAAGAAAGTAGAGCTTGCACCCTTCCGCAAAGCCATCGATGCGGGCGTTGAAGGGATAATGACCGCCCATATCGCGTATCCCGAGATACTGGATTCACTGGAACCGGCAACCATATCCTCATTTTTCCTCACTGGTCTTTTACGTGAGAAGATGAAATTCAAGGGCCTCGTGCTCACCGATGACATGGAGATGGAAGGGATTGCCGGTGTTACCTCGCCGGGAGAAGGGGCCGTAAAGGCTGTGCAGGCAGGAGCTGATATTATACTTATAAGTTCTTACGGCGAAAACGTAAGGCATATTTACCAGGCCCTGCTGGCGGCAGCCAGGAAGGGCGTCATAAAAGAAAGCCGCATTGACAGGTCCGTTACCCGCATCCTGGAGCAGAAGGTGCGTTATGGAATAATGGAAAAAAATGAACAGTCATTGAAGTTGAAAGGATTTACGCTTGAAGAAGAAGAAAAGAAGATGCTTTCACGGGCAGATGTGATTAACGAGATGGCATCGCGAAAAGCCCTGTATTTTTACGCGGCAGAAGATATGGCGTTTACGAATTACCAGGTAAAGGGATGTGGCAAAGATTGCGTACTGGTCACCACTGACAGCATGGCAGTGGCTGAATTCAAAAAGCGCTTCAAGGATATCAAAGTACTTGAAAAATGGGACGGCAGTGAAATCGGGAATAAACGGGTGTTCGTGGTCAGCAGTTCTTCTTCGGTAAATGAGATGGCATCAATACAGGGCACAAATGGCCAAAAAAGGAACGGGGTGCTGGTGATCTATACTGGCAATCCTTTCAACCTGTACAAGAGATCTGTAATTCCCCCAACACTTTTCACATTCTCGAATACAAGGTGCTCCATTCAGCAGGTCGTCCGGTCACTGAGTGGTGATTTCATCCCCGCAAGAACAATTAACGTTGACCTGGGCTTCAATTAGCCATGCGCACCGGCATATATGTTCATTTTCCCTTCTGTGGGCAGAAATGCGATTATTGCGATTTCTACTCAATACCGCTCACCGAAGAAGAGAATACAACGGCAACCTATATCGAGGCTGTACAAAAAGAAGCGGACATGCTCGAAGAAAAGCTGGCAGACTGCGAGGTCGACACCATATACCTGGGCGGGGGCACACCCTCCATCATGGGAGCTGATGACATAGCCGCTATACTTGGTATTATCAGGTCACGCGTCAGGGTGGTGGACGTGAATGCCGAGATAACACTGGAATGCAACCCCGCCCACATGAACAGGGAATTTATCGAAAACTGTGTTTCCGCGGGTATAAACAGGGTCACCCTTGGAATACAGACCACTGATCCTCGCCATCACCAGTTCATTGGAAGACGGGGAGAATGCCCGGATACAGGCATGTTGCAGCAGTTCTTTGAAATTGAGAACATTACTCACGCTGTTGACATGATGGCTGGCATACCTGGCCAGGAAAAACAGGAATTCAGAACCGAGCTCAGCCGGGTACTTGATGGTGGTCCAGAACATGTCTCCATGTACATGCTGACCCGCGAAGAGGGCACCCCCTTCTACCACAGGTTTACTCCTCATGAAACATGGGAGGATGAGCAGCGGGACATCTTCGAAGAAGCGTTACAGGTAATGGAAGATTACGGGTACACGCATTACGAGATATCAAATTTCGCATTACCGGGTTACCAGTCACGCCATAACTTGAAATACTGGAAATACCAGCCATATATCGGGCTTGGCCCCGGTGCCCATTCATTCTTTGACGGCATTAGATGGTACAACATGGCGGACGTGAAAGAATACATGCAGCACCCTGGTACCATGCAGGTAATTGACAATCGAAGCCGGGAACATGTGCTGGCTGAATACCTGATGAGTGCCATCAGGCTGATTGACGGGTTCTACCTTGAGGGCATGGAGAAAAAAACCGGCATGGATATACCGGAGCAGGTATATGCGTCAATCGAAAAGTTATCTGATGATAAAATGCTTGAAGTACTGCACCATCCGCCTGGAACCAGTGTGAGACTCACGCGTGAAGGCATTTTTCACCTGGACAGCATTGTATATACACTGGTACACGAGATACTGTGACGGGTGAAAAAGCTAATCCCTGATTACATAGTACTTGCTGTAAATACTGTTGACCCTCTTGAAATAATCCGCCAGCTTCTCGTTGCCAACCTGGGAATAATAATAAGTCAGCAGGCTTGAACCCTTTACAACGTAGGAATTAAGATCCCGTCCTTTTAAACCCTTTATTATCTCCATATTGCCACGTTCCAGGTAATTGATGGCCACCTTTAATGTCTGGGTCAGCTTGGCAGCATCCTTTTTCAATTCAGGATCATCGTCCCGTACAAGGCTCTGTATCTTGATCTCGTCAATCCCTCCGGAAATTAAAAAGTACTTCTTGATATCTTTCGTGGATGTGCTGATGGTTGCCCTGTTTACCGCGTCCCTGAACATTGACCTGAACTTCTCAAACGCGTCAACTTTTTCAGGATAGGTCTCGGGCTGCTGTCCATGAATGGTGGCGTAGAGGTTGAATGCGGTCTTTTCCACTTCCTGGCAGTCAATATCACTGTTAATCACAGCCTTCAGCTTGTGATAATTCTGGGGATTACGGTCAATAATGGTAATATACAGTTCTACACCCTTCAGGGCTTCCTGGTAGACGGGCAGCGTAGAGGCGGAAAAATCCTTGTCCGTGTATATTTTCATACCCTCAATGATCATTGGGGACTGTGCCGTTATGAGAAGGGCGTCCATGTCGGGTTGAAAGTCTTTGAATGATCTCTTCCTGGCTGTCGGTACTGCGTTTTCAGCAGGGATAGCTTCGGGTACGTCCTGTGGTTCATGGGTCTCGTCAAATGTGAATTCATCGATCTTTGTTTCATCAAAGAGATTTTCAAAAATGTTCTCACCCTTCTTGTCGCTGCTCATTTTTAGTATACCGTAGCTCTTTTTTTTCAATAATACTAATCTCGCATAATTAATGTCAATGTATTATCATCGATTATCAAAAAATTACGTTAGTATTCGGCTATTATTATTGTAACAACCATTAACTACCAATCATCTATGTTAATCCGTATCTATCGAGCGAATCTGTATGGTTACTAAAATATTGGGTCATTCCGGAATTTTGGGAAAAACCATCATAATTTATTATATGGCTATAAATCATTATTAACAATCCCCAAAAGCTTATAATATCATACGGCTTTAAATACATGAAACCGCCCGCTTCGCTCGATACACGCAGATTAACGCGGAT
>CAYFSO010000122.1:0-8877 GCA_964345775.1 uncultured Leptospiraceae bacterium | reverse complement strand
AAAAGTGGGAAAAAATTTGGGGTCAGAGCAAAAAAGTTCAAAAAAGTGCGAAAAACCAGGGAAATGGACAAAAGGGGTCAGAGCATTAAGCGATAAGCATCAATCGATACCTGCATGTATCCCTCTGCAAATAATAAGAGAAAATCAAAAAAATTTCTTGATAAAATGATCACATAACAGTGTTATGCTATATGTCCACTATTAAAGTGCCATGTACAGGGTAACACGCATGGTTAAATCAGGTGGCCGGAGGGTATTATGAAAACAAAAATTACAGAAATGTTCGACATCGAATATCCAATTATCTGTGGAGCCATGATGTGGCTGTGTACACCGAAACTGTGCGCTGCCATTTCAAATGCCGGTGGTATGGGGAACCTTACAGCCGGTAATTATCCAACAGAAGAAGAGTTAAGAAACGCTATTAAAGAAACCAGGAAACTTACGGACAAGCCTTTCATGGTGAATGTGACCATACTTCCATCGGTGCATATCGGCCCGGAACAGCACAAGATGTACCTTGATGTATGTGCTGATGAGAAGGTGCCAGGCATGGAGATCTCGGGTGCGCCAATCGACAAAGCTGTTGGCCCTGAATACGTTGAAAAACTGAACAAGGCCGGAGTAAAGCTGTTTCACAAGGTTGGTTCAGTTCGCCACGCGGTTCATGCAGTTAAGGCCGGTTATGACGGTATATATGCGGCCGGTATAGAAGAAGGTGGACATCCATTAAGTGATGATGTAACAACCATGATACTCACACCACAAATCGCAGAAGCAGTTGATGCACCGGTGGTAACTGTTGGTGGCATAGCTGATGGGAAAACCATGGGTGCGGCGTTGATGCTTGGGGCACAGGGTGTAATGATGGCAACAAGGTTCGTTGCAACACAGGAATGTGAAGTGCACGAAAACATCAAGCAGGAGCTTATTGCAAGGCAGGAATACGAAACATCCCTGATATGTAAAACCATTGGACTGCAGGGCCGTGCCATACACAACAAGGTTGTGGAAGAGGTTCTTGAGCTTGAATCAAAGGGTTGCGGACTTGAAGAATTGATCCCCCTGATGGCTGGTACCCGGGTAAAGGAAGCATGGGAAACAGGTAATACTGATATTGCTCCCATGATGATGGGGCAATCGGTTGGGCTTGTACGGGATATACCCACCTGTAAAGAACTCATTGACAGGATGGTTGATGAAGCACAACAGCAGATATCTACTGTTCAGGGAATGATCTAGCAGGTACGTGATTGGTGACTTAAAAATATCTGCTTGATAAAACAGGAAGGTATGTCACCATGTATTCAAGTTTTTATTCTTAATATAAATGCTAATGTTTGAACAAGGAGCAAGTCATGAAAACCAGGATAACTGAAATATTCGGAATCAAGTATCCAATTATATTGCCGGGGATGAGCTGGATAAGCACCCCCGAACTGGTGGCAGCAGTATGTAATGCCGGTGGTACTGGTTATCTTGCCACGGGTCCATTGAACACAGAACAGACACGCCAGGCGATCAGGAGAATAAGGGAATTGACCGATAAGCCCTTTGGCGCTGGATGTACACTCATTATGCCGGGTGCGAAAGAGAACGCAGAGGTGATGCTTGAGGAAGAAGTGCCAATTATCAACGTATCACTGGGTAAATGCGACTGGATCGCTGAGCGGGCTCACAAGTATGGAGGTAAGGTAATCACAACCGTGGTGAACGAAAAGCATGCCATGGCAGCCGAAAAACAGGGTGCAGACGCATTACAGGTGACAGGACATGAGGCAGCGGCGCACGGTGGACAGATAACCACATTTGTACTTGTACCTGCAATCGTTGAAAAGGTGAACATACCCGTGGTTGCAGTTGGCGGGATCGCTGACGGACGGGGTATGGCTGCGGCCCTGGCACTGGGTGCAGAAGGCATAGGCATGGGTACCAGGATGTCCATGACGAAAGAAAGTCCCCTGCATGATAAGACCATTGAAGCACAGATAAAGGCGGGGATAGAGGACACCATATATTCAAAGAGATTTGACGGTATTTATTGCCGTGTACTTAAGACGAAATCTGCCGAGAAGGCGATCAAGAAGGGAATGAGCCTGCCAAGGGCCATGATACAGTCTTACAAGATATCGAAGGAGATGGACCTGCCATATATCAAGCTGGCGCTGAGTGTGCTGGTACAGGGCCCGAAGATGGTAATGCAGCTTGCACATTTTGCTTCGGCTTTTAACAAGATCAAGGTGGCCACAGAGGAAGGTGACCTTGATTATGGAGTGCAGTTGATAGGGCAAAGCCAGGGTCTTATCGATGATGTTCAATCGGTGAAAGAAGTTATAGATAGAACAGTAAAAGAAGCAAAAGAGATCCAGAAAAAAATGGGAACACAGTTGTCCTGAATAATAACTGCTTTATTGAATAAAAACCGCATCCATGGTACGGATGCGGTTTTTATTTGCACGCCAGTTGTGCGCTTGTGAAATATGTGAATATAATATAATTAATAGTTGTATTACAAAATATTTCTTGAAAAAATGGACACGGCTGTGTATATTAAACATAACACTGTTATGTTTGAGTTCTTGATTATCCAGGGAGAAGACTATGCATCGGTATCTATTCACTCCAATAACCATTAATAGCGTAGAGATAAAGAACAGGATCGCCTACCCGGCCATGGGCCTGCTGTATTCCTATGACAGGAAATTGAATGACCGCTACCTTGACTATTTCAGGGAAAAGGCTGCAGGTGGAGCAGGTATCGTGACAGTGGGACCTGTGGCAGTTGACAAGCTTGGTGGGTCAGGATTTGCTCTTGCCATTGATAACGACGAAGCCATCCCCGATTTCAGGGAATTGACCGGTATTATCAAAAATGAAGGGGCCCGTGCATGGATACAGCTCTTTCACGCGGGCGCATATTCATATTCACAACTGGTGTACGGAGAGAAGCCCATGGCTCCATCTGCTGTCTACTCACCATACACAAAAGAAACGCCGCGTGAGATGACAATAGAAGAGATACAGCAAACACAGGAAGCCTTCACCAGGGCAGCAGTAAGGGCACAGGAGGCGGGATTTGATGGTGTTGAGATAATCGCATCGGCAGGATACCTGATTACCCAGTTTCTCTCTCCATTGCGGAACAAGCGTTCCGACCAGTACGGCGGAAGCTTCGAGAACCGTACACGATTTGCGCGGGAAACCATTATGCAGGGCAGGGAGGCACTTGGAGCGGATTACCCGCTTACAATACGTATGGCAGGGAATGACTTTGTAGAGGGAAGTAACACCGATATGGAAACTCCACGATTTGCCAGGGTGTACGAGGAAGCCGGTGTTGACATGATAAATGTTACGGGTGGGTGGCATGAATCGCACGTGCCACAGTTACCCATGGAAGTACCGCGTGGAGCATATTCCTACCTTGCACTGAACATAAAGAAGGCAGTATCACTTCCGGTAATGGCATCCAACAGGATTTCCACCCCTCAAGAGGCAGAACGTATACTGGTGGACGGGGTGGCTGACATGGTAAACCTGGGCAGGGTTCTGCTGGCCGATCCCTATTGGCCGGAAAAAGCCCGGGATGGACGTGATAGAGAGATCCGTCCGTGTATGGCCTGTAACCAGGGATGTACGGATACTATTTTCAGCGGTCAGCCTGTGACTTGCGTGGTGAATCCTCGTGCGGGTTACGAGGGAGAACGAAAAGTTGAAAAGGTTGATGAACCCAAAAACGTAATGGTGATCGGTGCCGGACCCGGTGGGCTGGAGGCCGCGGTAACTGCTGCCCAAATGGGGCATAATGTTTTACTATATGAAAAGGGAAATGATATAGGCGGCCAGTTATGGATAGCCGGAGCTCCACCTCATAAACAGGAAATATGGGAGCTTATCAGGTATTACAGGGCAATGGTTGAGAAATATGATATAGAACTACACCTTGAAACAACGGTAGATGGTGCAATGATCAAAGATATTGCACCAGATTACGTGATAGCCGCAGAGGGGTCAGAGCCCCTCCTTCCCCCGGTAAATGGAGTGGACGATCCATCTGTAATGAGTTCCTGGAAGGTTCTGGGTGAGAATCCATACATGGGACGCAACGTTGCGGTAATCGGTGGTGGATCTGTGGGGCTTGAGACCGCCCTGTTCATTGCAAGGAAGGGAACACTTACCCCGGAGGCACTGCATTTTCTTTTCCAGTACCAGGCGGAGCCTGTTGAGCGCTTGAGGGAGCTGCTTTTCAACGGGTCAATTAACGTGGCCGTGTACGAAATGCAAAAAAAAGTGGCAAATGACGTGGGAAAATCCACCCGCTGGGTGCTGATGAACAACCTGAAACAGTATGGTGTAAGTTTGGTCACCTCTGCGCGGGTGCAACGTATAGAAGGTGGTACTATACATTATGAAAAAGATGGCAAAACCCTGGAAGACCATTATGATACCGTGGTGGTGGCAGCCGGTTCGAGACCGGTACAGAAACTTTCACAGGACCTGAAAGGTTCCGGAATAAAGCACGTGGTGATAGGAGACAGTGTACAGCCCGGCAAGATTAACGAGGCGGTACATGGAGGTTTCCTTGCTGCGATAAATATATAAAGAAAAGAGCCTGCATGGGCAGGCTCTACATTGATGTGAGCACATATAAAAGCTCAAAATCAATAAATAGAAGAAGTGATCCAAAATAATGAAATGGAATTAAAGTATGGCAAAAAAAAACGGTGCCTGCATAGCGGCACCGTTTTCAATTTATGATGATGTATATTATTCGTTGTACATTGAATCAATGATGTCCTTGTACTTTGAAGCTACAACCTTGCGTTTGATTTTCAGGGTTGGTGTGATCTCCCCGTCCTCAACAGTGAATTCCTTTGGCAGAAGGGTGAATTTCTTTATCTTCTCAAATCGGGCAAACTCCCTGGAAGCCTCTTCAATTCGTTTGTTGTAGAACTCTATGATCTCTGGCTTGTTGACGAGATCTTCTTTTGATGAGTACTGTATACCCTGCCCTTTCGCGTATTCCTCAAGTGCTTCAAAAGATGGTACTATCAGGGCTGTCACGTATTTACGCTGATCTCCAATAATGGCGATCTGCTCGATAAAATGGTCTGCACCCAGGGTGCTTTCGATCATCTGCGGTGCAATGTACTTACCCCCTGAAGTTTTCATGAGGTCCTTTATCCTGTCGGTAATACGCAGTTCTCCGTTCTCCTCAAACACACCGGCATCACCGGTCCTGAAGAAACCTTCCTCGGTGAAAACCTCCGCGGTGGCTTCGGGTTTTTTATAATATCCCTTCATGACATTGCCCCCACGGATAAGGATCTCGCCATTATTTTCGTCAATTTTCACTTCAACTCCCGGAAGCGGCTTGCCGACTGCGCCGAAAATGAAATGTGACGGTTCGTGACAGGTAACCGTTGCAGTTGTTTCGGTGAGACCGTATCCATATGTGATAAAAAGTCCGCAGGCATAAAAGAATTCTTCAATTTCCTGTGAAAGGGGTGCACCTGCACAGGGGAAGAACTTGATACGTCCGCCAACGATGTCACGGATTTTCTTTAACACAAGAGTATCGGCAATTTTATACCTGAACTTCAGGTATGGACCAATAAACTTTTTGTCCTTCTTTTTATTGTTGTGTTTTGCTCCAACCTTTACTGCCCACTTAAAAAGTTTTTTTCGTACCGGTGGTGCTGATTCAAGCCTGTTATACACAGTGGCATAGATTTTTTCATAGAACCGCGGAACCGCGCACATAATAGTAGGCTTTGCTTCAGCGATGAACTCTATTATATCAGCAGGATTTTCAAGGTAATTGTTCTGCATTCCCTTGGCTATTACATAATAGGTCCAGATCCTTTCAAATACGTGACTGAGTGGAAGAAATGCAAGTGAAATGTCCTTGTCGTTTGGATCCACAAGCCGTCCATCGTGTGCATCTCTCTGGTATAAAACATTTGAATGGGTAAGCATTACCCCCTTGGGTTCACCGGTTGTCCCCGATGTATATATGAATGTGAGAAGGTCCTCGGGTGTGCCTTTTTCCATTCTCTCCTGTACTTTATCATTACTGCTGGATTGCTGGCCTGCCTTTAGATAATCGGCATAGTATACTACCTTATCAGAACTCTTGATCTTAACTGATGGCTTAAAAACCACGATCTTTTTAAGGTGCTTGTTCTTTCCCATCAGTTCCATGGCCTTATCGTACTGGTCCTGGTCACCAACGAACAGGATACTGATCTCGGCATCGTTAACTATGTACTCGGCCTGCTTTGCTGTATTGGTGGGATAAATTGGAACTGGAATTGCGCGGATGCAGAGTGATGCAATATCCACGATTGTCCACTGCGGCATATTCTGTGAAAAGATTCCTACTGTTTCCTGCTCACCAATTCCTTCGTCAATGAGAGCCTTGGCGATACTTTTCACCTGAGCGCCGAATTCGTTCCAGCTGATCTCTTCCCATGTGTTGCCTGATTTATGATGAAGTGCTGCCCGATCACCGTATTTCTCAACCTGTTCCCAGAATACCTTTGAATAATGTTTATATTCCATTCTCTGACCCCTTGTATATATAATTTTGTGTTCCTGTCCTGTACAGGTACAGTCTTATTGTTAAGTATATCAGTTAACAGGGAATGATCAGTGGTGGTCAAGTATATTTTTTCAGTGATTTGTGATCTAAATTCGACTTTTTAGCAGGTTGATCTTCCCAATTTCTCCGGCGATTACCAGTGAATCATCATAGGAGATGACGTAATCTGGATCAGGGATTGCCTTGATCTTTGATCCCTCCGGCTTGTTGGAGCGAATGAGAAGGACATCAACACCGAAATTGGCCCTTATCCCCAGTTCCTTGATGGATTTGCCAATGAACATGCGTGGTGCGGGTATCTCGGTTATTGTGTATCCTTCCATGAAGTGTACACTCTGGTCTATATTTGGCATGGTGATCTGGGATGCAAAGGATGAGGTGATATCACGACGTTCGATCTCCTTGTTGTAGGCGTCCAGAATATCCTTGCGCCATACCATGCCAAGTATCCGCCTGGGGTTCTGGGTGTCCACAACGGGCATGCCTTCAAGGTCATACCGGGAAATGATGTCAAGTACCTCCTGGCAGTTGTCCTCCGGTGTAACAGTGCTGACATCTGTGTTTGCTATGTCTGACGCGATGAGAACATTCTGCAGGATGTCGCGTTCAAACAGGTAATCTTTTACGTCATGCATGGAAATGATCCCGTACAGCCTTCCCTTGTTATCCAGGATAGGAGCATAGGGGTCCCTGCCGGAGATGAGGTGGTTTACCACCTGGTCAAAAGTTGCGGTTACCGGGATGGTTTCTGCATGTGTAGTATACACGTCCTTCACGAAGATGGACTTCATGACATTTATCTCGGCACCGTCCTTGATATGAATATTTCGCTGGAGCAGCTTGAGGGTATATATGGACTCCCTGGATAATTTCTGCGAAACAATGGTTGATATAATGCAAACGATCATCAACGGCAGAATGATGTGGTAATCAAACGTAAGCTCGAACACGATGATGATGGCGGTAATGGGTGCATGGGTTGTTGCGGCAACCAGTCCTCCCATGGCTACAAGGGCGTACGCGCCGGGTGTGGCCGCGATTGCAGGAAAGTAATCATGTATGAAAGAACCAAAACCAACTCCGGTCATGGCACCCAAAAAAAGTGATGGTGCAAAGATGCCACCTGAACCTCCAGAGCCCAGTGTAATGGAGGTGGCTATTATCTTGAGAAAGACCAGGATGAAGGCAATGTGCCATATGGTTTCACCGTGCAGGGCATTATTGATGGAATCGTATCCAACACCCATGATCTGGGGAAACATGAGCGCCATGGCACCAATGCAAAGGCCTCCAAGGGCCGGTTGCAGGTACTCCGGGATTTTTACCCGGTCTTCAAAAAAGTCTTCTGACCAGTACAGAGATTTGATAAACATATAGGCAATCCCTGCACAGAGGAATGCCAGGACAAAATAGAAAAGCAGTTCATACGGGCTTTTCAACTGGTAGGTCGGTACCTGGAAAGCAGCGAAATTACCTTCGAACTGGTGCGACACCACCGTGGCCATAACCGATGCAATAACAATGGGAGAGAACTGGGTAAAGCCGAAATCTCCCAGTATGATCTCCACTGCAAAAAGGGCCCCTGCGATGGGAGCGTTGAATGCAGCGGCAATACCGGCTGCCGCGCCGCAGGCCACGAATGTTTTCATACGCTGGGTTGATACCCTGAAAAACTGTCCGATGGTAGACCCCAGGCTGGCCCCTATCTGTACAATGGGGCCTTCCCGTCCAACTGAGCCACCTGTGCCTATGGTGATTGACGAGGCGATTGCCTTGATTATCGCCACCCTGGGCCTGATGGAGCCACCCTTCATGATAATGGACTGCATCACCTCGGGCACACCATGTCCTTTTGCCTCCCTGGCAAGGAAGTAGATGAGGGGGCCAACCAGGAGTCCACCAAGGGCCGGTGCAAGCAGTATCACGTACCATTCTGATGTCATGATATTCTGCAAAAGGTTTCCCTCACCATTGAAGAACAGTACGGAAATTTCCTTGATCATGGTACGAATGCCGATAGCTCCGAAACCCGCGATGGTTCCAATGATGAGGGCTATCAGCACCATGAAGGTGTGTTCGGTCATCTTGGCCCGTTCAACCAGTGAAGTAACTCTTTTTGATAATGTATAAAAAAGGGACTTCATATTGACATGTTATTCAACGTAATTTGTTAATTGTAGACAACAGAAGGATCAAATTATGTCAAATAAAATAACTCAAAACAGGTAATACGCCGAGACAACTACGCCGTGGGTGAGGTCACGGGTGTCACC
>CAYFSO010000121.1:0-9080 GCA_964345775.1 uncultured Leptospiraceae bacterium | reverse complement strand
CGGTACACTGGAATACTTCGGCTTCAAGGCCGAACCTCCACCGTTCCAGATCGGTCATGATCTGCCCGGGACAGATGGCATTTACCCTGATACCTGCCCCTGCCAGTTCCCGCGCCATAACCTTTGTAAGCATGATAACCCCGGCTTTTGCCACGGCGTACGCCCCGTTGAATATGGGAGGTACTTTCCCTGCCCTCGATGATGTATTGATTATACTGGCATTTCGTCCAATCATGAGAGGCACCATGGCCCTGCTTACCCTGAAGACGCTGTGAAGGTTCACATCGATGGTTTTCATCCACGCGTCTTCATCGTAGTTCTGTACCGTGTTGGGTACCCCGAAAGAGGCCCCGGCGTTATTACACAGGATATCAACAGCCTCGAATTCCGCCTTTATGGCGTCAACCATGGTATTTATTGCTGCGTTATC
Organism: uncultured Leptospiraceae bacterium; assembly: GCA_964345775.1. Taxonomy (GTDB): domain Bacteria; phylum Spirochaetota; class UBA4802; order UBA4802; family UB4802; genus M55B154. Next base: position 8,650 of record CAYFSO010000121.1, on the reverse strand, counting down.
AGTGACATCCACTGATACGGGCAGTGCCCTGACCCCGTACTTTTCAGCCAGCTCATCGCATATGTCCTGCAGTCCATCCTGCTCAAGGTCAGCAATTACCACGTTACAGCCGTTTTCCGCAAGCCTGTCTGCAATGGCATACCCGATGCCCGTTTTCTTACCCGCACCGGTAATGACGGCAGTTTTCCCTTTCAGGTCATCCATGATCACACCCTCCCCTTCACATGTGCGTGAACAATGCTCAAGTTATGAATAGTATTCACCATGTATGCGTATCCTGTCAAACAATTTTTTTGTGTTTGTTGTAATATAGTATATTCCTCAAGGGAGGTAAACTTCTGCCTGTTACCACTCAACCCTGTTTCGCCCTCCGTCCTTGGCACGGTAGAGGGCTGAATCTGCCTTATCTTTGAATGTGTCGAAGCTTTTTGCGGTATCGGGGAAAGCGCTTATACCTATACTGGTGGTTACCTGAACCGGGGTATCTCCATAATGGGTATTTCCAAACTCTTCAACCCCTTTACGTATATCTTCTGAGATCTCCCGTGCCTTTGCAAGGTCAGCCTCGGGCAGCAGTATGGAGAACTCGTCCCCGCCGTAACGGGCGATGATACCATGGCGGCTTATCACGCTGCTGATGATGGCAACCAGCCTTTTCAATATCCTGTTCCCGTCTTCCATGCCCAGTATATCGTTGATCTCCCTGAAATTGTCCAGGTCAACCATGAGCAGCGACAGGGGCTTGTTGTTGTTCATTGAAATATTGAAAAAGCTTTCCAGTGCGTCATCCAGGAATGCCCTGTTGTACACACCGGTAAGATCATCGGTAATAACACGCCTGCTTGCGTCCTCACCCCATTGCACCACGTCCGCAAGGAACCTGCTGGAGTTTCGCAGGTACTGTATTGTTCCGCTGAGAAGCCTTGATACCAGTTTTACCGCTATTTCAGGATGATTTTCAACCAGGTGAGTAAGTGCCTTTTCCTCGATGGACAACAACCCGGTTTTTTCAGCTGCCACGTAAGTATCAAATGAAGGACGTTTCCCAAAAAGGGGCACTTCACCGAAAAAATCACCGGTGGTATATTCCGCATGCTTTCGCTCTATGCTGCCGGGAAGATCAAGGGTACTGACAATTTTTCCTTTGATCACTATGAATAGTTCTTCTATTACATCGTTTCGGGAAATAACAGTATCATCTTTTTCGAACGTCTTCACCCTGAAATATTTTCCCAGAAGGCCAAGGTCGTCATCATTAAAACCGTAAAATATATGCAGTTCATTTAATACATCTTTCATGTATACTACACCTTTATTACTATCCTGTTTCCGCCATCTTTGCGGGCACGCATCATTCGCCTGTGTGCCGTGGTCACCAGTTCTGCACTTGTTTCGGCATCAAGCGGGTACAACGCCACCCCTATGCTCACCTGTATTTTCACGTCCTGGCTGCCCAGTACCCTTTTCATGTCCATGGATTTATAGGTTTTACTTATTTCTTTTGCCCGCTCTATGGCCTCATCCTTCCCGGTATCAAGCAGTATGGCGGCGAACTCGTCCCCCCTGTAGCGGACGCCTATATCGTTCTCATTCAGCTCGGACTGCAGAAATATAGCCATGAGGGTCAGCACCTGGTCGCCCGCCTCGTGCCCGAAACGGTCATTCACCTCCTTGAAATTGTCGGGCTTTATCATCACCAGTGCCGCACTTCTTCCGAGATCAGGCAGCAGGTTCACGAAGTCTTCTTCGAGATAAGTGCGATTATACAGGTCTGTCTGACTGTCCCGATGCAGCTGTCTGCGCAGGTCACGCAGCCAGGCAGTTTTATCATAGAGGTGCTTCTTCACGTTCCATATTCTCTCTGACACGATACCAAGCAGCCTGTACAATATCTGGGCCGAAATATATGCCTGGCTTTTAAGCACGTCATCGTGCTGATGTTCTTCGGATGGGAACCGCAGGATGAGAGAATCTTCTTCTGCGAAGGCACCCGCACTCCTGGTGGTCCTGCCAAGGAAATCAAGTTCGCCGAAGGACTCGCCGGGAAGTATCTGGGCAATGTTCACGTCGCTTTCATCTTCCATGCTCATGATACCCACCCTGCCCTTTTCAAGAACATAGAGCTCTTTCGCTACTGAACCGTGAGCAAATATTGCCTGGCCCTTCCTGTACTCCACCATCTCGGCCTGTCGGGCAATGACATCAAGCTCGTACTCCCGCAGGCGTGAGAATATGTCCATGTGGCGAAGGAGTTCAACCTTCCTGTCATGTAGGTACACGTCTTCCATTTGCTTGTAAGCTCAGGCTCCCGTATTTACAAGTGTTATCTGCTGGTTCAATGTCCACAGGTCATATATATACCCTATGCCGAATATACCACCGGTCAACAGGTACAGTATGCCGGTCAATATCTTTCCCATGTAAAAACGGTGTATCCCGAATATTCCAAGGAACGTGAGCAACACCCATGCCAGGTTGTAATCAACCGGACCCTCTACAAACCTCATGTCTGCCTGCCTGTCCATTGACGGGATAAGAAAAAGATCCACCAGCCATCCAATTCCAAGTAATCCAAGTGTGAAGAACCATATTGTTCCGGTTACCGGTTTACCAAAATAGAACCGGTGGGCTCCCAAAAACCCGAAGATCCAGAGTACGTATCCTATGACCGTGCTGTGAGTATTCTGCATTTGCTTCCTCCTTTTAAGTCCATTGTGACATCTTCGCCGCTATATTCAAACACTTTTCAGTATAGGGGGAAGGTTGACTTCACGCAATACCCGTTGTATAATACTTTGTAATAATTTCACAGGATATAAAAATGGCAGACGAGAAAAGATCAAAAAAATCACAAAACCCACAGCAACCGCAGCAACCCCGGTACGGGTTTAACTGGACAATCATTCTCTGGCTGATGCTGGGTATGCTGGTGGCCTACCACGTGTTCCAGATGTACCAGTCACGGAACGTGGCAGAGCTGACCTACAGCACCTTCAAAGAGCAGATCGTACATGACAACATTTACAAGGTAACCATGCAGGACCAGAAGATAACCGGTGAATTCGTCCATGAATACACCCCTGAGGGTACCGGCAAAAAGGAACCCATGTCGTATACCAAATTCAGGACAGTTAAACCACCGGTGGAGGACAAGGAACTGCTTCCCCTGCTTGAAGAGCGTGATGTGAACATAGATGCCAGGCCGTCCAGGGACGGTGGTTTTAGCGCCATACTATGGCTGCTGCTGCCCTGGTTGCTTATCATCGGGCTTTTTATCTACATGCGCCACCGTATGCAGAACCAGCAGGGGGGCGGAGGCATGGGCGGCATGTTCGGGTTTGGCCGTTCACGCGCACAGCGATTTGACAAATCAACAAGCAACGAATCATACGACGAGGTGGCCGGTCTTGAGAACAGCAAGAAGGAACTGCAGGAAGTAGTGTCATACCTGAGAGAACCCGGCAAGTTCAAGAAGCTGGGAGCCACCATGCCCAAGGGGATACTGCTTGTTGGCCCTCCCGGAACCGGGAAAACACTGCTGGCACGGGCCACCGCCGGTGAAGCGGATGTACCTTTTTTCAGCATCAGCGGCTCCGAGTTCATCGAGATGTTCGTTGGGGTTGGCGCCTCTCGGGTACGTGACATGTTCAAGACCGCCAAGAGAGAAGCCCCGTCCATCATCTTCATTGACGAACTTGACTCAATAGGACGGGCACGGGGCACCGGACTTGGCGGCGGCCATGATGAACGTGAGCAGACACTGAACCAGATATTATCAGAGATGGACGGGTTCTCCCCGCAGGAGTCAGTGGTGGTAATGGCGGCAACCAACAGGCCCGACGTGCTCGACCAGGCACTGACCAGGCCCGGACGTTTCGACCGGCAGATCACCCTTGATCTGCCGCAGAAGAAGGCACGCGAGAAGATACTGGCCATACACACCAGGAATGTACCCCTTGACCGGGAGGTAAACCTGGAGACCATCGCCGGCATGACTGTTGGCTTCGCAGGTGCGGATCTTCAAAACCTTGTGAACGAAGCGGCGCTGATGGCAGGCAGGCATGAGCGCGAACGGGTATCGCAACAGGATTTCTACCAGGCCCGTGACAAGATCATGATGGGCACAAAACGCGAGGAGAACATCACCGAGGAAGACCGGCGCATTGTTGCCTACCACGAGTCCGGTCATACCCTGGTAGCCGCCATGACGCCCGGGGCAGACCCCCTTCAGAAGGTTACCATTATACCACGGGGACGGGCCCTTGGTGCCACCGAGCAGGTACCCGAGCAGGACAGGTATAACCTGAGCCGTGAATACCTGCTGGGCCGTATAAGCGTAATGCTGGGTGGACGTTCCGCGGAAAAGCTGGTGTTCAATGACCTGACCACCGGGGCGGCCAATGACCTGAAGCAGGCAACCCAGACCGCACGGCGAATGGTAACACAGTGGGGAATGAGCGAGAAGCTGGGTGCGGCAACCTTTGCCATGGAAGAACAGCATGTTTTCCTGGGCAAGGACATCTCCCAGCCAAAGCATTTCAGCGAGCATACCAACCAGGTTATCGATGAAGAGATCCAGAAGATCATAAACACGCGAGAAGATCATGCCTCAAAAATTCTCACTGAAAACAGGGATACGCTTGACAGGCTGGCAGAATCACTCATAGAGAACGAAACCCTTGAAAGGGAAGACCTGGAAAAGATCATAGGCAACCTGGCAAAAACAGGAAGCAAAGAAAAAGAAAGCGAGGAATAACAGCGTACATGAACAACAGAGGAAGCGGCATCCTGCTGCATATTACATCACTACCCTCCCCGCATGGCATAGGCGATTTCGGCCCGGAGGCACGGCGGTTCGTGGACTTTCTTGCAGACATGGGACAGAAGTACTGGCAGATACTGCCTTTGAATCCCATCAACCCAGCACAGGGCAGTTCACCCTATACCAACATGTCGGCCATGGGGATCAACGCCATGCTGATAAGCCCGGAGCTCTTGCAACAGGAGGGCCTGCTGCCGCAGGACGAAGAACCCCGTCCTGCATTGCCTGATGATCATGTTGATTACAAAGAAGTGACAGGTTACAAGAAAAAGCTTTTTCGCAGATCATGGCAGCATTTCAAGCAGCTTGGAAGCGACAGGCAATGGGAATTCACCCGCTTCTGCCATGAGAACAGGCACTGGCTGGATGATTACGCGCTTTTCGTGGCACTCAAGGAGCATCATGACGGGGCGCCCTGGGACAGGTGGCCGGCCCGGCTCAGGGACCGTCACCACGATGCCATCGCTGAACTTCGGGAAAAACTTCGTGATGACATTTCGCGGGTCATGTACCTTCAGTACATCGCGGCAACCCAGTGGCAGAACCTGAAAAAGTACTGCAACCGGAAGGGCATACACGTATTCGGCGATCTCCCCATTTACGTTGACTATGACAGCGTTGACGTGTGGGCGCACCCGGACATATTCAAGCTCAATGATGAAAAGAGACCAGTCACGGTGGCCGGCGTTCCTCCCGATTATTTCAGCGAAACCGGGCAGCGATGGGGCAACCCCGTCTACAACTGGGATGTGCTGCGGCAACAGGGATACGACTGGTGGCTCATGAGAATGGAGTGGAACCTGCAGCTTTTCGACCTGGTGCGCATAGACCATTTCAGGGGCCTGGTGGCCTACTGGGAAATACCCGCGGAAGAGGAAACAGCCATCAACGGCAAGTGGGTTCACGCACCCGTCTACGACTTTCTCAACACCCTGGGAAAACGCTTTTTCAATCTACCGGTGGTGGCCGAGGACCTTGGCACCATAACCGCCGACGTGCGCCTGGTAATGGAACATTACAGGCTGCCCGCCATGAAGGTGCTGCTTTTCGCATTCGGCGATGACAACCCCATGCATCCCTACCTGCCCCACACCTACGAGACCAACTGCGTGGTATACACGGGCACCCACGACAACAACACCACCCGTGGCTGGTTCGAGAACGAGACGTCACCGGAAATGCGCAACAGGCTTGAACAGTATACCGGCAAACAGGTGGACGTGAATTCCGTGCACTGGGACCTTGTCCGTCTTGCAATGTCATCGGTTGCAGACATGGCCATTATCCCCATGCAGGACGTGCTTGGCCTCGGCCAGGAATGCCGCATGAACACCCCGTCAACCAGGGAGGGAAACTGGCGCTGGCGCATTCGATGGGAACAGCTGAACGATGATAACACCGGGCACCTGCGTCAACTCACCCGGGTTTTTGGAAGATAGCTTAATTGACCGAAAACCCATCATGCAGTATTATAATAAAAAGCGAGGATCATACTCTTAAACACCAGATTGAAGAGATAGAGGATAGCTGATGAACTACACGATCAATCATAAGAAAGACGAGATGTTCTACATTGAAAACGGAAAACCGGATGAGTACCCGTACCTTGCGTACAATGAGAAAGAGGACAGGGTACTTGACCTGGTTGAAACATACGTACCCAAAGATATGCGTGGTGAAGGGATCGCAGCTCAACTGGTTACCCACGCGCTGGAATACGCGAAGGATAACGGGTACCGCATTATCCCGACATGTTCCTATGTCGATTCTTACACAAAAAGTCACGATGAATACAGTCACCTGGTTATAGAGTCATAATTAATAAAACATTTGACTATCCACCTGTATTGGATCATCACGTACCCCTGAAGGGGTATCATGATGAATATTATATTCTGCACAAACATTCACGGTTCTTTTGCCGAGGTATACACCCTCATGCGGGAGACCGTGGCAGACATGTACATTCTATCAGGCAGGCTCATCGACCGTGCCTTCTACTCACGTGAACTTGATCGCCAGCTTGACTCCCTGCAACAGGAAGTGATCGAAACCGGCAGCATCAAGAACATGGATGACATCCCCCCGGTCAACCTTGCAGAACGCATATCAACGGGGACCGGTTTTACAGACCAGCAGCGTGCAACTGCCCGAAAGTTTCTTACACTCAACACCAGGGCCGCCCATTCCGTTACCAGGAAATACGAGATGTTCGACGGGGTACTCTCTACAAAGCCGCATGTAACCGCCTTTATCCTTCCAGGAGAAAAAGGTGAACTTGCCGGCACATCCCTGGAAGAAAGGAACATTCACAACAGTGTCCACGATGTTAATAACTATCATATTTCGGGTTATACCATCACCCCTTCCCGGGACAAACCGGATCATGTGAAAAATGAACTTTCAGCAAAAATTGAAGAAATTAAACGGGAATCATCTAAAACCATGGCCGTCTTATCCCTGCCGCATGAATACTCATTGGATAAAAATGAGGCGGGACAGCCTGTTCCCGGCATTATCATGGATTTCTGTGATGACTCCATAGTTGATATATGTTTTTTCAATTATCCCGGTTATGGTTTTACCGCGTATATGAATGAAGGCACGCTGTATGCCGCACCACCTCATTTCGGCGGTCACACACGCAGCAATGGCAGTTATGTTGAGGGAGGATATTTTTACGACCTGGAAATGGATGATGGATTGTTAAAAAAGATCATACTTAGAAAACTGGTGCGTGACCGTGTATATGACGTGTCAGAATACGTACCATCCGGCAATGTTTTAAATGAAACAGTTATTGACGGGTACAGGTACGACTGCATGAAAAACAATACCCGGTGTGACACCCTTACCGACCGGCATACACCCATACCTGAAATACGCCGATTTAAGGATATTAGAAATTTTTTCAGGATGTACCAGACAGAAGAAACCGACCGCAAGGTGGCAAAGCTGGCCAGGTCACTTGAAAGTTTAAGCACTGATTTCCCGGATGCCGCAATTGATATGGTTGGTTCTGTCAACCTTGGCCTTGCACAAAAGAGTTCTGATGTTGACCTGGTATTGTATATACGCAGTGACGAAGAAGCGTGTTATGATGACGAGCAGCTGTGTGACAGGTTTGAAGAGGTTGAAAAAGAGATACGGTCACTACTACAGGGAGATCTTGACATAGAGGTAATAGACAACATCAATCTCAACCAGGTAATGGACAGTATAAGTAGAGACGACGTGGAATGCCCGGCCCTGCAGCGGTTCGTGGTATACCGTTCCATATGCAGGCCTGCAAATTACCGGGTGATCGCCCCGGTTGAAGACATGCTCAATGAGAATATAAAGCTGCGCATCGAGATAGAAAAGATAATGGCCGAATACCTGCAGGTAATCGGCACCACCAAGGATACCACCCGTTCTTTCGGCAAGTACCAGTCGCGCATTCAAAGCCTCGGCGTTGATATCCCGGATGTTCTCAGGAAGAAGATAGAACAGTTTACCCGCAACCAATAAAATGTTTGCAAAATAACGATACCCGTGAATTACTGTAATATGAAAATTTTCAAGGAGTAATTTCATGAATCGTTTAATATCCATTCTTATCCTTCTGTTCATTATGACAACATCCATCTTTTACTTTGTCATCGCACTGCTGATATGGCTCTTTACACGGCCATTTGACAGACGTTTACGACTATTACACCTGTATACCTGTTTCTGGGGAAGTTTTTATACATATATTATTCCGTCATGGCCCATCACTATCGAAGGCAGGAATAATATCCGTAAAAAGGCCACCTACGTGATGGTGTCAAACCACCAGTCACAGCT
>CAYFSO010000120.1:0-9097 GCA_964345775.1 uncultured Leptospiraceae bacterium | reverse complement strand
AGCTATCTAAACTTACTATTGTATTGCTGCTTGCCGTTATGGTGAGTGGAGTATTTGCCGGAAATGCCTTTGCAGAAAAAAAACAGTATACCGGAAGAACCTGGGAATACGTGAACTTCACCGCCCTGCTCTCACCAAACTGGGCATTCGTTGTTATGCCGGGTCATCGTTATGAGTATTATCGTCATGACGGGGAGTCGCTTGGAACATTCATGTACGAACTTTTTGCTGGCCCCGTGTATATCAAGAAATTTGACAAGCTTACCTTTAAGCTGCCGGTATGGTATTACTACATGGGATTTGATCTTGATAAATCAGCTAAGCTCGATGGTTATCTCTATTCTCATAATATTGAAGTATTGCCTATCCTGGAATATCAACTTGGTAAGGCGAAATTAATCAACAGGGTGATCTTTCACAACAAGGTGTACGCCCATAACGATTATTACGAAAGGGCAAAGGACAAGAAGGGATATTCTCTGTTGATCAGGGAACTTGTACGCCTTAATTATCCGATAACTGATACTGTAGGCTTTACCATAGCAGATGAATTGTTCTTTGGTACCATAGAGGACGGTGGAACCAAAAATACACCTTTTGTTGGGGAACCTTTTTATGCAAAAAAAGGTTTCACCAAGAACAGGTTTTACACCGGTTTCAACTTCAAGCTGGCACCTATGATAAGCCTGTCAACCCAGTATATCTACGAGACAAACTACGATCCGGATAATGACCATAAACTGAAAGACAGGAATCATTACGCATTCTTTACTCTTAATTACGTGATGAAAATGTACTAAGAGACAATAATTACAAGTTATACTACAATAACCCCGCTCAACCTGGCGGGGTTATTCTTTTATATCTGTATCCCTGAGCTAATTCCTTTTAATCTTGACAATTCTGCACGAAAAACGTATTGCTAAGAAGCAAACAAAAAGGCATACTGCAAATATGGACCAGAACCAGGTAAAAACACTGGAGCGGCGGGCCAAGGCTATGCTGCTCTCAAAGGATATTCCCGCCGGGAAGATGAAGGTGGTGCGTGCCCTGTTGAACAATGACAGCGTGGAACCTGCCGAGAAGTACAGTGCCATCATTGATCTCATTAAAGAGTATCCCGAGAGGAAACCATCTGCAAGGCCGGGTGGCAGGGTGGATGTGCGAAAGGATGCTTCGGCAGGCGCGGGCATGGTATACGATGCGGGTATGCCGGATACCTTCGGCCCGGAACTGTCCCCCGTCAACGTGAACATGCTGTACAGGAAATATCGCCACCTGAAACTGTTTCGCAAGCGGTATCTCATCCATTCCAGCAATCGTCTTGGTATTGGCATCAAGAAAAGGCTTATCCCCACCCGCAGGCTCTACCAGCTTTTGCAGGACATTGAGAAGTTCCAGGCCCGCGTGCTGAAAAGGCTTCCTTCGCTGCTCTATGACATAGTGAGGGACGAGAACATCAAGGACCCGGTATACTTCAATTACCTTCGGGTCTTTTTCACATGGATGGAGCAGTTCCCTTTCGCAGGGTACAGCTATGATTCCATGAAATGGATCGATCGCCGCCTGTTCGAGGAAGCCCTTGAGCCGTATTGCAAATATTTTTTCTCGTTCCAGCTGCTTGACGTGGAAACACGAGAACGCATGATACAGCTGCTTGAGCAGAAACTGAGGGAAACCGACGACCTGAAAAAAATTGCACCAGGAGCTGCCGAAGGAAGAGCCGGGAAAAAGAACCTGGAGGTAGAGCAGCTTGTCTACGAATACATGGGTCTTGTCAGGTCTTTCCTGCCGGCCACAGCGGAGGAACCAAGCCCCCTCTCAAGGCACCTGTCAACCAGTTACAGCGTTGGTTCGCTGGCGCAGCTTATGATGATGCTGCTTGAGGCGCTGGTTTTCCAGAAAAATATTACATGGGACCAGGCGGTGCAGTATTTCAATGCCGCCCCGCCCCGTGTCAGTGCCGAGGAGTGGGATTACAGCCTTGACGTCCTGAAGAAGATGGGCAAGGACCTGGAATCAAGAAAGCAGGAATATATCCGCAGCCTGAAGGCAGACGTGGAACCATACGAGGAAGTGCACCAGCTGCTGCACCATGAACACGAGGGGAGGTCCATGCTGGCTTATGGGTTTGAAGCACAGCGTTACATGGTGGACAAGCGGCAGGCCAACTATAACGAGACGTACAATACAGATTTTCTTTCAATACTGGATGTGTGCTGCAACTTCTTTAACAACAGCTACTCACCCTTTCTTGACGGAAGCCTGGTATACTTCGAATCACATGCGAATACGCAGCACGAGGGAATGATCTTCACGGCTGAATGTTTTTCCCGCGATATACAGAACCTTGATGCCCTGTTGCGGGATATGCATGTATACCGTACCAACAATCCAACCTTCAGCATGGGCAGGGATGAATTGATAGAATCATTGAAGAAGAAGAAAAGATCGGTGAATCCGCTGGAGCATTTCATGACCCTCGCCGGTGATATTTTTTACCAGGTGGGAAACAGGCTGTACAGGCTGTACGGCCTGCACCGGAGATGGGTGTTAAACGGCAGTCCGCTGGAGGATCCGGGTATCATACGCAACCCTGTGCAGGTAGATGACCTGCACTCGCCGGACAGGGAAAAGGGACGGCCAATACCATACTACGACTGCAGCGTGATCGGTTTTAAGAGAGCTCGTCCACTTTCAAAGAGTATTATGAGAAAACAGGTGCTGGATAACTCGTTGTACGGGGGTATCTATGTACAGATGACCTCTTTCTGTTTTCAGATGGCCTACGAGTGCCTCAACGACGGTATTTATTCTGACCTGGACGAAAGAAACCGCATACTTCGTGAAATAAGAGATATATCGGGATAGTTATTCATGCGTGTTACCGGGATCATTGCACTTGTACTATGGCTTTTCTGCATATGGGTACCGGCCCTCGCTGCGGCACCGCGCATTGGCGTAGTATCTGCCCGCTTTGATGATATCGCAAAGTTGTTTGACAGTTTCAGGATAAAGTACACCCCCCTTACCATTGCTGATTGCCAGGAATACAAGAACCTGGAAAACCTGGATGTGCTGTGCCTGCCATGTGGTGTCGAGCCGCCGGTTGAATCAAGCATCAACGTGGTGGCGCGGCGGTACCGTATACAGGGGGTAGACCTGAAACGGGAATACCGTGAGATCAGCTATGACCAGATCTACGAGAATATTGAACGTTTCATACGTGACGGCGGTACCGGGTATTTCTCGGATTATTCGTACAAGTATCTTCAACATATGGCAAAGCCCTTCAAGTTTTTCAGGGATTTCCCCCATGCCGGTATCAGCGGCCCCTCGGACGTAACCATTGCAGGTGACCTGGCCGCGTTTTTCAACCATACCCGTATACGCCTGGTGATGACCCATAACGGCTGGGTGGCACTCAGGGACACGAAAGGTGAAGTGCTGGCCCGGGCACAGTTCCGTACACCCTCGGGTAAAAGGGAAGGCCCTGTCAGTGCACGTCTTGAAATTGGGAGCGGGCAGGCATATTATACCAGTTTTCACTCCAGCAGGTGGGAACGGGAGTACATGCGTTTTTTCGTGTACCGCATGGCCGGCGATGCGGCGTTGAAGCGGATCGGTGAAAGGGCATCCAGGTGGGACCAGGATATTGAAACCACGGTGGTTGACGCGTTCCTCCCCGGTGAGTATCATAGAACATATGCCATGACCATGCCGGCGGATACGGCAACACTGTACGTTGACACCGTTGATGACACCCGTTTCCAGGTGGATCTTTTCAATGAGAAGCACGGCATGGTGGCATCCTGGTACCCGGTATCCACTTCCGACGGTATAGTCATTAACGGGAATTCCGGCGAGAAGGTTCGGGTTTCAATATATCCCGAACGGGGAGAAACTCACCGCCTGTACGCCCTTGGTATTGCGGGGGGAGCACAGTTCTTCCCCTATGTTCACATCATCAAGTGGGCGGGAGCGGGGCTGCTGGCAGTGATCGTCTTGATGGCAATATGGAGAACGTGGAAACCGCGCAGGTTTTCAGGCAAAGAACGGTACTGGAGGGAAATTAAGCAATGATATTTCATGCCCGCAGAGGACAGGTAAGCTACGGCGAAGACATCGGCATACTGATGCTTGATTCCCATACGCCGTTCATCCAGGGCGACGTGGGGAACGCCCATACCTGCAACTTCCCCGTCCGTTACCAGGTAATACCCGGTTTGACCGTGGAAAAAGCGCTGGAAAAAGACGTATCAGTTTTGCAGGACGTGATGGCCGCGGCGAAGCAGCTGGTTTCACAGGGGGTCAGAGCCGTCACCGCAGATTGCGGCTACCTGGTGATGCACCAGGAGGAGGTGGCAAACAACATTGATGTGCCGGTGTTTCTCTCAAGCCTGCTGCAGCTCCCGTTCATGCTGGCCATGCTGCCCCCGGGTAAAAAGCCGGGAATTCTCTGCGCGGACGAGACCCGGTTCATACCCGAAATGCTTGCCCATGCAGGGGTGCATGATCCTTCAAGGGTGATCGTACGGGGAATGCAGGACGGGCCTGCTTTCGCCGACGGCATTATCAGGGAAACCGGAACTCTTGATTCCAGGAAGGTGCGTGACGAAGTGGTTGAACGTGCCCTGTTGATGGTGGGGGATCACCCCGAGGTGGGAGCCATGCTGCTTGAATGCAGCGTTCTACCCCCGTACGCCGCCGCGGTACAGGAAGCGGTGGGATTGCCGGTGTTCGATTACGTTACCATGATCAACTACGTGCATACGGCGGTGGTGGCAAGAAGCTATCCCGATTCTTTTTAAACGGTAGCCACAGAGGCCCAGAGGTACGGAGAGTTGATCTATTTATTATTGTTTTGTCAGGGATTAAACGTGTTCAATATATCCTGATTTATACTGGCCCGGGATATATATAGTTTTAGGCTTGAATTAAAAAAAATTTTAGCCTGTAAAATCTATAACCTGTACAACACGTAACAAGAAGCAGTTGCTATACTGAAATAGTGAAATTAATCTGTATTGAACGAATCTACGTACCTCTGAGTCTCTGTGGCTATATTTCCACAACCCCAAAAAAATATATTGATTAATCTTTGACAAATCATCAGATTGGTGCTCAGCATATCCATCCGGATATGGATTATGTCAGAAAAAAAGAAACTTTTGATCCTGGAGAACATATATGGGTAGAGTGATCTCAATATCAAACCAGAAAGGTGGTGTTGGCAAGACAACCACAACGGTGAACCTGGCATCATTTCTTGCCGAAAAAGGGAAACGCGTACTTATCGTTGATATTGATCCGCAGGCAAATGCCGGGTTTGGCATTGGTGTGAACGTGGAAGAGATGAAGACCACCATTTACGAGGTAATGATCGGCGAGCTTCCCATCAGGGAGGTCGTATTCGAGTCCAGTATTGAAAACCTGTATATCGTGCCGTCAAATATACACCTTTCGGGCGCCCAGGTTGACCTGCTTGGACTGGAGGGCAGGGAGTTCGTGCTGAAGAAAACGTTGAAGGAGATCAGGGACGATTTTGATTATATACTCATCGACTGTCCGCCGTCCCTGGGGTTGCTGACACTGAACAGCATGGTGGCATCGGACACTGTGCTGATCCCATTGCAATGTGAGTACTATGCACTTGAGGGGTTGAGCCAGCTCTTGAAGATCATCGCCATGGTGCAGGACAGCCTCAACCCTTCGCTGCAGATAGAGGGCGTGGTGCTCACCATGTACGATTCCAGGACGAATCTTTCGCAGCAGGTGGTCTCGGATGTGCGCGATTTTTTTAAAGACAAGGTTTTCGAGGCCATCATACCAAGGAATGTAAAGCTTTCTGAGTCACCTTCATTCGGAAAACCCATTAACCTGTATGACAGGCATTCAGCCGGCAGTGATAATTACGAGAAATTGGCTGAAGAGGTGATCAGGAATGGCTAAGAAGGCACTTGGCAAGGGGCTTGGGGCCATCATCTCCACGTCATCCCAACCCGTAGAGGACATGGAAAGGGGGATCTCTGAAAGCCTGGACAGGGTTGTAGAGCTGAGCATACGGGAGATCAAGCCTAACCCGCATCAACCACGGCTGCATTTTGACGAAAGCGAGATACACGGACTTGCCGAGTCAATACAACAGGTGGGCCTCATTCAACCGATCATCGTGCGGAAGGATGAGGACAGCTATTATATAATAGCCGGTGAAAGACGATGGCGAGCCTGCAAAAAGGCCGGCATTGACATGATCAAGGCCATTATCATGGAAGCAGGTGAAGAGATGAACCTGTCACTTGCTCTCATTGAGAACCTGCAGCGGGCCGACCTTGATCCCATAGAAGAAGCCAGGGCTTACAAGATGCTTTCAAGCCGTTTCAAGCTGAAGCAGGCAGAGATTGCCGAGCGGGTGGGCAAGGACAGGGCCTCGGTGTCCAACATGGTCAGGCTGCTGAATCTTCCCGAACACATGCAGGAAGCCCTCTCGAACGGAGAAATGTCCACGGGACATGCCAAGCTGCTGCTCTCTCTCAGCGGGCAGCGCCAGGAGCAGATATTCAACGAGATACTTTCAGAAGGCCTCTCCGTTCGTGCCCTGGAGAAAAAAATTGAAGAAAACAGTGAGTCTTCCGGTAAGGGTGGAGCTGCCGGCAAACAGAAAAAGGATCCCCATGTGCGAAAAATGGAAGAGATGCTCATTTCATTGCTTGGCACCAAGGTTGAGATACGGCACCAGGGAACGAAGGGACGAATAGAGATACATTATTATTCACTTGATGATTTTGACCGCATTACCGGCCTGCTGAAGGACGAGTAAAGAGAAGACCGCTATTCGATCTCGATACGTATTTTTTCAACTTTGTCTTTTTCGGTATCAAGTATGGCAACGGTATGTTCTTCACTCCGGTACAGCGAGCCGGGGTTGATAATGCGGGTCCTGTCGGAGGTATAATTCTCGAACATGTGAGTGTGTCCCTTGATGATATAGTCGTACTTGCCTGAGCTGACAGCATTCCTGAACAGGGGGACGTCATTACCGTGAAACACGATGAACTTCTTTTCATCCGCTTCAAACTCGCAGTACTTGTCAACACACCCGAAGCCAAGCTGATCGGCTATGACATTGATATCTTCAACATCAATATCGCAGTTACCCAGTACGAACCTGCAGGGGATATCCTTGAAAAGGCGAACAAGCCGTGCCGAAGTCAGGTCACCCGCGTGTAGCACCAGGTCCACGTCGCGTTCCTTGAACACCTTGATGGCCCGTTCGATCATCTCGATGTCGTTATGGGTGTCTGAGATCAGACCAATCTTCATTCTGTATCCTTCGGTTCAGATCAACTGAGACGTGAGCCCACGGGTATTGTCTCGTCGATCTCTATGAGTTTTGGTATATCTTTCTTGTCCTCTCTTGCAGCCAGGAGCATGCCGTTTGACTTGTGCTTGAAGATGGTGGCTGGTTTCAGGTTGGCCACTACAAGTATTTTCTTTCCAACAAGGTCGCCGGGTGTGTAATGCGGTGCCAGGCCGGCCACAAGCTGCCTGGTATCTGTGCCGGTATCTATTTGAAGTTTCAGAAGCCTGTCAGAACCCTCGATGTTTTCCGCTTCCAGCACCTTTGAAACCACAAGGTGGATCCTGGCGAATTCACTGATGTCAACAAGGTTGTCATCGCCTTCAGGGGCTGCTTTCTGCTTTTTCGGTGTTTCAGCTTTTGCCGGCTTTTCATCTTTTTCGCCGGTGGTCTCTTTTTCCAGGCGCGGAAAGAGTATGCCCACCTTGCCCAGGCTGTGTCCTTCTTCAAGGTTATTGAAACCGGAAAGGACGTTCACGTCACCGTTTGAAGGACGGGTACCCAGGTTGTCGAATATGATCTCGGCCTTTTCAAAGCAGATGGGGGATGCCAGCACGGTTATGCCGTAAATGGCTTCCAGCAGGTTGCGCATTACCGATGCAAGCAGATCGGTTTTGTTTTCCTTCGCAAGCTGCCATGGTTTGTAATCGTCTATGTACTTATTGCACGAACGAATGAATTCCCAGAGCATCTCGATACCAACGCTGAACTGGAAATCCTCAACCCCCTTGCAGTAGCCGTCAATTGCCTCTTTCATCCTTGCCTGCATCTCTTCCCTGCCGGCCGGTTCATTTGCGTTGAATGAAGGTATGGTGCCATCGAAGTATTTCTGAACCATGTTGAACGTGCGCTTGATGAGGTTACCCAGGTCATTTGCCAGGTCATAGTTTATCCTGCCAACAAGGGCATCTTCTGAAAAGGTTGCATCAAGGCCGAAGGTCATTTCACGAAGAAAAAAGTACCGTACCTGGTCGTTCCCGAATTTTTCCATCAGTTCTTCGGGCCCTACCACGTTCCCAAGACTTTTTGACATCTTGGACTTTTCCATGTTCCAGTATCCATGCACGTTCAGATGCCGATAGGGCGGGATATCGGCCGCCTTCAGCATTGTTGGCCAGAAGATACCATGGGGCTTCAGGATATCCTTGGCAATAATATGATCAACTACCGGCCAGAATTTGTTAAAATTATCCCCGTCAGGGTAGCCAATGGCGCTGATATAGTTTATCAGGGCGTCGAACCATACGTACGTAACATACTCTTCGTCAAAGGGCAGGGGAATTCCCCAGCTGAGTCGTGATATGGGCCTGGATATGCAAAGGTCTTCCAGTGCCTCGTTCTGCAACATGGATAATACTTCGTTCTTGTAACGCTCGGGGCGAATAAAATCGGGGTTTTGCGTGATATGGTCTATGAGCCAGTCCTGGTACTTGCGCATTTTGAAGAAATAATTATTCTCCTCGATGTATTCCGGCTTTACGTCGTGTTCGGGGCATTTCCCGTCCACCATCTCTTTTTCAGTTAAGAACCTTTCACAGCCAACGCAGTAATGGCCCCCGTAGCTTCCGAAATAGATGTCTCCACTGTCGTATACTTTCTGCAGTACCTGCTGTACCACCTTTTTATGATGGTCATCAGTGGTGCGGATGAATTCATCGTATTGAATGTGGATGGCGTCCCATGTGTGGCGGAATTTTTTACTTATCCTGTCAGTGTATTCTTCAGGGGTGGTGTTAT
>CAYFSO010000119.1:0-9186 GCA_964345775.1 uncultured Leptospiraceae bacterium | reverse complement strand
GCTGACCAGTACTAATCAGTCGTGAGGCTTGACCATATTATAAAAAGCCCCACCGGTTACTTTATCGGTGGGGCTTTTTTCATTAATGAAATTGACTGCAGCGGTAAAGTGTGAAAAATCTGGTAAAAACAGGAGAGAAGGCTCATGGTAAAAAAATATGGTCTTGTGTTGATATTCATGTTAACCATGATCACACGCGTCGTTGCTGATTCGGGCATAGTGCCATTCGCCATACCGTTTTATACTCCTGAAACAAGCGTGGGTGGTGCGGCATCAATACTGTATTATTACGATGATGACAATGACCGGGTTCGACCGGATACTATAAGTGTTGTTGCGTTATATACCATACAAAACCAGATGCTTTTTGCCGCCGTGGGAAACAAGTATTTCAGTGAGGACAAATACCTTGCAGGGATGAAAATAGCGTATTCAAGTTTCCCCAAAAAATTTTATGGTATTGGTAATGACAGCAGGGATAGCGATGAAGAAAAGTATGACCCCGTAAATACATCTTTTCAGTCATGGCTGCAAAAGAGGGTGTTTCAAGATACATATGCAGGAATACTGTACTCGTTCGGACGTTATAAAATAACTAAGTACGAGGAAAATGGAATTATTGATACAGGAGATTATTACGGGATACGGCCGGGGTATGTATCAGGTGTTGGCTTACGAGTAGATCATGATACGAGGGAAAACAGGTTCAACCCGGAAAACGGTACATATATAACGTTTTCAGGAATTTGCTACGATGGGTACACGGGAAGTGATTTCGATTTCAACCATATAAACCTCGATGCGAGGTTTTATAAAAGTATTCGCGGTGATCATGTAATGGCCAGCCAGTTATACCTTGAAAGTACCGGAGGCCAGACACCATTGCAGGTTATACCTGAGATTGGGGGGCAGCATGTAATGAGGGGATACTACCAGGGCAGGTATAAGGATAAAACATACATGGCATGGCAGCTTGAATACAGGTCCCCATACTGGAAAAGGCTGGGAATAGTACTGTTTGGTGCTACTGGTGAAGTTGCAGAAAACATGCAGGACTTTTGTACCGATCACATAAAGTATGCAGGTGGTGCAGGGTTGCGTTTTCTTGCCCAGAAGAAGAGAGAGATCGCATTCAGGCTTGATGTGGGATTAAGTCCTGAAGGTGTGGGTGTTTATTTTAACCTGCTGCATGCCTTCTAACAGGCCTCACGGTACCGATATGACCTGGTGTTCCCTCCTCAGCGGGAATGTTATCTCAAAGATGGTGCCTGTTTCAGGCTTCTCTTCTCCGGATGTAACATTGACGCTGGCACCATGCT
This sequence comes from uncultured Leptospiraceae bacterium, assembly GCA_964345775.1. GTDB lineage: Bacteria > Spirochaetota > UBA4802 > UBA4802 > UB4802 > M55B154. Next base: position 7,867 of record CAYFSO010000119.1, on the reverse strand, counting down.
CACGCAATATTTTACTGGTGATGGAAAGTCCAATACCCAGGCTGTTGGATTTCCTTTTTGTTGAGAAAAAGGGAGACCAGATGTTTTTCATGACGTCATGGGGTATCCCCGGCCCGTTGTCCTCTATCTTGAGGATCACCATATCGTTGTTTGAAACTGTAGTGATGTTGATCTTTCCCTGATGCTCATGGTGCTTCCTGTCTTCAATGATGGCATCCCTTGCGTTTATTACTATGTTCAGAACAAGCTGTTCAAGGCTGATGGGATCACCGTATATTTTATTTATGTCCTCGTCAAGTGACAACACAACATCAATATCATGGCGCCGCAACTGTATACGAACCAGGTCAATGGCATCCAGGATAACCTTGTTCAGGTCTGTATATTTCATGTTCAAAAAACTTCTCTTTGAAAAATTCCTGATATGTTCAATAATGATGGTGGCTTTATCAACCATGGCACAGATCTTCAGCAGTTCTGATACTGCCTGCATGTTGTCAAATTCCTCGTAATTGATGTCGTCGATCATGTTCTGGGCAATGCCCTTTATGCCGGTAAGCGGTTGGGCCATCTCGTGGGCTATCCCCGCCGTTAATTCGGCAAGACTGGCATGGCGTGAAATCTGTAATAATTCCATGTCCTTATCATGAATGATCTGCCTGAACTGATCATTTTTCTGTTTCAGCAGGGTAATAGTGTGAATGAGCTTGCTGTTGATGTTGCGGATGGAACGAATCTTCCACATGGCATAACTTGAACGCTTAACGAAATTGTATATGACAGTGGTTACGGTAACAAGGTTGAGCATCACGATAGTATGATGCGAATACGTAACTTCACCGGTATAGAGTGGAACAATGTTAAGAAGTATTGTACCCAGTATAGCGATATGGAGAGCGTTGTAACCAAATTTAAGATGCGTGATACTGGAAAGCTGGTACATGGCATAAAGAAGGAAGGCTATACAGAAAAGCACGGTAACTATCATGCTGTGATCGCTGAAATGAAACAGGGAAAACGCGAAACACAGGGAAACAATGGTATACAGTAAAAGCTGTAATTTTTTTTGAGGTTTGATGTTTAAATGTATGAACAGCCCGTATGAAACCGGGAACAAGCTTATACCCGCATTCAGAAAGAAATTGCTGACATGGATGGGGTTTGGGAAAAGTGCGCTTATCCACGGGAACAGTATTAAAAATGAAACTACTGCAAGCAGGAGGGATGAATATCCAAAACGATATTGTATAGTGCCGAATGAGATAACAAACTGCAGTAACACTATACAAAACATGAAGATTATAATAAGGTCATACATGGCATTCTATAAGGGTGAATGAAATAATAGCTAATTGACATAAATGACGAAGCAAATTAGATATGTCAACATAATATCAGGTTTTTTTGGGGTACAGGAGGAATTACATGGGTTTTCGATGCGGTATAATAGGTTTGCCAAACGTGGGGAAATCCACAGTTTTTAACGCTCTCACCGGGGCTGGTGCCCAGATGGCAAATTATCCTTTTTGCACTATAGATCCAAACAAGGGTGTTGTGCCAGTACCAGATAAAAGGCTGTACCATATCGCAGAAATGCTGGGTAAGGAAAATCCGATCCCCACGAGAATAGAATTTATTGATATTGCAGGACTTGTAAAAGGCGCGTCGAAGGGTGAAGGGCTCGGGAACAGGTTTTTGAGCCATATCAGGGAGGTCGACGCCATGGTGCACGTGGTCCGTTGCTTTGCCAACGACGACGTGGCACATGTAACCGGTGATGTTGATCCTGTCCGCGATGTTGAAATTATAAATACGGAGCTTATCCTGGCAGATATTGAACAGCTTGAACGGGCACGTGAAAAAATGGAAAAACGTTCCAGGTCAGGTGATAAAGAGGCAATTGCTAACAGCGGGCGGCTGGGTAAAATGATAGAGCACCTGGACGAGGGTAAGTTCATTGCCGGGATGAAGATGACAAGGGAGGACCATATGCTTTTAACGGAATATGGTCTTTTGACTGCAAAACCGGTATTATACCTGGCCAACGTGGATGAAGAAAGCAGCAAAAACAGTTCCCTGGAAGAATTAAAAGGATATGCCCAAAATGCGGATGCGCCTGTTGTAGAAATTACTGGAAATATTGAGGAGGAGATAGCAGAACTTGACGACCGTGACAGGCAGGAATACATGGAAGTTATGGGTCTTGAGGGATCCGGACTGGAGCGCCTTATTTCAGCCTCGTATAAGCAGCTGGGCCTTATAACCTTTTATACTGTTACTACTGACCTCCAGGCATGGACAGCCAGGAAGGGTACACGTGCTCCACAGGGTGCGGGTCTTATACATACTGATTTTGAAAGAGGATTTATAAGGGCAGAGGTCTTCCATTACGATGATCTTGTTACGGCAGGGTCAGAGCATCGTGTGAAGGAATTGGGGCACCTGCGGTCAGAAGGCAAGGATTACGTCATTAAGGACGGGGACATAATCCATTTTTTGTTTAACACGTAAACACGTGGAGAAGCCGGGTGAAGGATAAACAGCAACAGTTTTTCATGTACCGGTCTCTGTTCGGGTTAAAAGATAACTTTACGGCTGAAGAACTTCGCCATGCCTACAGGACAATGGCCAAGTTGAATCATCCGGATGTAAGTAATGGAGACAGTGACTCGCTGGCGCGGATGGTTATCATCAACGAGGGTTACCGCTTTCTCAGCGAGTTGCTTGTAAGTGGTGAGATCAATTCGTACCTTCAAGATGTAAGATCAGCACGCAACCATGGTGAGGACAATGTATACAACCAGTACCGTCGTGCGTTCGATATTTTAAAGGATGCGTTCGACAGGTATTACGGTGATTATAAAAGCAGCGATGAGGGTGATATCCATGAATTACGAAAAAAATTATCCATCGCCAAGGAGGAATTCGCGCGCATTGTCACCGATTTCCCTTACAACCAGTGGGTCGATGATGCCATTGACAGGATCAACAGTATCAATAAATGGTTAGGAAATTACCAGCTGTGAAAGTGGTTTCCTGTCTTTTTCAGGTGTTTCATCCGGATCACCAATGGCGATTACGGCCGCAAGCTCATTGTCCCCGCCGGTTCCAAGCACATGCTGCACTTCTTCCTTCCTGTTGAGAATTTCTCCAAGCCAGACGGCTCCCAGGCCCATCGAATGGATGGCCAGCAGCATGTTTTCTATGGCGGCACCGAGTCCCATCATGTCCTTGTCCCGGTTGTAACCGGAGGGTAGATGGTAAAACACGGCGATGCATACCGGTGCATGCACAACAATGGATGAATAATGTGTTTTTGTGCTCAGTTCTTTCAGGGTATTTTCATCACGAATTACCATGAAACGCCATGGCTGGTTGTTCAATCCCGAAGGGGCCCAGCGTCCCGCCTCGAGTATGGTTTGAATGAGTTCATCGTCAACTGGTGAACCGGTATATTTTCTTATGGATCGCCTGGTAAAGATTGCATCGAGTACCGGGTTATGCTGCATGATCAACTCCTTTATTGTCCCGTTCCATTGTTTTGCATATATTCATCAAGCCTGTTCCTTTTCTTATTGAGCCTTGCCAGGTGGTCGTCAATGATTTTTTGAAAATCAAGTTCCCCGTGAATGATCCGGTATCTCTCGGATTCAATATTCCCAAGATCGGTGGTGATCTTCACCGTGCTGGCCGCGTCTGCATACTGCCTTGCCTTCTCCCAGTAGGGGATGGCTTCCCTGTAAATGGATTCAGCAATATCCAGGCTTTCGCTGATTTCCTTCGCGTAGTCCATGTTGTAAAAGTATAGTTTCTGCTTGTCATACCTTGTGGCTATTTTCAGGTAATTGCGCATAATGAGCAGGTTGATGTGCATGTACATGAGATTACGGTACTTGTAATATTCCCTCGAGGTTTCAACCTTTACAAGGGCCTGTGAGGGATGCCTGAATTTGCTGTTGAGAGCCGCCTTCAGCCTGGCTATGTTCATCCTGAGTGAATTTTCATTATAATACTGCTTCATGCCATAAAGCTTATAATAGTCTTCAAGGTAATGGGGTACCGTCTTGTAATGTTTACGTACGCGGGGAATGTAGTCTGAAAAGGGTACATGTTTTTCTTTCTCCCCGTCCTTCTGAAAATACTGGTACTGGTAATCCTCCGCATGTACCATGTGAAGAGGCATGGGCCCTGGCAGAAATGAAAAAGATACCAGTAGTATTATGCATGTAACAGATATTAGTTTTACGTTCATAACGCCTTTTGCAGATCTATATATTGGAATTTTGCATTAGTGTTGTTATGGTAGTTTTATCGGATTATTCAAGGGTAGAATGAAGAATCTTTCAGCCAATGTGTTCAATGACAATTTTTATCCCGATCATAATAAGTATAATCCCTCCAAGCCGTTCTACCCTGCTGCCAATCATGTTCCCCGCCCGCCTGCCTATGGCAAGACCGGCAACAGAGAAAGCTGCACATATTCCCCCTATTACAATACTGGGATATATGATGGGTTTATTGAGAACACCAAGGCTTAACCCAACAGCAAGGGCATCTATACTTGTTGCGATAGCGAGTACTATAAGGGTCAACCCCCTTGACGGATCCCTGTCGAAATTTTTATCATCCTGGAATGATTCATAGATCATTTTCCCCCCTATGTACGACAGGAGCAGAAAGGCAATCCAGTGATCAATACTGCGTATATACGGTTCTATACACGAGCCGGCCAGGTAACCCATGATGGGCATGATGAACTGGAAAAATCCGAAGTGAAATGCCACCCTGAAATAGTAACGTGATAAGGGAGGATATACAAACAGGCCGGCCGCGATTGAAACTGAGAATGCATCCATTGCCAGGCCAACAGAAATACCGGTTATTTCGAGGAAATCCATACGTATTTACTCTTGTTCGAAAAAAAGTTCTATATATTTTTTCAGTGCATTGGCATGTTCAAGTTTAATAGTTGTTTCAACAGCCCAGCTTGAGTGCGGGTAGCTTTTTAACGCGTTTTTGAAATGGTCCAGGGCCCGAAGGATCTGTACCTGCACATGGTCTTTTTTGAGCCAGCCCCGGTTATGCCTGTCATAAAAGATCTCTTTCTGTGCATCGTGTAACCTTTCGTCTCCCTTCTTGTAAAGACGAAATGCCTGCATGTCGGTATTGCTTGAATAGGAGTCAATGATGTTTAAGCATTCTGCAGACTTGTAAAAAGTAAAAAGAAGTTCTTTGAATGTATCAAAATGTAACAGGAATTCTTCATCACTGGTATGCTCAGATAACCTGTTCAGGGCATGAAATGAGTTCTGAAGCAGCCTTGTGACCCGGTTAAACGATGTTTTGTTAGCAGCCTGCTCTCTCCTGGGGATATTATAGAGCCCATACTGGAAATACATGTACAATCCTTCCTTGGATTTTTCACGTATTTTTATGAATGTGGCGGTTAAAACATTATCCCTGTATTCTGAATCCAGTTCTTCTTCATCAGTCCTGGCGGTTTCACCGCCACCAGGTTCTTCCTGGAATTCATCTCCGGCAACAGTCCCGGATCCCACTGTTCCCTTTTCAAACCTGTGGGTCATTATGGTAGTATAGGCGGTATTCAACTGGGCCATGGCTGAGTTGGCCCAGTCTATCCTGTGTGGATTCCTGTCCGGGTGGTACCTGAAGGCGAGCTGCCTGAAGGATCGGGATACCTCTTCATCGGTGGCTTTTTCGGTTATTTCAAGTATTGTATAGCACCTGCTCAATTCCATTATATACAAGCTCCATGTGTAGGCGGTTCACCATCTATATGATTTGTACTGTATATACCGCTAAAATTTCAAGTGAATAATAATCCAGGTGAAAGAATTGACAGAACCGGTGTCATATGTAATGAAGATAAGGTGGATTAAGAAAATGTTTTTTTCTTGACACTATACGCAAGTATGCTTATACTATGTTAAGTTTTCGAGCAATCCTGCCGACTATAGCGGTATTACAGAATAAATGTTTTCCAGGAGATTTACATGATCAAGAAACTCACAAGCAAACAGGAACTCATATTCGATTATATAAAAGACAACATACGTGATTCCGGCTTTCCTCCAACGGTACGGGAGATCGGGGAACAGTTTGAAATAACCGTTAAGGGCGCGTACGATCACCTGAAGGCCATAGAGAAAAAAGGCTATATACGATGCGGCCAGAACAAGTCACGGGCCATTGAGATACTGTTCCATTCAGAGGAAGAACCGGGTGAGGATACCCTTTCCATCCCGGTTGTTGGCGGGATCGCTGCCGGGGCGCCAATCGTTGCAGAAGAAAATATTGAAGAATATGTAAAATTTCCAAGGGATGCATTCAAAAGCGGGGTCCACTTTGGACTGCGGGTTCGCGGAGATTCCATGGTGGAGGCAGGGATTTACGATGGTGACCTTGCCATTATACGACAACAGCCTGTTGCTGATAATGGTGATATCGTGGCCGCATTGCTGGAAAACGATGCTACGTTGAAAATATTCAAAAAAGAAAAAAACCATGTTTCACTTGTCCCGGCTAACGTGGCCTACGAACCCATGGTAGTGGACTCGGTAGATATACTTGGAAAGCTTGCCGCGGTATTTAGAAAATACTGAGCCCCCGTAATTTTTCTTTACTTTTTCATCTCCCCGGAATATTAATAAGAAAAACATATTTACGGGGAGCAAGATCATGAAAATCACATCTATAGAATTATACCATGTATCTGTCCCGCTTGAACACACATTCTGGCCCACGTGGATACCCGGTTATCCGCAGACACATAATAATTTTACACTTATAAAGATCGGCACCGACGAAGGGATAGAAGGGTATTCCGCCGGCACCGCAATGGGTAAAGAGCGGGAGGGGCTGGGTGACCTTCTTGGCGGATACCTGCTTGGCAGTGATCCCACCGATATTGACAGGATTCAAAGCCTGTTGAAACAGGCGGGGTATTTGGGCTGGCGCAATTTCTGGATTGAACCAGCCTGTTGGGACATCCTTGGAAAAAAAGAAGGGAAACCGGTGTATGAGCTGCTGGGCGGGAAAGCAAGAGAAGTAGAGGTATACTGCTCAACCGGGGAAATGCATTCACCGGAACAACGGGCTGAAGAACTTAAGAAGATACAGGAAATGGGATTCAAGACAGCCAAGCTGCGGGTGAAAAATGCTACCCTGAAAGAGGACATCAGGCAGTTGCGTGAGACCCGCAAGCGGATTGGCAATGACCTGGTACTTGGCGTGGATGCGAACCAGGGATGGCTTGTGAGCATTATAGATAAGGTCCCCGCCTGGGACCTGAAAAGGGCAACCGATTTTGCAAAAGCGTGTTATGACAATAAAGTAGAATGGCTGGAGGAGCCGCTTGATTCCCGTGATTATGCTGGAAATGCGAAACTGAAAAAAGCATCGAAAGTAAAGATATCAGGTGCAGAGCTGAATTACGGCTGGGACGAGATAAAGATAATGTTTGAAAAGGACTGCTTTGACGTGTACCAGCCGGATGCCACCTTTGCGGGAGGAATTGCCCAGGTGAAGCAGGTTATGGATACATGTAGAAAGAAAAAACGGCTTTTTTCCCCACATACATGGACAAACGGCATCGGGTTTTACATCAACTGGAACATGGTTCTGGCAGATACGAAAAATTCGCTGCCACTTGAATATCCTTACGAGCCTCCATCATGGATACCCGAGTTTCGGGAGGGGATTATCGAGCCGGTAATCCCTGATAAAAATGCCGTGTTACAGCCTTTTACTCGCCCGGGTCTGGGATTTGAAATTGATAAGAAACTGTTGCGTAAATACGGGAAAAGGTTTTTCAAGATGACAGAGCTTGGACTGAAATTCAAGGTGA
>CAYFSO010000118.1:0-9208 GCA_964345775.1 uncultured Leptospiraceae bacterium | reverse complement strand
GAGCTACCAGCTGCTCCACCGCGCGATCTTGAGACAACCTATTCAGGTTGCTATCCATTGTCAACCTTTTTCCAGCGACTTACCTGTAAAATGGATTGACTTTTTTTCAAAAAACGTAATAATTGTTACAGGTAATATTAGCAAATACAAAATACTATAATTAGTTCAAATCGTCAAAATAATACTTCAATGATAAATCCATTAAAATATTTTACCAACAGGAAAGTAGGCCTGGTTCTTGGAAGCGGGGGGGCAAAAGGTATTTCGCATATCGCAGTGATCGAGTACCTTGAGGCGCATGAAATTCCCATCCATTACATTTCCGGTTCCAGTATCGGCGCCGTTGTCGGAGCATTGTATTCGGCGGGGAAATTAAAAGAATACAAGGATTTTCTTCTAAAACTTGAATTAAGCGAGATGATATCATATTTCGATCCCGTTTTCCCAAGGTCGGGGCTGGTAGAAGGGAAAAAGATCATCGAGATGCTCCAGGAATTTATACCCGCTGATTCCCTGATAGAAGATCTTCCCATACCAGTTAGTGTGGTTGCCACTGATTATCATACCGGTATGCCGGTGGTATTCAATACAGGGAAAGTCCTTGATGCAATTCGGGCCAGTATTTCCATTCCCGGAGTGTTCATACCAATGAGGTATAAGAATACATTCCTGGTGGATGGAGGTGTGTCAAATCCACTACCAATTGATATTGTCAAGGATATGGGGGCAGGCAGAATAATCGCGGTTAATCTCCACCCTATGCTGCAAGCTGGCAAACAAAGGCTCAGGAAAATGGTCGAAAGCAAAATAAAGACCGTAGAAGGTGATTCGAATGAACTGGAAATGGTTTCCGAAAAAAGATCCTTCAAGGACAGCCATATTCAAAAGGCAGGAAGTGATAAGAAATGGTTGAATTCAGTACAGAAATGGCTTGGAGTAAACAAGAAAACAGATAAAGTGCCAATGCCCAACATTTTTGAAGTGATGTACCAAACCGTTGATATTATGGAATATACAAATACTCTTTTAATGCTTCGGTACAATCCCCCGGCGGTGCTGATAGAGCCAAACCTGGTAGATCTTCCCGCACTTGACTTTAGACAGACATCGAAGATATTAACCGAGGGTTATGCGGCAAGCAGCAGGCAGCAAAAGTCAATTGAAAGAAGAATTAAATGGTGGGTGTAGTTAATGGTTTCAGAAAGGTATTATGATAAGGCCGCAAGGCTGGATGCCCTGGAGAGATCAATGGAGGGGTGCGCCAGGTGCAAGCTGTCAACCACCAGGACAAATATCGTTTTTGGTGAAGGTGATCCTGATGCACCTGTAATCTTTATAGGCGAAGGTCCCGGAAAAGAGGAAGATATACAGGGACGGCCGTTCGTGGGTCGAGCGGGACGGTTGCTGACCGCCATTATTGAAAAAGGCATGAAGATGAATAGAGAAGACGTGTACATAGCAAATGTTGTGAAATGCCGGCCAACAGTTAACATGGAATTTAACCGTGATCGTCCTCCCGAAGAAGACGAAAGGGACGCATGTGGTGGTTTCTTGAAACAGCAGATAGAAATTATCAGGCCCCGGGTGATCATTACCCTGGGTAACCCCTCAACACGATACCTGCTTAACACGAAACAGGGAATAACCAGGATGAGGGGGAACTGGTATTATTATGATGGAATTCCCGTGATGCCAACCTTTCATCCTTCTTACGTATTACGAAACGGTGGCGAAAACAGCCCACTGAAAAGAAATGTATGGGAAGACATAAAGAAAGTACTTGATTACCTTGAAAACGGGGCAATGGATAACAGTGAAGCGATTAATGAGAAAAGAGAAGTCTTCACGATAAGCACCCGGGAAAAAGATGGACAGAATAGTACACAGGGTTCATTGTTCTGATTAAATTATTTTACTTGAAATTTCTGCCCATGTCAATATAATAGCCTCTTAACACAATAGGTATGTTGTGATCATAAAAAATTGTGCATATGGTGACGGTCAATAAGAATATCCTCCCATTAAAGAGGGAGGATATTCTTATTGACCGTTATCCAGGCATTACAATGATAGTTTAAAAGGATGATAAACTGGAGGTCATATGGCTGGTGCAGTAGAGGTACAAAAAATTGACGCGAACGACAAGAAAAAAATAGCAGAATTTATAAAGTTGCCGTGGAAAAAGGGAATATATGAAAACGATCCGGCCTGGGTTCCTCCCCTGATTAGCGAGCAGAAAACCCTGTTTAATCCAAAGAAAGGATATTTTTACGAGATCGGTGAGGTTGCGTATTTTATGGCCTACAGGGATGGTAAACCTGCAGGGAGGATAACCGCACACATCAATCACCTGTACGAGGACAAGTATGATAATGAAACGGGATTTTTCGGATTCTATGAATCTATTGAAGACCAGGATGTAGCAAATGCCCTCTTTCAGGCGGCAGAACAGTGGTTAAAAGAGAATGGCAAAACAAAAATACAGGGACCGCAGAGTTTCTCAATTTATGATGCGGTTGGATTTGAAGTGCAGGGTGAAGATATCATGCCAGTAGTGGGACTTTTTCATACAGCTCCCTTTTATCGGACACTGGCAGAGCAGTATGGATTTGAAAAGAAGGTTGACTGGTACTGTTTCCTTGTCAAGAAGATCGATGACTATAAACCCTACCTGAAAGATGTTCGTGAAAATATCATGAAAGACCAGGAAGTAACCTATACTTATCTTGACAAAAAGAAGATCCGCGAAAGGGTGGATGATATTCATCATATATTCAATACAGCGTGGGATAGCAACTGGGGTCATCTTGATCTGACAAAAACGCAGATTGACATGCTGGTGGATGAGTTAAAGTTGATCGCGGTACCCGAATTATGTATTTTTGCGGAAAAGGACGGCAAGACAATCGGCTTTATAGTATCACTTCCGGATGCCAATCCCGGCCTGGCAAAATTGAATGGACGTCTCTATCCCTGGAGACTTATAAAGGCTCTCAGGATGATTAAAAAGACGAGAAAGATCAGAACTGTTATAATGGGTGTATTGCCAGAGTACCGGGGACAAAAGATAGATGATGTATTCTACCTGCTTACAATAGAAAATGGTATACGACTGGGATATACCCAGTCAGATTGCTCACTTGTAGTTGAAACAAACGAGAAAATGATAGGTGCATTGAAGCCTCTGAAAGCTGAAATATACAAGACCTACAGGATATACGAGAAGCAGATTTAGCAAAACCTGGATCTTCATTTTCAACAGAGTAAACATCAATAAAGCCATCCAGTAAATTTGTATCTGGATGGCTTTATCATTTATAATCGGTTCATTGATCCCCGTGGTTATTGCGTTTAGAATCGCCACCATGATGACCTGAGGTCTTCGCTTGCTGCAGGCTGCTCCGCGTAGTATTCCCCTCCGAATATATATAGTCTTGCCAGGGCGGGGCCGTACCTGTATACGCCAACACCAATAATAAACCCTGCCGCAAGGTCGGCAACATAATGATATCTAAGATACACGGTTGAAATGATCATTAACGCTGCCCATACAAACGCGAAGGGAGCAAACCGTTTGTAATACCGATACGCAAGCATTACGGTTAAGGCAGAGATCAGGGTGTGTCCGCTGGGGAAGCAGTCCCTGGTCACCCCTCCTGCCCTTAAAATGAACGACCTTAAAAAGTCGAATGTAAGCACGCCGGTTAACGAAAATGACTGAAGGTGATCAAGGGTGAATCTTGGCCCTGTTGCGGGAAAGAGATAGTAGCCTACGTATGAAATATAGAATCCAAGCAAAATAGTGGAGGCCAGAATATGAAAGTCAATTTTACGACTTTTCATGTAGAGAATAAAGACCAGCAAAAAAGGAAGAAAATAGAATGAGACATACACTACCTGTAAAATTTCAGTAATGACAGGATGGGTGAAACGCTCAAGCAGGATGGTAGGATCATTTCCAAGAAAGAGTATTCGGTCAATTTTAATTAACACGCTGTCAATATCAACGGGGTTAATAAGCGGGACGAGGGTATTGTGTTCCATGTAAATTGTCAGAAGCAATCCTGCAACATACCAGTCCCGGAATGTGGAATACCCGTTGCTGGAAATATACCTGTTCATGTATTTTACTACCAGTATAAGGACTATTATCCCCGTGTTAATAAGGAAGGGTAATAATGCCAGGCGTATATCAGATAAAGCCATTATCAATACATTAAGGAAAATGGCCATTCCCATTGTCAACAGTTCTTCCAGGTGGAAGCGTTGATCATATTCGAGAGTGAATCTTTCAAGCATCATCCAGTAAAGCCTCACGTGTACATACAACTTTTGCCTGTTGTATACAATATATACGAAAAGAGGATCATTTCAACAGGCGAATCACAATTATATGCAAATATATGTATTATATAGTTGCTATTTGTCAAGAAAAGTGCGTATAATCCATGACGATTGATCATATTCTAATTAATAGTAGTCATTTTGCAACAAAAAAACCTCTTATGATCACCATCATTTTAATATATCACCAGCCGCCTCCTTTGAATTCCTGTAAAGAGTACAATAAATTCTTGCAATGATCATTAACAGGTGAGTATAGTAGCCTTTAAATATTTAAACGGGGTATGATCATGGCTTCTGAAAAGAATACCAGGAGAAGATATGATGAACTGGTAGAACTGCTTAAGAAATACAACTATTATTATTACAATCTCAACCAGCCGCTTGTTGATGACGCCACCTATGACAACCTCATGGATGAGCTTGCTGATATCGAGGAAAAACATCCCGACTTGAAGCGGGAAGATACGCCAACCGAACACGTGGGCGGGGAGGTCAGTGAAACTTTTTCCGAGGTTACCCATGATCCCCCCATGTTGAGCCTCGGTAACGTATCCACCGAAGATGAATTGCGTGATTTTGATAAACGTTGCCGTAAAGGGCTGGGAGTTGACAGCATTGAATACTCAGCGGAACTGAAGTACGACGGACTCGCGGTTGAATTGAAATACGAGAATGGCAGGTATGCACAGGGATCAACCAGGGGGAACGGCCAGGTGGGGGAGGACGTGACCGCCAACATCGCCACGGTAAGGTCTTTACCGCTGAGGCTTGAAGGTGAGAATGTCCCCGAACTGATCTACCTGAGAGGTGAAATATTCATGCGTCATGACGAGTTTGCCCGAATTAACAGGGAACGGGAGCAAAAGGAGGAGCAGCCTTTTGCCAATCCCCGGAATGCCGCTGCAGGATCATTACGGCAGCTGAACCCTGCCGTTACAAAAGAACGTGAACTTGACATGGTCTTGTATGCAACAGGGCTTGTCAAGCCGGCTGATCTCATCAATACACAGCAGGAACTCATATCATTTTTTCAGCAGTTCGACCTGCCCGGCCAGGTTCATCACAGGCCTGGATCACTTGACGACGTGATCGAATTTTACAACTACTGGTTAGAAAACCGGCACGAACTGGATTTCGATATAGACGGGGTGGTGCTGAAGATCAATAATTTCGAAGACAGGGGCGCCCTTGGTGCTACTTCAAAGTCACCAAGATGGGCAATTGCCTGGAAGTTTCCCGCGCGTGAGGCAGTTTCAAAAATCATGTCCGTTGATATGCAGGTGGGGAGAACGGGGCTGGTGACCCCTGTAGCAAACCTGGACCCGGTAAACATAGGGGGTGTGCTTGTAAGCAGGGCCACGCTGCATAATTTTGACGAAGTGAAAAGGCTGGACGCGCGGAGGAAAGATACTGTCAGGGTGATAAGGGCGGGTGATGTGATTCCCAAGGTGGTGGAGGTGATAAAAGAAAAGAGGGAAGGACAGGAAGAAGCAATAGTGCCCCCGAAAGAATGTCCTTCATGTGGTTCCGAACTGAAAAAGGAAGACATATACATACGGTGCGTGAATCCCCTGTGCGAAGCAAAGATACTTGAACAGTTGAAGTTTTTCATTTCAAAGGATGGCCTCGATATAGAGTTTTTCGGACCTGAATTATTAAGGAGGCTTTATGACAGGGGCACCATTCGTGATATGGCAGACATTTTCAGGCTTAACAAGGATGACCTTGTAGAGCTTGAGCGGATGGGAGATAAGCTTGCTGAAAAGATACTTGCTTCAATTGACAAAAGAAGGAATATAAGCCTGTCACGGTTCCTGAAAAGCATGGGAATAAGGAACGTGGGTGATCATGTTGCGAAGGTCATTGCCCGTAATGCCGGGTCGCTTGAAAATCTCAGGGAACAATCCGTTGATGATCTTGAGAGCATAAAGGAAATAGGTCCCGAGGTGGCAGAGTCTGTCTATACGTTTTTTCATGATAGTGATGTACTCGAACTGGTAGAGAAGATGAAGGATGCAGGTGTCACAATAGAAGAGGAAGAACAATCACAAATGGTTGAAACACCTGTATCGGGAAAGACATTCGTATTCACCGGCGCTCTCGACTCCATGAGCCGCAAGGAGGCTGAAGAACTTGTTGAAGATATGGGAGGACGGGCAACCGGCTCTGTCAGCAAAAGTACTGATTTCGTTGTGGCAGGAGATGATCCCGGCTCTAAGCGTGACAGGGCTGAAAAACTGGGAGTGAAAATAGTAAGTGAAAAAGATTTCCTGGAGATGACTGGAAAAAAGTGATGGATATATTTAAAAAAACAGTGAAACGACATTATTACCTTCTCACATCGATGCTCATGTATATAACAGGGATAACGGTAGTAACCCTTACGCTGCCCTTTCTTGCTGTACTTGCATGGGTATCGCTGGTCCCCCTGATGTTATATGTGAAGGAAAAGCCCCTGAAGGAGGTTTACTTCTATGCTTTTATTGCCGGCCTGGTTGGTAATTACCTGCAATATCGCTGGATCGGAGATTTCGGAGCTAACGTTGCGGGAGGCAACATTGTCATTGTTGGATTTGTTATACCAAGCCTTACCGTGTTCTTTGCCACGAAGTTCCTGGTAGCTGAACTGCTTGCAAGGAAATTCGAATCATTTCGTGTAATAATATATCCATCGGTCTGGATAATAATCGACTGGGTGCAATCACTGGGCCATCTTGCCTTCCCCTGGGCATACATCGGGTACTCCCAGTACACATTTACCCCGTTTGTACAGTCAGCTTCTGTGCTGGGTATACTTGGTATAAATTTTATCATGGTAACGGCAAATACCGCCATGGCTGAATTCATATTACTTGCCCATGATAAGAAGAATGATGTACCACTTTTGCTGCGTTCGGTACCTTTTCGAAGGATAATGGTGCTTTTGCTGATGGTAGTTATCATGACAGCCTGGGGCGTGTTTCGCATGAACAGTCATCAGGCAGGAGAAGGCCCCCGGCAGAAGGTTGCCATGGTGCAATCATGCATATCTCCCTGGGAAAACTGGAACATGAACAGGTTCATGTACCTGCGGGCACTTGAAACCCTTACCAGGGATGCCATGAAATACGAACCCGACCTTGTGGTGTGGTCAGAATCAGCCACACTTGAAAATTTATCTTTCAATTATTTCAACGGACAACTGGATACATTTGAGAAAAAAGTGGTCAACCTGGCAGATGAGCTGGATGTTTCATTGCTGACAGGTGAAATCGGTATCATCGAAGATCATACGGCCATGCGGTATTATCCGCAAAATAACCTGGTATACATTAACCGGGAGGGCGAAGTGGTTGCCACTTACCCGAAGAATCATCTCGTTCCGTTTGGTGAGTGGTTCCCCTACCAGAGATGGTTTCCCTTTGTACAGAGGATAATATATGCCTTTGGCGGATCGGCGTTCGTACCCGGGGACAACCCCATGATGTTCAACGTGAACGGGTACATGTCCGGCAACCTGGTGTGCTATGAAAATATTTTCTACAGGATGTGCCGAAGGTATGCCAGGGCGGGCACAGACTTTTTTGTAAATATAACTAACCTGGGATGGACCGATAGTGCCACCGGCCACATGCAGCATTTTGCTTTTTCAATATTCAGGGCCATAGAGAACGGAACATGGTTTTACAGCGCCGGGAATACAGGGTTCACGGCATTTATTGATCCGTATGGCCGTATAACTTCATCCATACCCCTCATGAAAAAGGGCTATTGCACTGGTGATGTCAATTTCTCTTTAAACCATGAAACAGTGTACCTTGTAATTGGGGATATTATATTGTACCTTGCCATTATGCTAATTGGGTCACTTGGAATAATAATAGTAATATTTAGACTACGCGGGGAGTCGAATCGATAATGCGTATCATCTATTGTACAGACGTGCACGGCGCATTTGAAAGGGTAAAGGACCTTTTGTACGAGACAATCGCCGATATATATGTAATCAGTGGTGATCTCATTGACATACCATTCTATAACATGGAAAGCGCCATACGGTACCACGAGTTGCAAACCTATTTCCACGGGATGCAGAAACAGATGGAAAGAGAAGACCTGGTGGTAGAGGATTTCGTGGATGAATTGATGGAACTTCCAACCTGTACCGAGGAAACTCAGGATCTCGGCACAAAGTTTCAGCAATACACCATCCGGGCAAGAAGGGTGATGCAGCAAAAGTACAAGGTACTGGAAAACCTGTTCTACCTGAAAACACAGTCAACAATATACACGTTACCGGGAAACTATGATATGGACCTGAAATATACGTCCCTTCATGAAAGGGATCTGCACATGCACTGGTACCAGTTTGAAGACCTGAAAATTGCCGGATACGGCGGGGCAGACGTGTTTACCGCCGGTATCCCCGAAAAATACGTGGTACCGTACAGGGCAGGTATCGGCACAGACGACAGGAAAAACGAGATGTTCAATTTCTTCAAGGCGGTAAAGCCGAATATCATTGTAACCCATCAACCCGCGCATGGTGTTCACGACTGGCTTTCCCCGGTTGGGCCCAGTGGATCTCCCGCCCTGCGTACCTACTGTGATAACAACAGGGTGCTGCTTTGCTGTACGGGACACATCCACCGTTCATGGGGGTTCCAGGTGGAGGAGAACACCATATACCTCAATCCATCACCATTTGGAGACGTGACTACTGTAAGCGGTGATGTGACTGAAGGTGGATTTTTCTACCTTGTCGACGTGGACAATGAATCTGTAAACAGTATACTTTTTAAAAAAATATTCGATGGCCGCGTGCACGATATCGCGGAATACCTGCCGGGGAAGGATGGCTGGGAAAAACATGTTATAGACG
>CAYFSO010000117.1:0-9276 GCA_964345775.1 uncultured Leptospiraceae bacterium | reverse complement strand
CAAACTCAGGAGGTAGAAAAATGCCTATTAGTAGAAGGGATTTCCTCAAGTTGTCGGGGACAACGGCAGCAGGGGCATTCCTCGGTGGAGTTTCCTTCTTAAGCGGTTGTTCGAAAACCGACAAGCTAAGGAGAACTAAGGAAACTACGACCATATGCCCCTTTTGCGGTGTTGGATGTAGTGCCATAGTTTCTGCCAGGGATGGCAGGATAGTCAACGTGGAAGGTGATCCCGATCACCCCATTAACCTCGGAACACTTTGTTCAAAAGGTAATGCCCTGTACCAGGTGGCAGTCAACCCGAACAGGAAACGATTGGATCAGGTACAGTATCGAAAACCCGGATCATCTGAATGGGAAACGATATCCTGGGACGATGCGATAAAAATGATCGCGAAACGTGTCAAAGATACCCGTGATGAGACCTTTGTTGCAAAGGAAGGCAGGTATACGGTAAACAGGGCCAGCGGTCTGGTTGGTCTTGGCGGTGCCGCACTCGATAACGAAGAATGCTACGTCTGGTCAAAATTCGCCCGTATTATGGGTATATCGTACCTGGAACACCAGGCGCGTATTTGACACAGCGCAACTGTCGCCAGTTTGGCGAACACATTTGGCCGGGGTGCCATGACAAATCACTGGATAGATCTCAAGCATGCTGATGTCATAATGATAATCGGAAGCAATGCGGCTGAGAATCATCCAATCTCTTTTAAATGGGTTCAGAAAGCCCGAGACGATGGTGGTAAGCTTGTCAGCGTTGACCCGAGATATACCCGAACATCCTCACTTTCAGACCTTTACGCTCCCATACGACCTGGAACAGATATAGCTTTCATGAACGGTATTATTAACTATGCCATTCAGAATGAAAGGATCCAGAAGGAATATGTGGTTAATTATACTAACGCGTCATACCTGGTGGATCCCCGGTTCGGATTCAGGAATGGTCTTTTCACCGGGTACAACGGAAGCGCAAGGAAGTATAACAAGAATACATGGGGATACCAGTTAGACCAGGACGGTATTCCAAAGCAGGACAAAACCCTGCAGGACCCGAATTGTGTATACCAGTTATTGAAAAAGCATGTATCCAGGTATACACCTGAGAAAGTTTCTGCTATAACCGGGTGTCCGGTAGACTCGTTTAAACAGATCGCCGAGTTGTATACCAGTACCCATAAGCCTGAAAGGGTTGCAACCATAATGTATGCCATGGGAACTACGCAGCATACCATCGGCACGCAGAATATCAGGACCTATGCCATGCTGCAGCTCCTCATGGGTAACATTGGGATGGCAGGCGGCGGTATCAATGCCCTGCGTGGAGAATCCAATGTGCAGGGGTCAACAGATCATTGTATACTCTGGCATATCCTTCCCGGCTATCTTGGAATACCGAAGACTAAAAAAGATGTGAACCTGCAGGCGTATATCGAGAACAATACGCCCGGCACCAGCGATCCCATGAGCGTTAACTGGTGGCAGCATAAGCCTAAATACCTGGTCAGCCTCTTGAAGGCCTGGTTTGGTGACAATGCAACCAGGGATAACGATTTTGGTTATGACTGGATACCCAAGGCTTCGAAACCATATCCACATATAGTACTTTTCGAGGATATGTACGCGGGTATGCACAAGGGTGCCATCTTGATGGGAACAAATCCCGTGGTTGGCGGTCCAAATTCGAGTAAAGAAGCGAAGGCTCTTGAAAAACTGGACTGGCTGGTTTGCGCGGACATCTTTGAAACAGACACGGCCATATTCTGGAAACGTCCCGAAGTTAACCCGAAGAATATTAAAACAGAAGTGTTTCTGCTGCCCATGGCATCTTCGGTAGAGAAAGAAGGAAGCGTTTCCAACTCCGGAAGATGGGCACAGTGGCGCTACAAGGCGCAGAATCCCCCTGGAGATGCAATTACAGACATGGATTTCATAGATAAGCTCTTCAAGGAGATCAGGACACTGTACCAGGAAGATGTGAAAGCCGGTAAAAAGGTTGCCCTTCCGGATCCAATTCTCAAGGCCTACTGGAATTATACTCCCGAAGGTCACCATGAGTGTGATCCGCACATGGTTGCAAAGGAGATCAATGGGTTTACCTGGAAGAGCAACGATGAGCAGGGAAAACTTTTGGCCAACTTTACCAAGCTGAAAGATGACGGAACTACTGCAAGCGGTAACTGGCTTTACAGCGGAAGTTATAACGAGGACGGGAATCACATGGCCCGGCGAGGCAAGAAAGACAAGACAGGCATGGGAATGTACCATGAATGGTCATGGTGCTGGCCCGTAAACAGAAGGATCATATACAACAGGGCCAGTGTAGACCTCAAGGGACAGCCCTGGAATCCTGAAAAACCGGTTATTCGCTGGAATGGCAGTAAGTGGGTTGGTGATGTTCCGGATGGTGGAGCCCCTCCTGGAAAGAAGAATCCGTTTATTATGATCCCTGAAGGAGTAGGGAGACTTTTCGCCAGCGGGCTTGCCGATGGTCCTTTACCTGAGCATTACGAGCCCATGGAAAGCCCTACCCGTAATATAATGAATTCGCAGAAGATCAATCCTGCAGCGGTAATACTGCCTTCAACTGTTTCTGAATATGGCAGTTCGGCGCAGTATCCTTACGTGGCAACGTCGTACAGGGTCACCGAGCACTGGCAGGCCGGTGCCATGACAAGGAACCTCCCGTGGCTTACCGAGCTTGTACCGGACATGTTCTGCGAGATCAGTCCTTCACTTGCAAAGAAGAAACGTATCAAGAATGGTGACAGGGTCAAGATATCTTCAAAGAGAGGGGCCATTGAAACCTTCGCCCTTGTGACAGAAAGGGTTCAGCCATGGCTTATCAACGGTAAAGAAGTTGAGATGGTGGGCATGGTCTGGCATTTCGGATACGGCTGTGATGCCTCTGGAGATACATGTAACACCCTTACTCCGCATATCGGAGATGCAAATACTATGATACCGGAATTTAAAGCATTCCTGGTAGACATTAAAAAGGTATAGGAGGGTGACAAATGGCAGATAAAGCTTTTTTAGTAGATATAACGAAATGCCAGGGATGCCGCGCGTGCCAGGTTGCTTGTAAACAGTGGAATGGATTACCGGGTGAAAAAACCGAGTTTTTCCAGGGTGTTGAGTATACCAACCCGGTGGCGTTATCGGCTATTACCTGGAATCACGTGATTTTTTCCAGGCTTGATAGAAGAAATCCCGTTCACCCTGTATGGTCTATAAAGCATACAAAGTGTAATCACTGCAATGAAGCAAATTGCATGATAGTGTGTCCCGAGAATGCCATTTCCAGGGTTGATGGCTGGGTGGTCATCGACCAGGATAAGTGTATTGGTTGTGGCGCGTGTGTGAATGCCTGTGTGTACCAAGTGCCGCAGGTAAGTGATTTTACACATAAGAACGATGTTGGCCAGGAGATAGTAAGAAAGGATAAATCTCACAAGTGTAACGCGTGTACATTGAATGAAAGGGATGTACCTGCCTGTGTGAATACATGTCCATCTTACGCGCTTCAATTTGGTCACCGGCAGGCGATGATAGCGAAAGCGAAGGAAAGGCTTGAAGAGATCAAGGGAACCTATCCAAACGCGTGTATTTATGGCCTGGAAGAATTCGGCGGACTTGGTGTGATATCCGTTTTAAAGGATGCACCCGAAAAATACGGTCTGCCAACCGGTAAAGATGCACATGCAATTGACATGGCAAAAGCTGAAGAGATCAAGAGCATCTACGCATTCCTGTCGATATTTACACTGGGTCTTCCCTCGTTGAAGAGAAAGGCATTCAGCCTGGCCCAATCATTATCATCTGGAAACAGAAAGATCTCATAAGTACCAGGGGGGAGCGGGATACACGTCCTTCTCTCCCCTGATACATTATTTTTTTAGAGGGTGATAATGAAAGAACCTGATTTCAATTACCTGCAATTGAAATATTTTCTTGAAATACAACATGAAAAGAGTATTACAAGAGCTTCAAGAAAACTGCACAAGGGGCAGTCTACGCTCAGCCATCACCTGATGCAACTTGAGGATATGCTGGGGGTTACCCTGATAAAACGGAACAGTAAAAATTTTGCGTTAACACCTGAGGGTGTCGTTTTTAAAGACTTTTGTAAAAATGTCACTTCATGCGTGGAAAAGCTTCATGCCGACCTGGAGAAAGCGTCAACCGCGGGTGGCGTTACGAGAATTGTAGCAAGCACAATACCTTCCGGCTACATCCTGCCTCACGTACTTTCGAAGATACTCAAGAATCATCCGGGTCATTTTTTTCATGTTGATGTTCACGACAGCAGGGAGGCCGTGGAGATGGTTCGGCAGGGATATTCAGAAATCGGGATCGTCGGAAAAAAAATTGTGCATCCATCCCTTACCTATAAGAATATCATCAGCGATACAATTGTACTTGTGGGTAACCATGATTACCCTGACATCCTGCAAATGGAAGAACTGACCAGCTTGCCCTTTATTGGCAGGGAGTACGGGTCCGGTACGCTTTCGGCTTATCAGAATGCGTTAAAACAGCACGGTATCCATGCATCCAGCCTGAACGTAGTTGCGGAATGTCATACTTCCGAGGCGGTAAAAGAAATGGCAAGCCAGGGACTTGGTGTAGCATTCATTTCAAATTTATGCATCGAAAACGAGTTGCAACTCAAGAAACTCAAGATAATAGACGTGGCGGGTCTGCATATCAACAGGGATTTCTACCTGGTGTTCCAGAAAAAGAAAAATTTTACTCTTCCCCAACAGGTGCTGGTTGAAATGCTGTGTAACCTGGAGTGACCCGTGTAAGATGCTTACAATTGGCGAATTTCGCTGTATGGGACAACGCCGTCCAGGGCCTCCCTGATGACATTTTCCTGGTCCTGGGTAAAGCGGATACACACACCGCAATCAGAGCTGATGCTTTTTGGTACCGGTATTATCTTAAAAGTAATATTCTTTTCTTTTAAGATCTTTTCGGCCCTCAGGGCGTGGCTTACGGATTTGAACAGAATTACGCAATACCTGTCCGGGGGTATCATGGCATTACTATTCTCCCCGCACTTGACATGGTGCCGGCAATATCATACATGTTCGATATAATACCCACCGCTATATCATCTTTAATGTCAAAGAAGTTGGCACAGGTGCCACACACCAGTATTTCAACACCGTCGCTTTCAAGTTTCTTCAGGTCATCCAGGATATCTGAATCCTTTACCGCCAGTTTCACTCCCGTGTTATAAAAGATCAGCGAATCGGGGAGATGATCAAGGTCGAAAATGGTGTGAATAAAAGCCTTCATGAGAAGGGCTCCAAGTTCATCATCACCGCTGCCCATGGTATTGGCCGATATTACGAATACACCTGGCCCTGTTACGGATGAATTATCCGGCTTGTTGCTTTCTCTTTCTGTCGTTGCCGGAACAGGACCGCTCTTTGACAGGGTAAGATCAAATGTGCCGGTATCACCGTTCTCTATGTGTACAGCACATCCAAGTTTTTCTCCAAGCCGCTTTACATTCTCCCTCGCCGTTTCGTTGTCCACCGTCACTATGACCGTCTCGGTGGTTTCCAGTGCTTTTTTTGTCAGTACCACGGGTTGTGGGCACGCAAGACCTTTCGCATCGATTTTTTCTGCCATATTATTTCTCCATTTTTCTACCAGTTATTTTTTCAAGGGCACGCAGGCTGTACAGTATCTCTTCTTCGGTGTTGAAATACCCGAAACTGAAACGCACGGTACCTTCAGGGAAGGTGTTGATGGTGCGATGTGCTGCCGGGGCGCAATGCAGGCCGGGCCTTGACATGATGCCAAATTCTTCATCAAGAATTTGTGATACTTCAGAAGGAGAGAATCCATCCAGCGAAAACGATACAACAGGTGTCCGGTTCTCCGTTTGTCCGGGGCCATGTACATGTACGCCGCTTATGCTTTCAGCACCCTGAATAAACAATGAAGAAAGTGATGACTTTTTTACGCTGATCTTCTCAATACCGTTGTCGCTGGTAAACTGCATACCTGCTCCCAGTCCTGCCAGTCCTATGGTATTGGGAGTCCCGGATTCGAACCTGTCGGGCATGAAATCGGGCTGCTCTTCGAATTCAGAGCCGCTTCCGGTGCCCCCCATCATACGGGGGGTAATCTCCTTTTCAAGCCCATTGCGGATATAGAGCCCTCCTGTGCCCTGCGGGCCCAGAAGTGATTTATGTCCTGTAAATGCCAGCAGGCTGATGTGCATGTCCTCCACGTCAACGGGTATGGATCCGGCCGACTGGGCCGCGTCAACGCAGAAGACAATGCCATGGTCTTGCGCAATGCGGCCCGCGTCTTTTACGGGCATAACGCTGCCTGTCACGTTGGAAGCGTGGGTCATGATGATCATACCGGTATCCGGACGTATGGATGTTCTAATGTCATCCGGATCAATGATCCCTTCTGTGGAGCATGGCACAACGGTGATCTCAAGACCATGTTTTTCCAGGTACCTGAGTGGGCGCATGACAGAATTGTGCTCCATGCCGGTGGTGATCACATGGCCCCCGTATCCCAGCATGCCAAAAATTGCCTGGTTCAGCGCTTCAGTGGCATTTTTTGTGAAGACCAGCTGGAATGGATCATCAATATTGAACATCTGGGCAACAAGGTCACGTGTCTCCAGTACAATGCGGCCGGCTTCAACGGAAAGATGGTGTCCCGACCTCCCGGGATTCCCGCCGATCATATCATTGTACCTGTTCATGGCTTCTATGACCCGGGGAGGCTTGGGCCATGAAGTAGCGGCGTTGTCAAAGTATATTGTGTCCATAAGTGAAAATAATTATTTCAATGGCTTTCTATGTCAAATATTAAACTAAATAATTTAATGTATCGAAAATATCGATATAACGCTATTACTCACGTTTAACGATTTACGACCTGCGAACGAGTTAATAATTATTAATTACGGTTGATATACCAGTATCCTTTGAATTGTATTGACAAACCCCGAGCAGGAAAAATACTTTATATTATGGAAGCTGAAGGGAAGAGGAAATAACAGATCATGTATATTATTGGCACGTCGGGACATATCGACCATGGCAAGACCCTGCTTATTAAGCAGCTCTCAGGAGTGGATTGTGACCGGCTTCCGGAAGAAAAGTCACGAAAGATAACCATAGATATTGGTTTTGCCAGCATAGAGCTGCCGCGTTTCGGGGTGGTAAGTATAATCGATGTGCCCGGGCATGAACGGTTTATCAGGAACATGGTTGCAGGTGCCTGGGGCATAGATATAGCCCTCCTGGTTGTTGCCGTTGACGATGGCTGGATGCCGCAGACAGAGGATCACTTTCGGGTGCTTCAGCTGCTGGACATTGAAAGGATTATCGTTGTATTGAACAAGATCGATCTTGCAGACAGCGAGATGATGGAGTTCGTTGAAGAAGAGGTAAAACAGAAACTGGAAGATACACCCTATCATGACGCCGACATGGTACAGGTGTCCTCAAAAAGCGGCGAGGGCATTGATGTACTGAAAGAGACTATCGCGGCCAACCTGAGGCAGCTGCCCAGGCTGGCAAATTCAGAAAAACCCTATCTGTTTATCGACAGGGTCTTTTCCCCAAAGGGTGTGGGTACCGTGGTGACGGGCACACTGAAAAACGGGATATTTCATGAAAACGATACCGTGGGAATACTTCCACTGAACAGGGAAGTGAAGATACGCAGGATCGAGAGTCATTACAGCCAGCAACAGGAAGGAAATCCTTCAGAGCGGACGGCACTGAACCTCACCGGTGTCTCCTTTGACGAGCTTCATCGGGGCCATGTAGTATATAGACGTAATTTCTTTGTTGAGTCCCGAAACGTTGTGGTAAAGATACAGCTTTTACAGGGAAAAGCATTGAAAAACAACGCCGAGATCGAACTGCTGGCCGGGACTGTTCTTACCAGGGGCAAATGCAATTACCTGGACCAAAAGGACAGGGGCAGGCAGGAATTCATGGCGGTAATAAAGTTAAAGGAGCCGTGGTATTTCTTTACCGGTGAACGTTTTATTCTCACCAATCCCGGTGGATACAGGATACTTGGCGGCGGCATGGTGCTGTTCCCCGGCTATGACAATACCTGGAAAAAAACCATCAGGGATAAAAGCCACCTGCTGACAACATTTACTACCCCGGAACTGATGCGTTTCAACGTATCAGCCAGGAAATGGATGGCACGGAAGGATGTCTTTTCCATGTTCAGGGAAAACGATAAGACCCTGGAGAAACACCTGTCCGAGCTGGAAGAGAATGGTTTGGTAAAGATCTTCAATGATCACGTAATTGACAGTGAAGATTACAATAATTCTGTTGCACGCATCACTGAAACCATTGAGAATAATTCGGGTATCAACATTAACGAGATAAGCGATCTTGCCGGTGTTGATCTTCCAATATGTAAAATTGCCCTGCCGTATATCATGGAATCTGAAAAGATACTGGAGAAGGACGGCAAATTCTTTACAGGTGAAAGCATTACCGCTGACCAGCTTGATGGCAGCATGAAGGCAATACTTGATGAAGTATTGGGAAACGGAAGTGAAGGGTTGGAGCTGGAAAAGATAAAAGACAGGAAGAAGAAGGATATAGCAAAGAGGCTGGTGAAACTTGGTTTTTTGACCAGCCTGGACGGAAATATAGTATACCACCAGTCGGTGTACACGGACCTTCGGGACAGGGTAATGACACTTTTTGACCGGCAGGATACTGTTACGGTTCCGGAGGCAAAGGAGGCGGCCGGCGGCCTTTCCCGCAAGTATATCATACCACTCCTTAACAGGATAGAGGACGAGGGCCTTATTAAAAGGCTTGGTGATGTGAGGGTGAAAAGCTGACAGGTGATATACCTCACACAAGCCCTGAGCTGAGTATGAATATGGCGCCGCCATGGGTTATGGTTGCGGGGATGGTGCCTGCACGCATCCTTACCAGGCCGGCAATGACCCCCTCGTAGAGGGCGAAAGCAAGCAGGGGATAGCCAACGTTGGTTACCGTCAATGCAAGGAACACGTGACAAAAGGCGAAGGCCACACCCGAGAGTATTGCGGCCCGAACCGCCGGCACTTCCATCACCTTTTCAAGGTATCCCTGGAAAAAGCCCCTGAAAAGTGTTTCCTCGTAGAGATTACCCAGCAGGGCCACCACAAGCAGTGGAATCAGCAATTCAGTACCAACGTGGCCGCCACGCCCGGCAATGGGGGTGAACCGGTATACGATGACCAGTGGAAACACAACCGCTA
>CAYFSO010000116.1:0-9320 GCA_964345775.1 uncultured Leptospiraceae bacterium | reverse complement strand
AGATTATCATACTAATAAGAGTAGTACAACATGGGGTATTTTCAAATTATAAAAAAATGCATATGGGAAGCCACTGGCCGAAATGGGGATCCCTGACAAGCAGATCCACCATCTCATGGAGTGGTGGAATATTTTATTCAGGATGGCAACACACTGAACCGGCTGGTATTGTCAATGAAAATGCGGCAGTCTACAACGGTACTGCCTTTTCCATCTTCGTATATAAAAACGGGATTAAGGTCTATTTCTTCTATATACTTTATTCCTGTAATCAGGTCACTTACACGCATGATCAGTTCAACCAGGGCTTCCGTGTCCAGGGGAGGATTACCCCTGGACCCCTCTAAAAGCGGATACGAAGCAAGTGACTGCACCATGTCCCATGCTTCGTTAACAGTAAGAGGAGCAAGCCGCATTGACACATCTTTAAAAAGTTCAATGAAAACACCACCCATGCCGGTCACCACCAGGGGGCCGAATACCGGATCTCTTCGTGCGCCTACAAAGAACTCGGCTCCGGAAGGCGCCATCTCATGCACATATACACCATTAAAATCTGCTCCCGGAGAATATTTTTCCAGTGATCCTTTCATCTCCATGATGGCATCAGCAAGTTCATCATAGTTAGAGATGTTAAGCTGCACTCCTCCCGCATCTGATTTATGTGATGCGTCAGCAGATACAAGCTTGGCTGCAACCGGAAAACATATAGAGACATTCTCCAGCTCGTCAACGGTTTTAATTTTTTTGCCCCTGACCGATCTCATGCCTGCAAGGGCGCATATTTCCAGGTTTTCATTAAGCAGCGGCTGTCTATGCCGATACACCGGTGCAGAAAGGTATTCATCAATACTGTTGAGATCAACCAGTTCTTCCTCATCTTGTCCCCGGTTATCCCGGTGCTGTTTCTTTTCGTAATATTCTGCAGATATGTTCAGGGCGCCTGCAGCCGAAACTGGTGTTGAGAATACCGGCATTGGATGATTTTTATTAATATCGAGCAGCTCCTCTGCGTCAGATATCATCGTCACCATCACCGGTTTATTATACTTCTCAACAAGTGTTACAACACTGTCCAGGAAAGTACGTGAAGTATCCGCCTCGTATTCTGACTGGTACAGGTGATTGAATAGAACACCGTCAACCTCGTCAAGCTTCAGTGCTTCTTCCAGTATTCTTGTGAAAATGGTATAATCAAAAATTTCGCCAAGATCCAATGGATTCTGATGTGATATTACCCTGGTTTCATACATGCTGCGGACAGCCTGGAGAAATGGTTCAGGGAAATCGATCATTTCAAACCCAAACCTGGCACAGGCATCAGCCGATATAACCGCGTGTCCTCCTGAACGGGAAAGGACCGCCACCTTCCTGCCGCGCATCAGGGGCAACTGCATTGCCTTTACCGCCCGGATAACTTCCTCCTCGTCATCAGCCCTGATAACTGCAGCCTGGCTGAAGGCGGCATCAACCACGTCATCTCCTGCCGATAGTGCCGTGGTATGTGATTGTGCAATGGACGCACTCTCCGGGCTCCTGTTCGATTTGTGGACAATAATGGGTTTATCAGATCTCATGGACAGGTCAAAAAACTCGCGTCCCCTGCTGAATCCTTCAAGATAGCATAATATAATTTTTGTTTTTGGATCTTCAATGAAATATTGCAGAAAATCAACCTCGTCAAGATCCAGTTTATTACCAACGCTTGCGAACTTTGCCAGGAATATGTGGTTTTCGGGTAAGCCATGCAGGTAGGTGTTCCCCACCCCCCCGCTCTGAGAAATAAGCGACACGCTACCTGTTCTGCTGCCTTTTTTGAAAAGGGCAAATGGCATCATCATGTGTATCTCAAAGTTAACTGTTCCAATGCAGTTAGGACCGATCAATCTTATCCCGTAACGTTTTGCTATGAAAAGAATTTCCTTCTCAAGGTCAACCTCATCACCGGAAAACTCGCTGAATCCTCCGGATTCAATTACCACATGTGTGATGCCCTTTTTACCGCATTCCTCCAGCTGGTCCGGTATAGTCTTCGCGGGAGTAATCAAAATGGCAACATCGGGAGTCTCTGGAAGGCCGCGTATGCTGTCATATACATGCACCCCATCAACTTCTCCTTCCCTGGCACCTACACCATATAATCTTCCCGCATATCCCTGCTGAAGATTGCTCATCAGTATCAACCTTCCAAGATTTATCTTTGTTATTGAAACACCGACAACCACCATGCTCCGGGGATAAAAGAATTTCTCCATTGGCTTCTCCACGCGTTGACATATATTAATACACATACTCATATTTTTATTACAAATTAGCAGAGTCAAGCAAAAGACTTGTTATTATTTTCTATTGTTGTCATTCGCATGTTTCATTGCTTCATGAAGATACAATCCCAGGAAATAGGGCTTCTGAGATGCAAATGCTTTCGCCTGTGAAAGTATAGCTTCCTCGGCGTATTGTACATTATAACGCCAGGTCATGTAATCAAAGGTTACAGAACGTGCAAAATACAGCGGCTTTAATAATTCAACTATGTCCTTTTTTATCTTATTGGATCCCATGCTGTACCTGTGCAGTAGCTGGTACACGGCCTGGGTCCAGTTAAAAAGGTCAAGTTCGTAATGATCTGTTTCAAACATCCTGTCCAGGGTAAAATTGGTATATTCATTGAGGTAGCGCTTCAGTATTTTTTCCCTTGGCGAATACTCTTCTCTCAGCTTGTTCTTCATTTCCCTGATATTGATCTTCAGTTCCTGTGGAGGATCAAGCCGGGTAAGTCCAAAAAGTTTCTTTTTCTGTGGTTTTACTACCGGCATGCCCATCCATCTCTTCTCTTCGGCCAGGATGGTATCAAACAGCGTTGTCACAACCTGTGTAAACATGGGACCCAGTTTTGGTGCACTTGCCTTGTGTATTTTCGCCCCCAGGCCGGCCTCTGCCACCCTGTATCCACCAAGTATTGCATGCATGGTCATAAAAATATCGATCCCATACTGCTTCGTTGTATTGATCCATTTCTGGTCAAGCCAGTAGTTCATCAGGGCCGCAGAAAAACCGAACTCCCCTCCTATTGGCTGTCGAATGTCCTCTCCAAGAAGCCCGTACAATAATGGATAACAGATGTGATTGGTAATGGTGCCATCGAATTGATGCCGCGAATATCGGGGAAGTACGTAATCATATCCTTTTAAAACGGGCTCACCAAGATGTTTTATCCATTCAGGTGTTATTGATTTCAGGTCCGCGTCAACAACAACCGCACCTTTAAGTGTATCTACCTGTTTTCGCCCAAACTTGAAAAGATTGAGGAAATTATTCCCCTTCCCTCGTACGCCTTTTGGCGTAGTTATATAATGCTTTATATTTCTGGTTTTCGTATTGAGGAACGCACCCCTTGTGTCATCTTCACTGTTATTATCAACATTTACTATTGCGGTCTTGTATTTACCATAATACTTTGTAAGACCTTCGTCAACCTGTTGCACTACGTAACTTATTGAATCAGATTCCATGTATGATGGGATACCTACCATAAATTCAATACCCCGGAGATCTTCTTTCATCTACCCCTCCTGCACTTGTTCATTTTTATCAGCAATTATGCGGTGTCAGGAATATTACTTTGATGCTATTACAGGTTAGTTAAAATTTCAAGATTATTTTGCGTAATAATAAAAAGGGAGGTTAGAACCTCCCTTTTTATGAATCGAGATATAATACTAAATTACATTCCCAGTGAATCTTTTACTACATTGATAAGATTATCGGGGTCTACGGGTTTCTGAAATACACCGTTGAAACCGAGTTTATCAATATCAATATTGCTCGCAGTAGCAGAACCTATGCTGCTGAGAAGATATATGGGTAAATCAGGATTATCTTTCCTTATCTCCTGTGCTACCTTGGTTCCTGCATCAATCCGTTCCATCATCATATCACAAAGAATCAGGTCAGGATTAGTTTCTTTTACCTTTTCAACCCCTTCCTTGCCACTCATTGCTGTTTCAACATCAAAACCGTTGGCACTGAGTATAGCTTTTATGGAATCAAGAATATCCGGATCATCATCAATAACTAAAATTACTTTCTTATCTGACATAGTATATCTCCTGCGTTTTCATATTTTTATTGCCTTAGATGCTTCAACAGCATCAGCAAATGCATTCGGAGAATCATCTGTAAGCAGTTTTACCAGAAAATCCATAGCCCTGTCAAGATTTCGGACGGCCCTGGCTGACAATTCTTCGTATCCCATCTCCCACTCGTAGCCATGTATTGCCAGCATGTAGCACTCGGGGATACTTCCGTACATATCAACGCCCAGCGCCAGCACTGATTCTGCTGACATGGCATGCGTGGTAAAGGTGATCTTCTTAGCCGGTTCCAGCCTGTAAAATTCGAAGGGCTCATTACAGTCCAGGGAAGCATCGGCAAAGATGACGGCATCGTATTCCCTGATATTCATGGCATCCTCTATGTTAAGCTGATAATTGCAGTCATATTCCACGTGCGGGAATTCATCAGCTTTTGCTTCCATAGCAGCTACCACTGCAGGTCCAAGACCGTCATCCTGCCTTCCTGGATTACCGTAACCGTATATTAAAATTTTCCGGTATTGCTTCAATGCTACTTCCTTACCTGGTCAATTACATTACCATCGGCATCGACCAGTGACAATTCAAGGGGCATCTGGCCAAGTGCATGTGTTGCACAGCTGAGACATGGGTCATACGCCCTGATCGCCACTTCAACAGCATTCAGCATACCTTCTGAAACTTCTTTCTGTCCACTGATCTGGTTCTTCGCTACCCAGTTAACCGCCCTGTTCATGGGCTCGTTATTATTCGTAGTGGAAACGATAAGGTTTGCCATTGTTATCTGGTCATCCTCGTTGATCCTGAAATGATGGAACAGAGTTCCACGTGGTGCTTCGAGCAGACCAACGCCTTCATTGGTCTTGGTTCCCTTTGCCACCAAATCATCTTTCTGGAGATCGGGATCATTGAGTAGATCTTTCATCTTTTCAGCAGCATGAAGGGTCTCGATCAAACGTGCCCAGTGCATGTGCATGGACGCGTTTGCCGGCTTGCCGTTCCAGTATGCCTTGTACTCTTCGAATGCCTTCTGTGCCAGGGGGGTATCGATGAACTCGGCGGTGTTCAGACGGGCAAGAGGACCTACCGTGTACCAGCCGTCTTTCTTACCAAGAGACTTGAGGTATGGGAACTTCATGTAACTCCAGTCTTTCACTTCTTCACCAACGTGCTGGAGATAGTCCTGGTAATCAACATCATCAAGTATCTTCTTGCCTTCTGAGTCAACTGCCCTCAGCACACCATGATACAGGTCAAGACATCCGTCCTTTCTTACAAGGCTTAGATGGCTTGATGGAAACGCGGCGAAATTGTCAATGAGGTCCTTGTTCTTTGAATGGAAATCCTTGAAGAAATCAAGTGCGCCCTGTGACCACTCGATCATCTTGTCAACATTAAGGGGGTCAGCACCCTTGAGGAACTCATCTCTTTCTTCGATGCTCAGGTTCTTGTTGATCCCGCCGGGTATGGCGCCGGTTCCATGGATCTTCTTCCCTGCAGTGGCCCTGATTATCTCCTGTCCAAACTTTCTCATCATAACACCCTGTACCGCAAGGTCCTGGTGTTCCATTGCAACACCTATGACGTTTCGTATTGCAGGGTCGGCATCAATACCGAACAGGAGGTCCGGTGACACAAGGTGAAAGAAATGGAGGGCATGTGACTGGAACATCTGTCCATAATGCATTAGCCTTCTCATTTTCTCACCTGTTGGGGTAAGACCGTCAGGTCCAACGCCAACAATAACATCCAGTGCCTTTGCTGCTGCCAGGTGATGACTTACCGGGCATATACCGCAAAGACGCTGTACCATTACAGGTGCTTCCCAGTAAGGTCGGCCCTGTACGAATCTTTCGAATCCACGGAACTCAACTATATGCAGCCTTGAATCGGTTACATTATTCTGCGGATCAAGCTGAATGGTCACTTTGCCATGACCTTCAACCCTTGTTACTGGCTCTATCGTAATTTTTCTACCCATAATAGTCTCCCCGATTAATCAAACTTAACTACTTCGTACGGTAAATCCAATTCCCTACCTTCCACTAAAGCCACCAGTGCTTCCCATATCAGATCGGCCCTGGGCGGACATCCTGGCAGGTAATAGTCGATCTTCACAATGTCATGGCAGGGATACACCCTGTCCAGGATCATTGGAAGTTCTTCATCGCATGGAATAATGTTATCGTCTACCGTGGGGCTGTTCAAGTATGCTTCTTCCAGGCATTCCTTTACAGAAATACCGTTTCTCATTGCCGGGAGTCCGCCCATGATGGCACATTCTCCTACAGAAATGAGGATCTTACAGTTTTTGCGAAAATCCCGCAGGTTTTCCACGTTTTCACTGTTGCAGCACCCGCCCTCGATAAGACCAATATCACATTCCCTGGTAAAGGTCTTAATATCATCAATTGGTGACTTATTAAAATCCACCAGCTCAATAAGCTTTAAAATTCTATCATCTATATCCAGCAGGGACATGTGGCATCCGAAACATCCCGCCAGTGACGCTGTTGCTACTACTGGTTTACTCATATTTATCCTCCGTAATAGGGTCTGGCCTGATTATTTATCGTATTCACTGCCAATACGCTTGCCGTCGTACTTACGCTTGCCAATTGGAACAACGTAACCAACTTCTTTCTTCAGTATTGCACCTACCGGGCAGAGATCCATGGCCTTCTGTGCCATTTCATCTGTCAGCTGGCCAGCAAGTTCAGGGTCAACAGAAATGATGGCATGTCCTGCCCTGTTTACCAGGCCGAATATATGCTTACCGTCATCAGTGGTTACTCCGCGAACACACCTGAGGCACTGTACACACCTGTTCCTGTCAATAAGTATCTTGGGGAAAGACGCGTCCACTGTTCGCTGTGGCCACAGAAATGGGAACCTTGGGGCCAGCATTGTATACCTGTATGCAAGGGCCTGCAGTTCACAGTTGCCGCTCTTCTCGCAAACAGGGCACATATGGTTCCCTTCAACGAAAAGCATTTCGATAATAGCCTTTCTGAAATCATTCATTTCAGGAATATCGTTATCAATGATCATGCCCTCTGCTACAGGAGTTGTGCATGCGGCCATATTTCTTCCACCGATCTTTACGGTACAGATACGGCATGTACCCGCAGGCTTGATCCCTTCGTAGTCACACAGGGTGGGTATATATACCCCGTTCTCCCTGGCAGCCTCTACAATGGTCTGGCCTGCTTTCGCCTTAATCTTTTTACCATCAATTGTAATATTTATTTCACTCATAATTAATGTTCCTTTATATTAGGGATTCTACCTGCTGCCTTGCAGGATTCCTGTACGGCAGCCTTGAGATCAAATTCGCTCACGTAATCTTTGTCCTTCTGGATCTTTGCCTCGTACATTTCAGGAAAATTCTTTAGAGTAGTAGCTATGGGATTGGGAGAAGTCTGCCCGAGACCACACCTGCTCATGGATTTTATGATCTTGCTCCACTCTTCGAGGTCTTCCAGGTCCTGCTTCGCAGCCTTACCTGCCATCACTTTTTCGAGCTTGTCAAGCAACAGCTGGTTACCCGCACGGCATGGTACACACCAGCCACAGGATTCTTCCACGAAAAACTCCATAAAGTTATGAACAACATCGAACAGATCCCTGTCAGGTCCTACTACTATTATAGAACCGCCTGTTCCCAGATCATCATAGCATACCCTCTTACCGTAATCAGCCTTGGCCACACAGGTGCCTGATGGTCCTCCAACCTGTACCGCTTTTGCTGTTCGGCCCTCAACCATCTCAAGAAGGGTCTGGATGGTGATACCAAATTCCACCTCGTATATACCGGGCTTTTTACAATCACCGGACACGCTCAACAACTTGGTACCGGAAGACTGGGCCGTTCCCATCTTGTTGAACCATTCTCCACCTTCGACCATGATACGGGACACGCAACAGAAGGTTTCAACATTATTCACGCTGGTTGGATATCCCAGGTACCCTTTCTGGGCAGGGAATGGAGGTCTGTTTCTGGGCTCTCCACGTTTTCCTTCCGCTGATTCTATCAGTGCAGATTCTTCACCACACACATATGCTCCCGCACCCATCTGTATCCTGATATCAAAGTTAAAGCCATCCTTTCCGGCAACATTTTTGCCAAGAATGTTTTTCGCGCGAAGGTCTTCTAAAACCTTTTCAAGGAATTTTCGCAGGTACAGGTACTCTGCCCTGAGATATATTATTCCTTCTTCAGCCCCGATCGCATAGCCGGCAACAGCCATACCTTCGAAAAGCATTTCGGGGATCTCTGTCATGATCACACGATCCTTGAATGTTCCTGGTTCACCTTCGTCAGCATTGCATACAATGTACTTTTTGGCACCTTCAGCCTGCCTGGTAAAGTCCCATTTCATACCTGCCGGGAAACCAGCACCACCCCGTCCGCGAAGATTAGACAGTTTTATTTCTTCAATCACGTCTTCAGGTGATTTGGCAACCGCAGCCTTGATAGCAGAGCCCGGCTCGAAAGGTGAAAAAAGAACGGGACCCTTTCGCTGAATGTTGTTATTGACCATTGCCTTGATAAGCTCGGACTGGTTATTGCCGTCACCATAATTCTTGACCATTTCGTTCACATCTTTTCCGGCCTTCATGTCTGAAACAAGTTCTTTCGCCTTTTCCGGAGTGAGATCCGTAAAGATCACACCGTTGATTATTCCTGCCGGTTCCTGGTCATTCATACCGATACATGATGTATCAAATAGACCAATAAGCCCGTCTTCAGTTGTTCTACCGAATGGACAACCAGATGCTTCTTCCAGGGCTTTCGCCACAGCGGCCCTTCCTTTCATGTTTGCCACTGCACTGTTGTTCAGGTAAACTGAATACTTTCCTACAGGGGTCTTGGAAAAGAAATGGTAAAAAGTTACCACTCCGTCCACGTCCACCTTTGAAATATCCAGAGCTTTTGCCAGCTGAACAACGGCTTCATCCGACATGTAACCAAGCTCACCCTGCACATCTGTCACGATGTCCATAAGCCTGGTTCTGTCCTTGTTGTACTTTTCAACAACCTGACTTACAACCGTTCCTAAATTTCCCATATTACCCCTTCTGATTTTTTAAAAAAGTATCATTAAATCACATATAAATTCTTATGGTTTTCACAGAAGTTCCCCTATTTAAATATTAATAATGGGGCTTAGAACCAATCCTTATATGTAAATTTATATTTTCAATAAAAAAATCTGCATAGAT